>JAFDWD010000278.1 GCA_018268695.1 Actinomycetota bacterium
GCCGTTGCCGACGGGCCCGCCGGTGATCATCAGGTTCCCCGGCTTGACGTCGCGGTGGATGATCCCGCGGCGGTGCGCGTAGTCGAGGCCGGCACAGGCCTGGATGCCGATCTCCGCCGCCGTCTCCGGGTCGACCGGCCCGTGGCGCTGCAGGATCTGCGCGCCGGAGCGCCCGGCCACGTACTCCATGACGATGTAGTGGCGGCCGTCGTCGACGCCCGAGTCGTAGACCTGGACGATGTTCGGGTGGATCAGGCGCGCCACGGCCAGCGCCTCGCGCCGGAAGCGGGCGACGAAGCGCTCGTCGTCGGAGAGGTGCTCGGCGAGGATCTTCACCGCGACCTGGCGCTCGAGGATGCGGTCAGTCGCCTTGTAGACGTTCGACATGCCGCCCGAGCCGAGCCGTTCGCCCGTCTCGTAGCGCCCGGAGAGGGTCCCGGCCTCCATCAGGCCCCTCCCGCTTCCGCGCCAGGGCCGATCCCGCCCGCGGGGCCTTCTCCCGGATTCGGGGGAGTCACTTCTTCTGCACCTTCGACAGGGGTTTCGATTTCTTCCTGCTTTTCGTGGCCTTTTGCTTTGCCTTTAGCTTCTTCGCCCTGTTCGGACGGACCGGGCTGTTCGGCGTGCTTTTCGGCTTCTTCTTGTTCTTTTTCTTCGGCCTTCTGTTCGCGTTCTTCGGATTTCTGTTCCTTTTCGAACGCTTCTTCTTCGGCTTCGGCTTCCGCCAGTTCTTCGGCTTCGACTTCCGCCTGTTCTTCGAATTCCTTTTCTTCGGCCGCCTGTTCCTTTTCTTCTTCCTGTTCCTTACACGTACGAACCACTTCAGACAGCTTTGCTGCGCCCTGGCGGAGGGCTTTCTTCAGCTGCGCATCGACTTTGCCTAGTTCGTCGATTTCGGTGCTGACGCTGGCGACGCCGTTTTCGGCGGCTTCACAATTGCCTTCTTGATAGCTCACCCGGACTTCGTCGAGGTGCGAGTTGATCTGTTCGGCGGTCGTCCCGGGCAGCAGGTCGGCGTTGCTCCCGCCCCCGCAGGCTGCCAGCAGAAGGCCCACCGCGAGCGCGGCAAGGACGAGCGAGGCTGCGCGGACGCGACCCATGATTCGAGTCTAGAGAACACTTCTGAGTCGATATTTACCCTGCATTCGGCCTTAAGTTTCTGTTGAGATGGTTGCTTATTCGTCGCCCATTTGTGGGGTATGGGACACAGATCAGCGACCGATCTGGAGTCGCTCGGCGAGCGCCACCGGCAGCCCCGCATCGAGGATCGCCGCGCCGGCCGCGATCGCGTCGTAGCGGACCCGGTGGTAGCGGGCGGTCCGCTCGTCGGTGTCGATCTCCAGCCAGGCGGCCCGTGCGTCGCCGTCGCGCGGCTGGCCGACGCTCCCCGGGTTCAGCAGCCATTCGCCCTCGGCGAGGTCGAGCAGGTCCCCGTCGCCCGCCTGGGCGCCGGTGGCGAAGCTGCGCCGGCCGGTCGAGGGCGGCCGGGTGAAGAAGAGGGCGACGTGGGAGTGGCCGATCAGGCAGATCCGCTCCTTCTGGGCGTCGAGGCCGGCTTCCGCCTGGTCGATCGAGAGCACGTACTCCCAGATCGGGTCGCGCGGGGAGGCATGGAAGAGCCCGAAGCCCTCCCGCTCACCCTCCGGCGAGAGCCCTGTGAGGTACTCGATCGTCGTCGCGGAGGCGTTTCCCTTGGTCCAGTCGACCGCCGCCCGCGCCGTCTCCGAGAAGGTCACCGCGTCGATCCCGCCGGTCACCGCGAGGTCATGGTTGCCGTTGAGGACGAAGGCGCAGCGCTCGCGGACCAGGGACGTGCACTCGTCCGGCTGGGCGCCGTAGCCGACGATGTCCCCGAGGCACCAGATCTCCTCCGGACCGGCAGCCTCGATCGACTCGAGAACCGCCTCCAGTGCCGGGAGATTGGAATGGACATCTGAGATCACCCCTACGCGCAAGCAATCCAGGGTAACCGGCCCGCACCCCCGCCCACCGGTCGACCCGACCAGACACTTACGATTGGTCGATGCCTCCCATCGATTCGATCGCCGAGCTGAAGGGCGCCGTCGAGGCCGCCGCGCGGGCACTGCGCGACGGCGAGCCCACCGAGCCGGCCCCGACCCTCGACCGTCCGCCCAAACCCGACCTGGGCGATTACAGCTCCAACGCCGCGATGCTGCTCGCCGGGCCGCTCGGCGACAACCCGCGCTCGGTCGCCGAGCGCCTGCGGGGAGAGCTCGAAGGGATCCTCGGCGGCGAGGTGGGGAACCTCGACCGGGTCGAGGTCGCCGGGCCCGGCTTCGTCAATCTCTACCTCTCCGATGCCTGGTACCGGCGCGCCCTGACGTCGCTGGTCGCCGCCGGGGACGGCCTCGGCCCGGCACCGACGGACGCGCCGGAACGGATCCTGGTCGAGTTCGTCTCCGCCAACCCGACCGGTCCGCTGCACGTCGGCGGCGGCCGCGGAGCGGCGTACGGCGACGCGGTCGTCCGCCTGCTCGCGGCGGTCGGCCACGAGGTCGAGCGCGAGTACTACATCAACGACGCCGGGTCCCAGGTGACGAAGTTCGCCGAGTCGATCAGCGCCCGGATGAAGGGCGAGCCGCTCCCCGAGGACGGCTACAAGGGCGACTACGTGGTCGAGCTGGGGAAGGAGATCGCCGCCGAGGGGATCGACCCCGACGACCTCGCCGTCGTCGGCGATCGCGGGATCGCGCTGATGATCGACCAGGTGCGGGGGACGCTGGCGCGGTTCGGCGTCGTCATGGACACCTGGTTCTCGGAGCGCAGCCTGGTCGAGAAAGGCGACGCGGAGGCGGCCCTGGCGAAGCTCGACGCGGGCGGCCACACCTACCGCCACGAGGGCGCGCTCTGGCTGCGGACGACCGATTTCGGCGACGACAAAGACCGGGTGCTGATCCGCTCCGACGGCGAGCCGACCTACCTGATGCCCGA
>JAFDWD010000279.1 GCA_018268695.1 Actinomycetota bacterium
CTGATCGATCCTCACGATCCCCAGGCGCGTCACCGCCAGGATCACCATCGGCATCTGGAAGACGAGGCCTCCCGCCAGCATCGTCATCGAGAAGAAGCTGTAGTAGTCGCGCGCCCGCACCTGGATGTTGAACTGTTGTTCGTTGAAGCCGAGCAGGAAGTGCAGGGCGGCGGGCATCACGGCGAAGTAGGCGAAGGCGATCCCGCCGACGAAGAGGATCGGGAAGAGCAGCAGGATCGGCAGCGCCACCCGTTTCTCCGAGGGGCTGAAGGCCGGGAGGATGTAGGCGTAGAGCTGCCAGAGGACGAACGGCGCGGCCAGGATGGCGGCGCCGTAGGCGCTCACCGTCAGGGTGGTCGTGAACGGCTCGGTCACCCCGAAGGTGATCAGCTTCTTGTGCCCTTCGGGCAGCGGGCTCTGGGCGATTTCCAACAGCAGGTGGTTCTGCCAGAAGCAGAGCGCCAGGGCGACGGCGAAGACGACCAGGCAGACGATCAGCCGGTGGCGCAGCTCGTCGAGGTGCTCGACCAGGGTGAGCTGGTCCTCGTGGGAGACCGGCCGGACGCGCCGCGGCATCCTAGTGACCCCCGGGCACCACGGCCTCAGCCGTTCTTGTCGTGGACGACTTCCGCGTCGTCGGCCTCGACCCGGTGGGTCGTGGGCGGCTCGACCGGCTCCTCGACGGCCTTCGGGGTGGCGACCGACCCGGCGGCGTCCTCCTCGGCCTCGTCGTCCTTGTTCTCGCCGGTGACCGAGTCTTTGAACTCGCGGATGCCCTTGCCGAGGCTGTTGCCGAGCTCCGGCAGGCGTTTGGGGCCGAACACGATCAGCGCGATGATCAGGACGACGATGATCTCCAGGGGGCCGATATTTCCGAGCATCTACCTGATGGTACTCCGCTTGGACCGTCGTGGATCAGCTGTATCGCTGAACGACTCCGTCGGCGACCAATTCGAGCAGCCGGCGCTGTTCGGGATCGAAGCCGGTGCGGCCCAGAGCGCGCTTGCCGTCGGCCACCAGGTCGAGCGCCCGCGCCCGGACCGTGTCCAGGGCACCGGTCGCGGCGATCCGGTCGCAGACCTCCTCGGCGCCGGCTGTATCCAGCCCCGGGAGATCGATCTCGCGCAGACCGGGATCGCGCTGGGCGGCCTCGATCAGGGGCAGGGTGACCGTGCCGTCGAGCAGGTCGGTGCCCCGCGCCTTGCCGGTCCGCGACGGCGGGCCGGTGACGTCGAGGACGTCGTCGAGCAACTGGAAGGCGAGGCCGACCCGGGTGCCGAAGAGGCGCAGCTCGGGGTCGTCGTGGCCGAGTGAGACGGCGCACTCGAAGAGCGCCGCGGTCTTCAGGCGACAGCGGTCGAGATAACGCTCCTCGGTGATCGCGAGGTCGAAGGCATCCTGGCGCTGGGCCAGCTCCCCGCGGGCGAGCGCGACCGCGGCGTCGGCGAGCAGCAGAACCGAGCGCGTGTCGCCCGCCTCGCTCAGCAGGGCGAAGGCCCGCGAGAGCAGCAGATCCCCGGTGGCCAGCGCCCGCGCCCGCCCCGAGGACGCGGCGACCGTCGGCAGGCCGCGGCGCAGTGGCGCCTCGTCGAGGACGTCGTCGTGGACCAGGGTCGCCATATGGACCAGCTCGATCGCCGTCGCCGCCCGCACGGCGTCCTCCTGGCCGCCCTCGCCCGCGCAGAGGAGGACCAGCATCGGCCGCAGCCGCTTGCCGCCCGCGGCCAGCGTCGCCCCGGCGTCTTCGCCGAGCGGCCCGCCCCAGCCGTCGATCGCCTCGCGCAGCCGGTCCTCGACCTCGCCCAGCCGCACCGGCAGCCAACGCTGGGAGGCGTCGAGGACCGCCGTCACGGGCGGTGGCACGGCCGATCCGGGGGCCATCGGGTCTCCTACTGCGAGGGGGCGCGCTTGGCGCCGCTGTGGATGGCGATGATCCCGCCTGCCAGCACCGTGTACCGGATCGCCGCGAAGCCCGCCCGGTCCATCTTCTCGGCCAGGCCGAGCGGCGACGGGAAGCTGCGCACCGACTCCGGCAGGTAGCTGTAGGCCTCCGGCTCGTCGGAGAGGGCGCCGAGCAGCGGCACGATGCGGTCGAACCAGAGCGAGAAGAAGGTCGAGAGC
>JAFDWD010000027.1 GCA_018268695.1 Actinomycetota bacterium
ACCTCGCCCTGGCCGCCTTCCTCGTCTGGCTCGGCCATCACCGCAAGATCCGCCCGCCCGGCCTCTTCGCCCTCTACGTGATGGGCTACTCCGCCTTCCGCATCTTCGAGGAGAGTCTCCGGGTCGATCCGGCCCACCACATCCTCGGCCAGCGCCTGAACTTCTGGGTCGCGATCGCCCTCACCCTGGTCGGCTTCGCCTGGTTCCTCTGGACCCAGCGCGACCGCCCCGGCGCCGACGACCCCCCGGTGGTTCAGCCGCCCGAGACGACGGCGGCTACTCCCACTCGATAGTCGCCGGGGGCTTCGAGGAGATGTCGAGGGCGCAGCGGTTGACGCCGCGGATCTCGTTGATGATGCGGTTGGAGACGCGCTCGAGCAGGTCGTAGGGGAGGCGGGCCCAGTCGGCCGTCATCGCGTCGTCGGAGGTGACGGCGCGGATCACGATCGGGTAGGCGTAGGTGCGCCCGTCGCCCTGGACGCCGACCGAACGGACCACCGGCAGGACGCAGAAGGACTGCCAGAGCTCGCGGTACATCTCGACCGCGCGGATCTCCTCCTGGAGGATCGCGTCGGCGGCGCGGAGGATGTCGAGGCGCTCGCGGTTGACCTCGCCGCCGACGATGCGGATCGCCAGGCCGGGCCCCGGGAAGGGCTGGCGCCAGACCATCCGTTCGGGCAGGCCGAGCTCAGAGCCGACCGCGCGGACCTCGTCCTTGAAGAGCATCCGCAGGGGCTCGACCAACTCGAAGTCGAAGTCCTCGGGCAGGCCACCGACGTTGTGGTGGGACTTGATCGTCGCCGCGTGGTCGGTACCGCCCGACTCGATCACGTCGGAGTAGAGCGTTCCCTGGACGAGGTAGCCGACGTCGTCGAGCTTGGAGGCCTCCTCCTCGAAGACGCGGATGAACTCCTCGCCGATGATCTTGCGCTTGCGCTCCGGCTCGTCGACCCCGGCGAGCTTGGCGAGGAAGCGCTCCTCGGCGTCGACCGCGATCAGCGGGATGCCGAACTGGGAGAAGGTCTCGACCACCTGCTCGGACTCGTTCAGCCGCATCATCCCGTGGTCGACGTAGATGCAGGTCAGCCGCTCCCCCACCGCTTTGTGGACGAGCAGTGCCGCGACCGAGGAGTCGACGCCGCCGGAGAGGCCGCAGATCACCTTCCCCTCACCGACCTGGGCGCGGATCTTCTCCACCTGTTCCTCGATCACCGAGGACGCGCTCCACTGCTCGGTGCAGCCGGCGACGTCACGGAGGAAGCGGGTGAGGATCTCGGTCCCGTAGGGCGTGTGGACGACCTCCGGGTGGAACTGGATGCCGTAGAGCCCGCGATCGGGCATCTCGTAGGCTGCAACCGGGGAGCTCGGTGAGGACGCCAGCGCGGTGAACCCCTCGGGCGCCGCGCGGACGATGTCGCGGTGGCTCATCCAGCAGCTCTGCTCCTCGGGCAGGCCGCCGAGCAGCTTGCCGCCGCCGTCGGTGAGGGTCAGCTCGGTGCGGCCGAACTCTCCCGCGTCGGCGCCCTCGACCGTCCCACCGAGCCCGAGCGCCATCGCCTGCATGCCGTAACAGATGCCCAGCATCGGGACGTCGACGTCCAGCAGCTGGCTCGGGAAGGCCGGCGCGCCCTCTTCGTAGACCGAGGCCGGCCCGCCGGAAAGCACGAGGGCCTTCGGCTTGCGCGCCTTGATCCGCTCGACGTCGACATTCGCCGGCAGGAGCTCGGCGAAGACGCCGCATTCGCGGATCCGCCGCGCGATCAGCTGCGAGTACTGGCCCCCGAAGTCGAGGACCAGCACCTCCTCGGTCGCCTTGACCTCATCGGCGGGCAGCACGCCGCCCGGCTCTACATCGGACCGGGCGGCGATCTGCTCAGTCATCCGAGACGGCAACTCCGGCGGCCACCGCGGCCCGCCCGTTCGATCCCATCCCGACGTGCTGCTCGTTCTGCAGCTTCTTCCCC
>JAFDWD010000280.1 GCA_018268695.1 Actinomycetota bacterium
CGCGCAGCGCGAGCAGGTGATCGGAGAGGCCTTCCATCGCGCTCTCGCGCTCGCAGCCCATCTCGAAGCGGCCGACCGCCCAGCTGAGGGCGCTGTCGGGGTCGGGGCGCTGCTCCAGCATCGCGGCGAAGTCGGCAAGTTCGGTGCCCTCCTCCTCAGAGAGGCGGAAGCCGCCCGGCCGGGTCGCCGGCGCGCCGGTGGTGATGCGGCGCCAGGTGTCCTCCCCGGTCGGGGCGAAGGCGAACGGCCCGAGGCCGATGCCGCCGACCTTGAACATCCGCATCACGCTGATCAGCTCGCGCAGCTGCTCCAGGGCCGCCTCGGCCCCGTCGGTCCCCTGCTCGGCGACGGCGAGGAACTGCGGCTCCCAGGCGGCGCGACCCATGCCCTCGCTGCGCATCGCCTCGATCGGAGCCGCGACCTGGTCGGCGCGGACGATCCGCACCCCATTGGGAAGCTGCAGCCGGTTCATCGACATCCGTAGCCCGACGATCGGCACCATCAGCAGATCGGCGTCATCGGCACTCCGCGCTTCCGCGTCCAGCGTGGCGACCTGCGCCTCCAGCCGATTACGATCGAGCGCGAAACCGGTGCTCTCCCGGAACAGTTCGACCGTGAAGACCTCGAGCATCCGTTCGGCCCGCGTCCCCGGTTCCGGCGGCACGACCTCGCCCCGCCCCTCCAGGTAAGTCGACGCCACCCCGGCCTCCACGACGGCCTCCCGCGCGGCGCCCCAGCTCGGCAGTGCATGAAGCTCCCCGACCCGTTCCTCGACGAAGCGGCCGGTCTGCGGCACGTAGCTGTAGAACGGCGAGTCCTCAGCCGTATCGGTCGCCACGTCGAAAGGAATCTGTTCCCCTTCGGCAACCATCGCGTTGTAACGGGTCGCGGCCTCGGTGGCGAGGCGGCGAAGGCTTTCGTTGAGCAGGAAGTCGCGCACGGCGCATCCTTCCCCCAGGCCGCTCGGCCTCCTGCGCGTGCACGAGGCCTTGCAAGTTATGCGGGCGTCAGGCGGCGGTCGCCTGGGCGGCCGGTTCGGCGGGATCCCCCGCCTCCTCGAGCAGCCAGCGCGTACCGTAGGCGCGCATGTCCTCAACCAGCGGCACCAGCGCGACGCCTTTGGCGGTCAGCGCGTACTCGACCCGAGGCGGCACCTCCGGATACGTGTGCCGCTCGACGATCCCCTCCTCCTCCAGTGCCCGCAACCGCAGCGACAGAGTCCGCGGGCTGATGCCCTCCAACGACCGTTCAAGCTCGCAGAAGCGGCAATTCCCCTCGGCCAGATCCCTGATCAGGAGGAGCGTCCACTTCCCACAAACCACCTCGGCGGTCTTGCAGACGGGGCATTCGGCGTTGCTGCTTGCACTCATGGCATCAATCCAAGGCGAGACGCGGGGGACTTCGCTTCAACAAGTGTAGCTATGTGGCTTCATTTACTGAAGCGTTGGGCCGAAAACCCGGTAGGACTGCCGTCGAACCTCCTCAAGGAGGTGCTCCGACGGTCGATGCCGTAGCGAATGCCCGCGCGCGCGCGACAAACAAAAGCCGAGGACGGCTTCATCATCATCGAGGTCCTGGTCAGCGCCCTGATCCTCGCGATCGTCGCCGGCGCGGTGCTGGCGCTGATCACCGCGACGACGCACTCGGCGGCCTCCGAGCGCAACCGCTCGGTCGCCTACGGGCTCGCCCAGGAAGCGCAGGCGCGGATGCGGACGATGCGGCTCGCGAGCCTGAACGGGGAACTGACGCCCGAAGAAACCACCATCGGCGGCACCAAGTACGTGATCCGCTCACAAGGCCGGTTCGTCAACAACAAGAGCGGCACCCGCTCCTGCTCGTCGGGAGAAGCCTCGGCCGACTACGTCGAAATCACCTCGACCGTCTCCTCGGCCGCCCTGCTGAACCCGGTATCGATCCACAGCGTCGTGGCACCGTCCAACGGGTCTCTCGACCCGAGTCACGGGGCGCTGGCGATCCAGGCGACAAACGGGGAAGGCAAACCGGTCTCCGGCGTCACCGCCACGATCTCCGGTCCGACCAGCGCCACCGGGTCGACCGGGGAAGAAGGGTGCGTAATCTTCGCCGACATTCCCGCGCCGACCAACAGCCCCTATCGGGTCACGACCAAGGGCAACGGCCTGATCAACCGAGAAGGGAAAACGGAAGAAACCCTGCCCTCCGTCGAAGTCCCCGCCGGCGGCACTCAGCAGGTCTCCGTCTACTGGGACCGGGCCGGAGCGATCGCGCCTCAGTTCGTCTATGCCGAACCCGGTACCGGGACCCTGCGGGCCGCATCGATCGACTCGATGATGGTCTTCAATTCCGAAGGCGGAAAGCCCGCGGCGATGTTCGGGACCCCTGGGATCGTCAAGCTCGCCGCGCCGCTCGAAACCGGTCCAATCTTCCCCTTCGCGGCGACCTACGCGGTCTACGCCGGGTCATGCACGGCAGATAAGCCGGAACAGTCGAACTCTCCCGCCATCGGAAACGTCAAGGTCAACCCAGGGCTACCTTCGACGCCGCAGATCCAGGTTCCCGCGCTGAGCGCTCTGGTCACCTACCTGGGCGGCAACGTAAGCGGTGCGACGGTGGTCCTCACCGACGCCAAGTGCCCGGAAACCGGAACCAAGGTACGGCGCGTCTACACGAGCAACCCGTCCGGTCTGGCGGCGGTGGAAGGTGCCGCGACCAAAGCGATCGGACTGCCGTGGAGCACCTACAAAGTGTGCGCCTCGGCGAGGCTGAAGAACGCCACCAATGAATTGGAATACCGCCGACTCGAAGTCTCGACCCCGCTCAGCCTCGAAACCGTGGCGGCCCCGGTCACGACGACGCTCAGCCTCTCCGGGACCGGATCGACCGGCAGCAAGACCACGGAACTCAAGTGTCCATGAATGGGCTGCCCGAACCCGGCGACGAGCGCGGGACCACCCTCGTCGAGCTCCTCGTGGGAATGGCGATGGGCATGATCGTCCTTGCCGGGCTGAGCATGGTGATCGTCTCCACCCTCCACGGCAACGCGCGGGTGGATGCACGGGTGGAAGCGACCCAGAACGCCCGGATCACGATGACCAAGATCATCGAACAGCTGCACTCTGCCTGTTACGCCCCCAGGGTCATCCCGATCAAAGAAGAAAGCTCGCCACTTAAGCTGAGCTTCTTCCACGCCGAAAGCGGGAAACAAAGCCTCGCGTCTCCGCCCAAAGTCGAAAGCACGATCGCTCTCGAAGGCAAAACCCTTTGGGAGACCGAAGGCGGAGTGAAACGGAAGCTGCTCGAAAACGTCGGTCCCGGTGAAGGGAGTGCCGTCTTCACCTACTACAACTTCGTCAACGGCGCCCTTGCGACGACCCCGCTGACCGCCTCTCCCAGTCTGGGCTCGAAGGCCGCCGAAACGGTGTACCTGCGGATCGCGCTCAGCGCCGAACCACGGTCCAACCCGACCAGAGACGCGAGCGCCGCCGCGACGGTCAAGGACAGCGCCACGCTCCGCCTCACGCCTCCCCAATACAACACCCAGGGCGCCCCGCCATGCCAATGAAAACTCGCGACGAAGATGGCTTCACGATGATCATGACGGTGATCGGGATCACCTTGATCATGCTTTTGGCGACCGTCGCCGTCACTGCGGTCAACGGCGACGCCCAGCAGTCAGGGCGCGACCTCTTGCGCAAACAGGCCTACGAGGCCGCCTTGGTCGGCGTGAACGAATACGCGTTCCACCTCCACGCCGAACCGAACTATTGGGAAAAGTGCACCGGCGCCGTTCCCGCCGGACAGCCGACGGCGCTGAACCAGAAGGGGTCGACCTTGAAACGGCGCCCGGTCCCCGGCCAGCCCAACGCGACCTACGCCATCGAACTACTGCCGGCGGAACAGCCGCCGGAAGCACATTCCACCTGCGACGGATCCTCGCTCGCGGCGGCGACGTCCAGCTTCCTCGAACCCATGGGCACGCCCATGGGCGGAACTTTCCGGATCCGCTCAAACGGGTTCGTCGGCGAAACCCACGTGGCGGTGACGGCTACGTTCAAGCCCGCCAGCTTCCTCGACTACGTCTACTTCACCCAGCGCGAGACCTCCGACCCGGTGACCTACGGCAAGGAAGTGCTGATCAAAGCTGCGACTACGCGCTGCTCGAAAAAGGTGTCGGAAGGCCGTACCGAAGTGCCACTCACAAACGAAGAAGGCCAAGTCTTGGGCTCACTGGGCGAAGTGCTCCACAAGGTGGGCAGCACTTACTACAACTCAGAAAACAAGCCCAAGAGTCCCGAGTACTGCGACACGATCTCATTCGTCAAGGGTGACAACATCAAGGGCCCGATGCGCACGAATGACGTCTTCGTCCTCTGCGAAAGCCCGACCCTCGGTCGGAGCTCGGGGGACGCGATCATCGTCAGCTACCCGAACTCCCCGGGATGGCTCTCGACCAGCAGTTCGATCCTCAACTCAGGATCGAACTGCAGCGGCAGCTCATCGAACATCAAAGGCCACTACCTCTACGGCCAAGGCGACCTGATCCCGCCGAAATCGAACCACGAACTCGCCGAAATAGCCGAATCGAAATACAACTTCAAAGGTGAAGTGAACATCTGCCTACAAGGCTCGCAGATCGTCGTCGGGCACGGAACCCAGTGCACCGGGACCACGATGGCGTATCCGCCGAACGGGGTCATCTACGTCTCCAGCATCGCCTGCACCGGTCAGTACACCCCGTTCGGGGTCGAATACTCCGCCGAAGCGAAAGGCGAATGCGGCAACGTCAACGTCCAAGGCACGTTCTCGAAGCCCCTCACGATCGCCGCCCAGAACGACATCGTGATCACCGGCAGCCTGACCAAGACGAACCAGGAAGGCATGCTCGGTCTGATCGCCAACAACTTCATCCGGGTCAAGCACCCAGTTCAGGTGACCACCACCATCCGAACCGAAAACGGCGTCACGATAACTGAAAAGACCTGTAACTCGGGCAGCGCAAACCTCACCGGAACGATGGAAGAACCGAAAATCGAAGCGGCGCTGCTGGCCCTCGAACACTCGTTCATCGTCGACAACTACTCGTGCGGCCCGAAGCTGAAGAACCTCAACGTCGTCGGGGCCATCGCCCAGTACTACCGAGGTGCGGTGGGCACCACTAATACGACCGGATACCTGAAGAACTACGAATACGACGAACGGTTCCAGACGACCGAGCCACCGCACTTCCTGGAGCCGGTCAAATCGGACTGGGTGATCGGTCGCGAGACCACCGAATGAGGACCGGACGAGTGTCGCCGATTTGTAGGTAGGGGGCGAAAGGATCGGCCCCTGACGGCCGATGAAAAGGGGTCGGCTACGAGTCGGCGACACCCCTCATGACCTCGCTCCTCACCAAGCAGATCAACCTCCCGCGGCCACGACGGCCTGAGCTACGACGACCGGGGTCAGGTCGAGCCGGCAATGGCCGGCGAACGCTGGGTGGGCCCGAGCTCTCACTCCCCAGTTTCGGGCGCCGGAAGGCGGACGGAGGCGCCGTCGTCGGCCTCGAGATCGAGACGGGCAGCGTCGCCGCCGTCGAAGCATCCGTCGATCCCGTCCCGCGGATTGCGGCAGCCGGAGTCCAAGCGATGTCGGTCGAGGCCTTTCGCGACGGCGAGGTGGCCGAGCCCGAGGCTGTGGCCGACGCCGTCCGGGCGCTGTTTGACGCCCACGGGCTCAGCAAGAGGGTGCGCCTCGGGATCGCGAATCAACGTCTGGTCGTCCGAACGCTGCGTCTGCCGGCGATCGAGAATCCCGACGAGCTCGACGCCGCGGTCCGCTTCAGCGCCCAGGAGCAGATCGCGATGCCACTGGAGGAGGCGGTGATCGAGCACCGCGTGGTCGGTGGCGTCGCGGCAACTGCCGACACCCCGGCACAGATCGACGTGATGGTCGTCGCGGCGCGGCGCGAGATGATCCTCGCCACCCTTCGCCCCCTGCGCGACGCCGGACTGGAACCGGTCGGGGTCGACCTCTCTGCCTTCGGGATGATCCGCGCCCTGGCCGACGAGGCCGAAGCATCCGCGCCCGCCATCGATGAGGCGGTCCCGGCAAGCGAGCGAGCCGCGATCCTCTACTGCAACATCGGCGGGGCCACCAACCTCGCGGTGGCGCGCGGCCGATCCTGCCTCTTCACCCGCGTCTCCGCGGTCGGCCTGGAGGACATCGCCGGTGGTCTCTCCTCGAGCACGGGGCTTTCCCCCGAGCACGCCGGCCTCTGGCTCGGCTACGTCGGCCTCGGTCGTCCGCTCGCCGAGATCGAGGGCGACCCGGTCGTCGTCGCGCGAACGCGGGAGGCGCTCGAGCACGGGTCGGCCTCACTCGTCGACGAGCTCCGCCTCTCGCTCGACTTCTATGCCGCCCAGGAAGGGGCGGTTCCCGTCGAACGGATCGTCGTCTGCGGCCCGGGCAGTGCGATCCCTGGACTTCCCGAACAGATGGAGCGGGCCGTCGGCCTCCCGATCGCGATCGGCCGTCCCGCCGCCCTCTCCGGCCACGCCGCCGTCACCGCGGCGCGGCTGACCCTGCCCCTCGGCCTCGCCTTGGACCTCTGACATGCGCCCCGTCAACCTCATCCCGGCAGAGGAGCGCCCCGGCGGGCGCAAGCCCCTGCGGGCCGGCCCGCTCGCCTACATCGTCGTCGGCGCCCTCGCCGCCGCGGTCATCGCGATCACCGCGCTGGTCGTCACCAACGACAAGGTCGCCGACCGTAAGGCCGAAGTCGCCTCCCTCGAAAGCGAAAAGTCGAGCGTCGAAGCGAAGGCGGCCTCCCTCGCCTCCTACACCGAATTCTCGAACGTCCGCGAACAGCGCCTGGCGACGATCACCGAACTGGCGGACAGCCGCTTCGACTGGGAACGCGTCCTGGCGGAACTCTCGCTCGTCCTTCCCGCCGATGTGCAGTTGACGAGTCTCACCGGAAGCGTTTCGCCGGAAGCCGCCGTCTCTGGAGGGTCCGGCATCGGCCTGCGCAGCCAGATCGCCGGCCCGGCGCTGGAAATGGTCGGCTGCGCCAGCAGTCAGGCCGCCGTCGCCGGCTTCGTCGAGGCACTGAAGGGAATCGACGGCGTGACCCGCGTCGGCCTCCCTTCCTCCACCGTGGGCGGTGAAGGCGCGTCGGCCGAAACCGCGTCGACCTGCGGCGGTACCGGCAGGGCCGCTCAGTTCCAGTTGGTCGCGGGCTTCGATGCCGCGCCGGTACCTCCCGTCGAAACCGGGGAAGGCATCGTCCCCGAAATCACCACCGAATCGTCCTCGGAAGGCGAATCGAGCTCCGGCGAAGCGACGTCGACTGAAACGACGTCGACCGAAACCACGTCCACCGGATCGTCGGCGACCGGACCCTCTGAACCGGGAGCCGACTGATGGGCAAATCGACCGGACCGATCGTGGCGATCATCGCCGTGGCCGCCGTGGCCATCGCCTTCTGGACCCTTGTCCTGAGCCCGGCGCGCGACGAAGCCGACAAGCTGGGCAAGCAGGCGGAATCGCTCACGGCCGGCATCGAATCTGCACGGACCGAAGTAACCCGAGCGACCGAGGCTCGCCGCACCTTCCCGGCCGCCTACCACCAGCTCGTCGAGCTCGGCCAAGCGGTCCCGTCCGGCGACCAGACGCCGTCGCTGCTGGTCGAACTCGACCAGATCGCGGCCCAGTCCGGTGTCCAGTTCGACAGCCTGCAACTCGAAGGCGAAGGCGAAGGAAGCGCGGAAGCTGCGATCCCCCCGATCGAAGGCTCGACCGCCGCGACCGCCTCCGCCACCGAGGTC
>JAFDWD010000281.1 GCA_018268695.1 Actinomycetota bacterium
GGGCGCCTCACCGACGGCCAGGGCCGGACGGTCAGCATAACCAACACGGTGCTGATCATGACCTACAACGTCGGATAGGACCGGATCGTCGGCGACGTCGTCGACGAGGGCATCCGGGAGGCGATCGAAGAGACGCTGGCGGCGACCTTCAAGCCCGAGTTCCTGAACCGGATCGACGACACGGTGATCTTCCACCGCCTCTCGAAGGCCGACATCGGCCGGATCGTCGAGCTCCAGGTCCACCAGCTGGTCGGACGCGTCGCCGAGCGCGGCATCGCGATCGAGCTCACCGACGACGCCCGCACCCTGCTCGGCAACCTCGGCTACGACCCCGTATATGGAGCGCGCCCGCTGAAGCGGGTGATCCAGAAGCAGCTGGTCGACAAGCTGGCGCTGAAGATCCTCGAGGGCGAGTTCATCGAGGGCGACACCGTCCGCGTCGACACCACCGAAGGCGCCCTGGTCTTCGAGCGCGCTAGCGCCGAGGCCGCGGCGGCGGCCTGACGGACCCGAGTTATCCCTGTAACAAATACGTAAAAGTGGGGAGTGGGCGCGCAATCCCGCTCCCCACTTAGGGATTCGGCCGGTTATGCCGAAACAACGTCCCGGAAAGTGCTCTTACAATCTGGCAAGAAGAAAATGGACGCGAGCGATCAGAAGCGGCAGCTGATCGACGATCAGACCGAGGGCACCGGACGCCTGCGGGTAGGCGTCGAGACCGCCCGTGAGGGCGTCGATCGTGCGTGGCTCGCGGTCGAGGACGCCGGGTGGTTCCTGCGCGAACACGTGGCCTGGCCGGTCGAGGACTCCTTCTATCGCCTGGGACGACGGGGAGCGATCGGCGTCTTCGGCGGTGGCGGGGTCGCGGTCGCGGGCGTCGTCGCGGCGCTGGTGATCGCCGGGTCCGGCGGCTCGGGCTCGAGCGCCGGGACCACCGAGGCCTTCGTCACCCCGCAGCGCTCCCCGGCTCCGACGCCCGCCGTGGTCGTACCCGCGCCGAAGCCGAAGAAGGAAGCGTCGAAGCCGGCCGGCCCGACCCTCCACGGCGCACCGCCCGACTTCGCCGCGGCCAAGAACGTGCAGTCCGGAGTGGGCGACGGCAAGGCGGTCTCGAAGGAGCCGCAGACGACCAAGGCGCCGACCCAGGAGGAACCCGCCACGCGGGACGCGACGCCCGCGAACGACGCTCCCGCGTCCACGGCGAAGATCGGCGCGACTCCGGCGGCCACCGCCTCCGCCCAGGCGCAGGCCTCGAGCCTGGCGACGGCGAGCGGAGCCGACATCGCCGGAGCAGGCACCGGAACCGCGGCGAGCGGCGAAGCCGCCAACGGCGCCGACGAACTCACCGGGCCGCCCGCCCCGAAGGCGGCGAAGAGGGTCGCGCGACGCTTCGCCGAGGCCTTCGTCTCCTATGAGGTCGGCGGAATCGACACGAAAGTCCGCAAGGCCTTCGGCCTGACGAGCACGAAACAGCTCTCCCGCGCCCTCCTCCGCCGTCCTCCGCGACAGCCGGCAAGCGTCAAGGTGCCGAAGGCGAAGGTGGTCAACGTCGTCGCCGGGCCCTCGAAGGGGAACGCCTACACCGTCAGCGTCTCCCTGCTGCGGGTCGGCGTGACCTCGGAGCTGCGGCTCGAAATGGAACAGGGCGTGGGCAAGAAGTGGCAAGTCACCAACGTCCTCGGCTGAGCTGATGCGCGTCTTTCCCCGCAAGCTCCGCGCGGTCGTCGCGGCCGGCGTCCTCACCGTCGCCCTGGCGCTGCCGATCGGTGTCGCCGCGGCGGCGGAAAACGTCGAACCGACGCACGGAGCGACCCTCGGCGCGCCGGTCGAAAACACTCCCCTGGCACCGGCGACCGAAGCCAAGGAAGAGCCGGCGACGGAAGCGCCGAAGGAAGAAGCGGCGCCCGAAGAAGCCACCCACAAACCCGGCGGCGAAACGGTCACCGAAAACTCCCCCCTCGTCCCCGAAGCGATCCGCCACCCGAAGCTGCCTCCGGCCTCCGGCGGTACCACCGCGGAAGCCCCGACCAAGGGCGAGGAAGAACTCGCCGAAGCCGCCACCGAAGAAGAAGCCGACGAAGCGGCGAAGCGGGCGGGCGAAGAAGCGGGAACCAATCTCCCCGCACCCGTCCTGCAGATCCCCTCGCTGACCGCCTCGGCCTGCGCGGCCACCGCCGTGCCCCCGCAGCTGATCCCGATCTACAGGCGCGCCTCGGCGGCCTACGCCCTCGGCCCCCAGGGCCCGGCCGTCCTCGCCGGGATCAACGCGGTGGAGACCGGCTTCGGCACCAACCTCGGCCCCTCCTCGGCCGGCGCCGAGGGCTGGATGCAGTTCATGCCCGCCACCTGGGCCGAATACGGGGTCGACGCGAACGGGGACGGGGTCGCGGATCCGAACGATCCAGAAGACGCGATCTTCGCCGCCGCCCGCTACCTCTCCGCCGCCGGGATGCCCGCCGACACCTACGGTGCGATCTATGCCTATAACCACGCCGACTGGTACGTCTCCGAGGTCCTCGCCAACGCCGGCTGTTATGCCGGGGAAATCGGCGACACCGCCTTCACCGCCGCGGGCCTCGCCCCGCAGATCGAAGTGCTCCGCTGTGAAGCCGCGCCGGGCTGGAAGAAACAGATCCCGGCCGAATACCTCGAA
>JAFDWD010000282.1 GCA_018268695.1 Actinomycetota bacterium
CGGAGCAGTCCGGCGCGCTCGAGGAGATGCTGCGCGAGCTGGTCGCCTCCGCCGAGGAGGTCGCCGAAGCCCGCGCCCAGGCTCAGGCCGCCGCGGCGGCCTGAGCAGTCCTCCCCTCGCCTCCGCGGAGGCCGTACGTGGGTCAGGCTTTCGGCAGGGCGAAGAAGGCGATCACCGAGAAGTGGACCAGCGCGGCGGCGATGACGAAGGCGTGGAAGACCTCGTGGTAGCCGAAGACGGCCGGGACCGGGTTCGGTCGCTGGATCGCGTAGATGACGGCGCCCGCCGTGTAGAGGAGCCCGCCGCCGACGAGCAGCAGCGCGCCGCTGGGACCGAGGGTGCTCCAGAGCTGCGGGAAGGCGACGGCGGCGACCCAGCCGATCGTCAGGTAGACCGTCGCCGAGACCCATTTGGGGTGGCCGATCCAGACCATCTCGACGATCGCACCGGCGATCGCCCCGACCCAGACGAAGACGAGAACCGCCGTGGCGATCGTGCCGTGCATGACGATCAGCGCGAACGGCGTGTAGGTGCCGGCGATCAGGAAGAAGATCATCGTGTGGTCCAGGCGGCGCATCCAGGCGCGGACGTTCGGCCGCTTCCAGTTGACCCGGTGGTAAAGCGCGCTGGTGCCGAGCAGGGCCGAGAGGCTGACCGCGTAGATGGCGACGGCGAGCGTCGCCTTCGGGGTCTTGGCGAAGACGATCAGGGCGACGCCCAGCACGAGCGACACGAAGAAGGCCCACTCGTGTGACACGCCGCGCAGCTTCGGTTTGACCGCGGCGATCGCCTCGGCGGTCGCCTCCTTGGCGGCGTCGACCCGCTCCACGGCGGCCTCCCTGGCAGCGGTGGCGCGCTCGGAGGCGGCCTCTTTGGCCGCGGACGCGCGCTCCCCCATCGCCTCGCGGGCGTCGCGAGCACGCTCATTCACCGCCTCGCGCGCGTCGCGAGCGCGGTCACCCATCGATTCGGCACCCCGCCGGAACTCATCGACCATATGCGGAGGGTACCCCGTCGAAAACTTTGTGCCCGCTTTGCGGGGTTGTCACAATATGTAGAGCCAAAGAGGTGCCGCCAGGGGACGAAAATCAAAGGTTCCGTCCGACGTGAAGAGGAATCTCGTCAACCCCTAAAAGACGCCTGCGAGAGGAGCAGTTCTAGATGTCCAAGACCGCCACCACCAGTCCCAAGAACGGTCTGCGGGGCCTCTCCGTAGAGCGTCGTTTCTCGACGCCCGGAGTGCATCCTTTCGACCAGATCGAGTGGGAGATCCGCGATGCCGTGATCGGCAACCCGGAGAAGCCCGCCTTCGAACAGCGCGGCGTCGAGTTTCCCAAATCCTGGAG
>JAFDWD010000283.1 GCA_018268695.1 Actinomycetota bacterium
AGCGACTGCGCAGCTTCGGCCGCTCCTGCTCCTTCTGGTACCTGCGCAACATCGAGCGGGTGGGGATCTACGCGACCGAGTGGAAGCACCTCACCGGCAAACGGCGCAAAGAGGTAGTTCAGATTCGCGAAACCTACGAGAGCCGCCTTGCGGGGCTGATCGGCGAGGTCAAGGAGGCGGGCGAAGCGGCCCCGGACCTCGACGTCAACTTCGCCACCTACTTCATCTTCGGGGCCCTGAACGGCCTCCCCGACTGGTACCGCCGCCGTGGGCCCGACCCGGCCGAGAGGATCGCCGACGCCTACGCCGACCAGATCGTCAACACGGTGGTGGGCGGGGCGCGGTAGACGGTCTGTTGCGCGGTCTGGGGTGAGGTAAGGGCCGGGGGCATGCGGCGAGGAGGTGCGTTCGTACTTAGGTGTCATATACGAGCAAAAGTACGAACGCACAACTTTTAGGTCTGTTTCTCGGCAGCGTCGAGGCTCTTGGACGCCAGCTTCCAGCGGTGCTGGAGCTTCGCTTCGACGTCGCTCGCGGCGCAGCCGGCGGTGGCGGCGCATTCGCCCCAGGCGTTGGCGGCGCGCAGGTATTCGTTGAAGGCGTCCTCGGCGTCGGCGGCCGGGCCGGTGACGCAGGCGGCGCCGAGCTGGTCGACCGGGACGGCCTCGTAGGCGTCGCGGATGGCGCGGACGCGGAGGACGTATTCGTCGTAGCTGAGGCCCGCGAGGAGGGACTGGCGGAGGTCCTTCATGCGGGCGACGAAGTTGCCGAGGCGGGCTTGGCAGGCACTCCCGTCACTGGTTTTCAGGTCCTTGGTGGCGACTTGTCTCGATTCCTGGGACCTGACGGTCTTCTCGGCGACGTTCGTGGACCGGGTCGAAGAGCCGCCACCTCCGCAGGAGGCGAGTGCCAGAACCATCGCGATCGCGACCGGGATCAGACTGGTGCGGTACAAAGCCCGTCGATGCTGAAACGCAGGGGAATCGTCGCGGCGCTGCTTGCCGCTCTGCTCGCCGTCGCCGCCCTGGCGCCGGCCGCCCGCGCCGACGAAGGGTCGGGCCGCGTCCTGGTCGTCGGCGACAGCCTCGAGGAACTCACCGCTCCCTACCTGCAACGTCTTCTCCCCGGCGTGCCGATCACCGTCAACGCGGTCGGCGGCTCCA
>JAFDWD010000284.1 GCA_018268695.1 Actinomycetota bacterium
CCCGAGACCTGCACCGGCGACCACGCCTGCATCCGGATCAGCGGCTGCCCGTCGCTGTCGATCGCGCCGAACCCGGACCCGATGCGGACCGATCCGGTGGCGACCGTCCTGAACAGCTGCGTCGGCTGCGGCGTCTGCGGGACCAATGCCCACACGGCGGCGCTCTGCCCGAGCTTCTACCGCACCGACGTGGTCCAGAACCCGACCAAGAAGGACGAATTCAAGGCGAAGGTCCGCAGTCGCTGGACCAAGTTCGTCTCGGCCGGGATCGAGCGCCGCGCCGCCAAGTTCGAGGCGGCCACCGCCTGATGTCGTCGAGCTGGACGGAGGGCAAGCGCCCGCTCAGCGTCGCGATCCTCGCCCTCGGCGGGGAGGGCGGCGGCGTGCTCGCCGACTGGATCGTCGCCACCGCCGAGGGGGCGGGCTTCCACGCGCAGACGACCTCGGTCGCGGGCGTCGCCCAGCGCACCGGCGCCACCGTCTACTACCTGGAGATGCTGCCCCCGGGGCACGACGTCGACGGCGACGACGCCCGCCCGCGCGTCCGCGACACCCCGGTGATGAGCATCTTCCCGACCCCCGGCGAGGTCGACGTGGTGATCGCCTCCGAGTTGATGGAGAGCGGGCGCGCGGTCCAGCGCGGCTTCACCACCGCCGACCGCACGACGCTGATCACCTCGACCAGCCGCGTCTACTCGATCGACGAGAAGATCGCGCTCTCCGACGGCCGGGTCAACGACGCTGCGCTGATCGAAGGGGCGCGCGCCGCCTCCAAGCGCCTCGTCGCCGACGACTTCATGGCGCTGGCCGAGGACGCGGGATCCGTGATCAGCTCCTCGCTGCTCGGCGCGCTCGCCGGCTCCGAAGCGCTCCCCTTCACCCGCGAGGCCTACGAAGAGGCGATCAAGGCCTCCGGCCGCGGGGTCGAGGCATCGCTTGCCGCCTTCGCCGCCGGCTACGAGGCCGCCCGTCGCCAGGGTGAGGACGAAGCGAACGCCGCCGTCCAGGCCGAGGCGGCCGCGGCCGGCTCGGCCGATCCCTTCGCGGACCCCGACGCCGCGCCGATCGAGCTCTCCGTCGTCCCCGGCGGGACCGCGGCGACGCTCGACTCGAACACGTCTGAGGTGGACCCGCCGAACGTGATCCCCGGCTCCGCCCGGGCGCGCGCGGGCGAGGAGCGCAAGACCAAGCAGGAGCGCGAGCGCAACGAGCTCGCCGGTCGCGACCCCGGCTCGATGGTCGGCCCGGCGCTGCGCGACCTCGCCGAGCAGGTCCGCGACTTCCCGGTCGGCAGCCGCTCGATGACCCTCCACGGCCTGGTCCGCACCGCCGTCTTCCAGGACAAGGCCTACGCGGCGCGCTACCTGGCGCGGGTGAAGCGCTTCGCCGACCTCGAGCAGGATCGCGACGGGGAGAGCGAGCTGACCCGCGAGGCGGCCCGCCACATCGCCCTCTGGATGGCCTACCAGGACACGATCCAGGTGGCCCAGCAGAAGATCCGCCGCGGTCGCATGAAGCGCATCCGCGACGAAGCCAAAGTGCGCGACAACCAGCTGATGGAGGTGCGCGAGTACCTCCACCCGCAGATCGACGAGATCATCGACACGATGCCGACCTGGCTCGGCAACCCGCTGTCGAAGTCGCAGTCCTTCCGCCGCCTCGTCTACATCACCACCAACAAGGGGATGGTGCTGAACACGAGCTCGGTCGGCGGCTACACGCTCCTCAACGTCATGGCCCGCGTGCGCCCCCTCCGTCCGCGGACGGTCCGCTTCGTCCGCGAGCAGGCCGAGATCGACGCCTGGATGGACCGCGCCCTCGTCGTCGCCCCGATCGACCAGGCCCTGGCGACCGAGATCGTCAAGCTCCAGCACGTCCTCAAGGGCTACGGCTCCACCTACGAGCACGGCTCCGAAAGCTTCGCCCTCCTGATGCAGGCCGCCGCCGACCTCGCCGGCACCTCCGGCGCCGCCGCCCGCCTCGCCGAGCTCCACGAGGCGGCATTGGCCGACGAGGACGGCACCAAGCTGAAGGCCGAGCTGGCCGCCGACCAAGAGGCGGCCTCGGTGCTGAACGCGGCGACTTCAGGCGCTTAGCGCCGACCGCGAGTCGAGTTCGGGCGCTCTGGGCGCCTCAACTCGACGCGCGTCGGATCCACCCCCTCACAGGGGGTCAATCTGACGCGCGGTTTGCTCGGCCTCAGGCGGGGCGGATGTTGTGGTTGACGTGGAAGCGGTTCCGCGGGTCCCAGGCCTTCTTGATCTGGGCCAGGCGGGCGCGCTTTTCGTCGCCGCGGTCGGCGGAGAGGGAGCCGAGGACGCGGCCTTCGTCGGCCTCGCCGTCGAAGTTGAGGTAG
>JAFDWD010000285.1 GCA_018268695.1 Actinomycetota bacterium
ATCAACGCGGTTGCGAGCGTGAAAGGCGGCGCCCGCGCCGGCCACGACCCCTGGGGAGGGGACACGCTCGAGTGGTTCACCGTCTCGCCGCCTCCGGTTCACAACTTCGACGTCCAGCCGGACGTCCGCAGTGCCCGGCCGCTTCGCGACATCCGCGCCGCGATCGCCGCCCGCACCCACGAGGCCGAGCAGCGCGCGGTCCGTGAGTCGCAGCCGATAGCCTGACCGGCACGATGCCTTCCGGTGCCGGCGCGCAGACCGCGCCTACTCAGGCGGCAGGCGCCAACTCCCGTGCGCTCACCGTTCTTCGCGACTACCTGACGCTGACCAAGCTGAAGGTCCAGTCGCTGCTGCTGCTGACCACGGTGACGACGATGTACGTGGCGGGCAGCCCGTCGTTGCGTCTGATCCTGCTGACCTGCCTCGGCGGCAGCCTCTCCACCGGCGGCGCGGGCGCGATCAACCACGCCCTCGACCGGGACATCGACATCACGATGAAACGCACCGCGGATCGCCCGGTAGCCGCCGGTCGCGTCTCCCCCACGGCCGCGATCCTCTTCGGCTGCGCCCTCGGCGCCCTCTCCTTCCTCCTGCTGGCGACCCAGGTAAACGTCCTGGCCGCCTCCCTCTCCCTCTCCGGCCTGCTCGGCTACGTCTTCGTCTACACGCTCTGGTTGAAGCGCCGCACGCCGCAGAACATCGTCATCGGCGGCGCCGCGGGCGCCGTCCCGCCGCTGGTCGCCTGGGCGGCCACCACGGGCTCGCTCAGCGGCATGGCCTTCTACCTCTTCGCGATCGTCTTCTTCTGGACCCCGCCCCACTTCTGGGCCCTCTCGATCCTGATGAAGGACGACTACGAAGCCGCCCGCATCCCGATGCTCCCGGTCGTCGCGGGCGAGGACGAGACCCGACGCCAGATCCTCCTCTACACCGTCCTCCTCTACGCCGTCACCCAGCTCCCCTTCTGCGCCGGCGGCCTCGGCGTCGCCTACCTCGTCCCCTCGATGCTCCTCGGCGCCATCTTCATCGGCTTCTCCTACATGCTCCTGCGCACCAGAAAGCGCAGCTGGGCCCTCCGCACCTACCTCTTCAGCCTGCTGTACCTGGCGCTGCTCTTCGTCTCGATGGCGATCGCGGCGCACGTGTAGAGATCGGCCGGCGCCCTGGGAGCCCGGGGCAAGGGACGCAAGGCGGGGTCGGCGAGCCCGGCCGTCTCGTCCACGCCCCTGGCAGGCGCGAAGTCCACGCTTCCGTGCGTGTTTGGGCAACACCGACTTCTCGATGCACGGGTTTTCCACGCCATAGGGTGGAAAAGGCGTGCATCGCCATCTGGGCCGCCAGAGAAACACGGCACTCACGCCCAGGACCCCAAACTCGGACGGCCGCTACCGCCCGCACAACCCCCTCAGACCGCCCGGAATGATAGAAATCCACCCGTGGATCGCGAGACCGCACGCAGGAACATGACCGCCGGCATGATCGCCGGCGCCTTTGCCGCGACGGTTTTCGCCCTCTGCTTCATCGTCGCCCTCCTCTACATCGCCCACGGATGAGCCAGCCGACGCGCATCCAAGGGCCGACCGAGACGATCCAGACGCCGCGTTCGTCGTGGGGTCCGGCGTTCTTCGCGCTCGGGGCGACCGGTGCGGTGGCCGGGATCTACGCGAACGGCTTTGCCTTCTCCGCCTTCGTCTGGTCCTACATCGGCATCATCGTGATGCTCTTCGCCTTCCGGGCGATCGTGCGGAGCTCGATCCGCAGCTACTACAGCCTGCCCCGCCGACAGGAGGCGCGTCCCGCCACCCTGCCGGTCGAGCAGATCTACCTTGAGTCTCGGCCTTCTTCGGGCCGTCCGCAGGGCTGAGGCGGTCTCGTAGCCCCTCCGGGGCGCTAGCCGCCGCTCGCGTTGCTCGGCAGCGGCATTTCGCTGGTCGCGCCGGCGGAGGTCCAGACCTTGACGATGTCACGCATCGAGAGGACGCCCACGACGTCGCCCTCCTCGAAGACCACCAGGTGGCGCACGCTGCGGCGCGCCATCTCGGCGGCGGCGTGCTCGAGGCTCCAGTCGGGAGCCGCGGCGAGCACCGACTCCGTCATGTGGCCGCTGACGGTCTCGACGTCCGGATCGTCACCCGCCCCGATCGAGAGCAGCAGGTCGCGCTCGGTGACGATCCCCGGCGTGGGCGCCTCGTCGTCGATCACCAGGGCGGCGCCGACGTTGCGGTCGACCATCGCCTTCGCGGCCTGCCTCAGGGTGTGCGACGGGCCCACCGTCACCGACACATCCGACATCCCATCCCTCACCTGCATCGCGGCCTCCTTCGCGGACGAAATTCACGTTAGTGCGTTTCGATGCAAATGTACTCTTCCTTCGCCGGCCGGCAAACGTCGTCGCGGGTGCCTCGACATATAGACTCCCCGACGCTTCCGACGTATGCAGAACCTTCCTAAGCCCATTCGCCTGCTCGCCCCGCTCGTCGCCCTGCTCGCGGCCGTCGTCGTGATCTCCGGTTGCGGGACCACGAACCCCGACATCGCGCGGGGCCGCGTCCTCTTCACCAAGAACTGCGGCACCTGCCACGTGATGGCGCAGGCGGGCACCTCGGGCGTCACCGGGCCGAACCTCGACGACGCCTTCGCCGCCGCCCGCGAAACCGGCGGCTTCGACGATGCGACGGTGGAAGGGATCGTCCAGGCGCAGATCGAGGACCCCCGTCCCGGCAACGGCAACCCGATGGCGACCATGCCCGCCAACATCGTCGAAGGCACCGACCTCGAGGACGTCGCCGCCTACGTCGGCAAGTACGCGGGCGTGCCCGGCGCGGCGCCGCCGGAAGTCGAAGGCGGCCCCGGTGCCCAGGTCTTCGCCAACAACGGCTGCGGTGGCTGCCACACGCTGGCCGCCGCCAACTCGGGCGGCACCACCGGCCCGGACCTGGACGAAGTCCTGCCCGGCCAGTCGGAAGCTGAAATCGAACAGTCGATCGTCGACCCGAACGCGATAATCGCGAAGGGCTACCCGCCCAACGTGATGCCGGAGAACTTCGAACAGACCATCCAGCCGGAAGAAA
>JAFDWD010000286.1 GCA_018268695.1 Actinomycetota bacterium
CGGCGGGTCGCCCGACGTACGGCCGGACCCCGGTGGCGGCCTCCATCAGCCCGTGGTGGCGGGCTGCCCGGTCACGGGCGGCTTGGTCTCGTCGGAGTCGTGGCGCTCGGGATCACGATGCTCGGACTCGCGCACCGCTTTGCGGGAGCGACTGCGCCGCTTGCTGACCACCGGGTAGGGTGGCAAGATCAGCTCGTCGGCGGCCTGCAGGGGCTCGTCGACAGGGCGGATCGAGGCTCCTGCGGTCGGCCGCGCCGGGTCTTTGTCGGCCTCGCCGAGGCTCCGCCAGCGGGCGATGACGCCGGGGATGACGAGGATCAGGCCGCAGCCGAGCCCGAAGGTGAGCAGGAAGGCCAGCGCCATCAGCATCTTGTCGTTGGAGCCGCCGAGGGTGCCGCCCTCGGGGGCGCCGAGCTCGCGCACGGTGACGCCGTGGCGGAGCGGTTTGCCTTCCACGTCGAGGCCTTTGATGTATTTGTGGAGGGTGCCGTAAGAGGCCGAGGCGAGGGCGATCGCGGTCTCGGTGTTACCCGCTTGGGCGTCCACGGTGATGATCGGCACGCCTTCCTGGGCGGAGAAGACAAGGCGGTTGCCCGCCCCTTCCTGCAGCAGTTCGGTGGCGCGTTCGCCGGAGGACTCGGCGGAGTAGTTCACCTGGCCGGTGGCGGTGGAGAACGGGCCGTTGGTCGAGAGCGAGGCGACCGGGACGCCGGCGCGTTCGGCGATTTCGACCCGGGCCGAGAGGCTCGCCAGGTACTGACCGTAGATCTTCGCCCGCGTCGCGAGGGCTTCGAAGGTGCTCGTTTCGACGCCCTGGGAGAGGGCGGAGGGGACCGAGTCGACGAGGATCTGGCTCGACGCGGCCGAGACGCTCAGCGAGCGGCTCTTGAGCCCTCCCGAGCTGACCTGATAGGCGCTCAGGATGGCTGCGAAGATCGCCAGCACGAAAACCAGGCCGACGAGGATCTTGTGCTTCCAAAGGCGGCGGATCGTCTCTAGGAATGCCATGTTGCCTATGAACGCCGGGCGCCCGAGGAAACTTTC
>JAFDWD010000287.1 GCA_018268695.1 Actinomycetota bacterium
GGTCCAGCAGGAAGCCGACGACAACGCCAACATCATCTTCGGCTCGGTCGTCGACCAGTCGATGCGGGACGAGATCCGGGTGACCGTGATCGCGACCGGCTTCGAAGGCTTCGAGCTTCTGGCGCGCTCGCCCCAGCGGGTGCGGCGTCGCTACGAGTCGCGGCCGCGGGTCTCCGCCGAGGACACCGACATCCGCAAACTGCGCGTGTCGGACGACGACATCGACGTCCCGGGATTCCTCAAAGAGTAGGCGCGCTGCCAGGCGCGCCAGGCGAGTAGATTGGGCGGCGTGAACGTCGCCGCCCTACGCCGCACCCCGCTGTACGAGCAGCACGAGGAGCTCGGCGCCAAACTGGTGCCCTTCGCGGGCTGGGAGATGCCGGTCCTCTACGAGGGGATCAAAGAGGAGCACTCGGCGGTCCGCACCCACGCCGGCATGTTCGACGTCTCCCACATGGGCGAGGTCGAGGTCGAGGGTCCGGGGGCGACTGCCTTCCTGCAACTGGTGCTCTCCAACGATGTCTCGCGGATCGAAGTTGGAGGAGCCCAGTATTCGTGCGTATGCAACGAGTCTGGAGGAGTTGTTGATGATGTCTTCGCCTACCGGCTCGGCACCGACCGCTTCCTGATCGTCACCAACGCCTCCAACCACGAGACCGATCTGCAATGGCTCGGCCGCTGGTCGCGCGATTACGACGTCGCCGTCCGTGACGTCGCCGACCGCTACGCGATGCTCGCCGTGCAGGGCCCGCACGCCCGCGCCATCGTCGCCGACACGCTGGAGATCGATCTCCCCGAGCGCTTCCACGTGCTCGCCCAGAACGTCGGGCGCCGTCCGGCGCTGATCTGCGGCACCGGCTACACCGGTGAGGACGGGGTCGAGATCCTGCTCGATCCCGAGGTCGCGATCCCGATCTTCAAAGAGCTGCGGCTGGCCGGTGTCGTCCCCTGCGGGCTCGGTGCGCGCGACACGCTGCGGCTCGAGGTCTGTTACCCGCTCCACGGCCACGAGCTGACGCCGGAGCGCAACCCGATCGAGGCCGACCTCGGCTGGTGCTGCAAGGAGGCGACGGGGTTCCTCGGCTCCCCGGCGATCGCCGAGGCGCGCGCCGAGGGCACTGCCGAACGCCTCGTCGCGTTCGCCATCGAGGGTGCCGGGATCCCGCGCGACGGCAACCCTGTCCTGGGAGCGCAAGGTGCCCACGTCGGCGTCGTCACCAGCGGCACCTTCGCGCCGTCCCTGGAGAAGGGCGCCGGGATGGCCTACGTCGAGAGCGCTCTCGCCGAGCCCGGCACCGAGGTCGAGATCGACGTCCGCGGCAAGCATCGTCCCGCGCGGATAGCTTCCAAGCCTCTGTACTCGAAAAGGAGCTGAACCTTGGCCGAGGCCAACTACCCCGACGACCTGCGCTACCACGACCAGCACGACTGGGTGCGCCTCGACGGCGACGACGCGGCCGTCTTCGGCATCACCTGGTACGCCCAGGACACGCTCGGCGAGGTCGTCTTCTTCGAGCCGCCCGAGGTGGGTACGACGGTGACCAAAGACCAGCCCTACGCGGAGGTCGAGTCGGTGAAGGCCGTCTCCGACGTGATCGCGCCGATGTCCGGTGAGGTGACCGAGGTCAACGATGCCCTCTCCGACAGCCCCGAGCAGATCAACGAGGATCCGTACGGCGAGGGCTGGCTGGTGAAAGTGAAGCTCGCGAGCCCCGACGAGCACGAGGCGCTCCTGAC
>JAFDWD010000288.1 GCA_018268695.1 Actinomycetota bacterium
CCGCCGAAGGGGATCCAGTCGTAGGTGCCGGGCTTGCGGCCGAGCCAGCGCTCGGGGCGGAAGGCGAAGGGGTCGGGGTAGACGTCCTCGCGGTGGTGGACGAGGAGGATCGACATCGCGATCGCCGTGCCGGGCTCGACGCCATAGTCGCCGAGGCGCCAGGGGACCTGGACGCGGCGGCCGATGATCGGGATCACGGGGCGGTTGCGCATCGTCTCGGTGATGGTGGCCTCGACGCGCTCCTCGGCTCCTTCGTCGCGGCGGACCGCCTCGACCAGCGCGGCGTGCGGCTCCGGGTTGCGGGTGAGGCGCTCCCACGCCCAGGAGAGGGAATTGGCGGTCGTCTCGTGGCCGGCGAGGACGAGGGTGAGGAGCTCGTCGCGGAGTTCTTTGTCGTCCATCGTCTCGCCGTCCTCGGTCCGCGCCTGGAGGAGGATCGAGAGGATGTCGCGCCGGTCTTCGAGATCGGTGGCGCGGCGGCGCTCGCGGATCACCGCGTAGACCGGCCGGTCGAGCATCGCGAGGCCGTACTTCAGCGGCCCCATCGCCTCCTCACGCCCGACGTGCATCAGTTCGGTCAGCTGGGCGGTCGGCCAGGTCGACGCGGCGACCGCCTTGCGGACCTCGCGGCGCAACGCGTACTCCGGCGTCCCCTTCGCGGGCTTGCCCTCGATCCCGAAGATCCCGGCCATGATCACGTCGAGCGTGATCGCCTGCATCCGCGGCGCCAGCGCCATCTCCTCGCCGACCGGCCACTTGTCGATCTCCCGCTCCGCCGCCTCGGCGATCATCTCCACGTACTGGGCGATCGCCTCGCCGTGGAACGGTGGCAAGAGCAGTTTGCGCTGGCGCATGTGGCGCGGGCCGACCGCGGTCAGCACCGAGTTCTGCCCGAGGATCGGCCGCAGCGGCGATTCGCCGGTCAGCGACGGAGCCTGCTCGGGCTTCGCGGTGAAGAGCGATTTGACGTGGTCCGGGTGGCTGGTGATGACGGGACCGCCGGGGACGACGCCGCGCATCCGGAAGACTTCGCCGAGTTCCCGCCTCGCCTTGAAGACGAACTCGATCTGGCGCACCGAGAAGCGCGCGGTCTGGGCGAGCTTCGGTAGGTCGATGTTGGGCGCGGGCGCGAGGGCGGCCAGCTCGGCCTCGTCTATCGGCCCGGCGGGGGAGGGAGGCGCGGCGCCGACCAGCTCCGGGAAGAGCGGGCCCTGGTCCTCGCCCGTCCCCCGCTCCCCGGCGCGGTCCCCGACCACATCAGGTGAAGTCGCCATGCCCGAAGGCTACAGGGATCGATGTCACGGTAAGCGGAGTCATCTCACACACGCGCACGCGCGGGGGATCCGCATCCCCCGATCGGGGTCAACGTCACGGTCCGTTCACGCTCTCGGCGCCCCGCTCACTACTCTGGGGCGAAATGTCTTCCTATCCCCTCGCCAAGCCCAGCGCCCACCTCGACCGGCGCACCAAGATCATCGCCACCGTCGGCCCCGCCTCCTGGGACCTCGGCGTGCTCGAGCAGCTGATCGCG
>JAFDWD010000289.1 GCA_018268695.1 Actinomycetota bacterium
CTACCCGACGGAACCGGACTTCCAGGACGGGCCGGTCGCCGACGCGATCCGCCGGGTCACCGAAAAGGGCGTCCTCTACTTCTCGGCGGCCGGCAACGACAACCTCTTCAACGCGGCGGGCGACGAAATCGCCTCCTGGGAAGCGCCGAAATTCCGCGGCGTCGCCACCTGCAACGCGCAGCTGGAAAGCCTGCTCTCCGGTGCGCTCGCCGAAGAAGGCAAAGGCCCCTACGAACCCGACTGCATGGATTTCGATCCGGGCATCGGGGTCGACACCGAATTCGGCATCACGGTCGAACCGCAAGCTCCCCTCAGCGTCAACCTGCAATGGGCCGAACCGTGGTACGGCGTCAAAACGGCGCTTTTCGCCGCCCTGATCGTGAACGGGCCCGGCGGCGAAGAAGTCGCCGCGGTGGCCGGGAGCAACGAACTGACCGAAAAGCCGGTGACCGGCGTCTCCTGGAAAAACACCTCCGCGACCCCGCAGGAAGCTCGGCTCGTGATCGCCCGCTGCGCCGGGGCCAAATGCAACCCGAAAGCGAGCGCCACCGCCGACCCGCGGATCAAGGTCTCGATCCTCGAGGACGGCGGCGGGGTCTCGGAAATCGAGTATCCGAAATCGGCGGGCGGCGACATCGTCGGCCCGGTCATCTACGGGCACCGCGGCTCGTCCTACGTGACCACGATCGGCGCGGTCAACTACCAGGAATCGAGCGTGGCGCCGAAAGCGCCGGAGCCCTACTCCTCGCGCGGCCCGGTCACCCACTACTTCGGCCCGGTCACGGGGACGACGCCCGCCGCGCCGCTCGGCGCGCCGCAGGCGATCTCGAAGCCCGACATCACCGCCACCGACTGCGCCTCGAATACCTTCTTCGGCATCTTCGCCAAAGACGGCTGGCACTTCTGTGGCAGCTCGCAGGCCGCCGAGCACGCCGCCACGATCGCCGCCCTGATGCGCCAGACGGCGCCGCTCGCGACCCCGGCGAAGGTCATCGCCGCGCTGGAGAGCTCGGCGACCAAATTCACCACCGTCACCTCGCCGTACGCGGTCGGCACCGGGATGGTCAACGCGCTCGCGGCGATCACGGCGGTCGGCGGCGCACCGGTCGAAGACCTACCCAGCCACGTCGTCGAATCGGTCGAAGAAGAAGAAAAGGCGGGGGCGCCGAGCGTGCGGATCACCAACGGGCCGGCGGCGCTCTCGAGCAACAGCCGGCCAACCTTCGAATTCACCTCGACCCGCCCGGTCGCCTTCACCTGCCAGATCGACGGCGGTACGCCGCAGCCCTGCGCCTCGCCCTACTTGGCCCCGGCGAACCTCGCCGACGGCAACCACGGCTTCGTCGTCACCGGCAAGGACGCTCGGGGACGCACCGGCACCAGCGGCGTCTACAACTTCGGCGTCGACACCAAGGTGCCGACCGCCAGGTTCGCCCACCACCCGAAGAAGGTGGTGAAGACGCGCAAGCCCAGCGTCGTCGTCGGCTTCCGCCTCAAGGCGAGCGAGTCGCCGGTGACCTTCTACTGCCAATTCGACCGCGAACCGCTGCGGATCTGCCCGGCCAAGTTCAAGCACCGCTTCAAAAAGGGGGCGCACGCGGTCCGGGTCCGCGCCAAAGATCAGGTCGGCAACATCACCGAAAAGCCGACCGTCTTCCACTTCCGCGTCAAGGAGCTTCCTCCGAAGCATCGAGCGAAGGCGTCGCACTCTCGCTGACGGCCTCTCCGGTGGCGGCGGAGCGCTTGATGATGAAGTGGGCGCCGAAGAGCAGGATGAAGACGCCGATGATCGCCCCGATCACGGCGGGGTCGGTGAAGCGGATCCCTTCCAGGTGGGTGCCGAGGTAGACGGCCAGCGCGGTGATCGGCAGGAAGCCGACCGCGGTGGTCCAGCAGTACCGGCCGAAGGGGACGCGGGCCGCCCCGGCGGCGGCGGAGATCAGGCTGAACGGGACGATCGGCAGGAGGCGCAGGGCGATCAGCAGGGTGACGCCGCCTCGTTCGACCATCGCCTCGAACCTGGCGAAGCGGGAGGCGCCGAACCAGCGGTCGAGCAGCGGCCGCGCGACCCCGGTGCCGAACCAGTAACAGATGAGCGCCGACATCATCCAGCCGACGCAGACGATCCCGAGGCCGCCGAGGAACCCGTAGGCGAAGCCGGCCGCCGCGTTCACGATCTCGGCCGGGTAGGGCACGACGGAATGGATGACCGCGAGGCCGGTGATGATCGCCGGCCCCCCGGCGCCGAGCGACTTGATCTGGTGGCGTACTTCCGAGGTTTCCCCGTGGACGGCGGCGACCGCGGCGTGGCGCAGCGCCGGGATCGCGGCGACGAGCCCGGCCAAGAGCAGGATCCCGACGATCGTCAGGCCGATCTCCAGCCAGGGAAGCCCAGCGTGCTCTCTCTCCTGATCGGCCATCGGCAGGTCAGCCTGGCATACGGCGATGTCCGGCAGGTGAAGAAGCGCTCCGGCGACGCCGGAGGCGGCGTCGGTCCCGCCGCCTACTCTCCGCGCAGGCGCGGGGTCAGGCCGGAGTACCGGCTGCTGCCCTCGCCGCGCCCGACGGCCTGGGCGAGGGCGGCCGAGTCGCCGACCAGGACGCAGTCGCGCCGGGCTCGCGTGATCGCGGTGTAGAGGAGGGGGCGGGTCAGCATGCGGGTGTGGGAGCGGTGGCAGACGGCGACGACCACCGGCACCTCGCATCCCTGCGCCTTGTGGACCGAGATCGCGTAGGCGAGTTTGAGGGTCGCCGTCTCCGAGTAGGGCATCACCAAGGTGCCGCCCTCGTCGGTGTCGACCACGATCTGTTCTTCGTCGGGGTCGTCGCGACGGAGGAAGACGATCGAGCCGTTCATCAGGCCGAGCTCGTGGGAGTTGCGGGTCTGGATCAGGCGGTCGCCGACCCGGAAGCGCTCGCCGATCGCCTTCTTTCCGTCGGGGTTGAGGCGGGCCTGGAGGCGCTCGTTCAGCGCGTCGATCCCGACCGGGCCGCGGTACATCGGCGCCAGCGTCTGCACCTCGCGGATCGGGTCGACGCCGAAGCTCTCCGGCGCCCGCTCGGCGACCACCTCGACCACCGTCTCCAGCGCCCGCTCCGGCGAGGGGCGCTCGATGAAGAAGAAGTCACGGTCCTGCTCGGGACCGGGCTCGAGGTGGGGTGGGCGGCCCTGATTGATCTCGTGGGCGGCGGTGGTGATCATCGACCTCGCCGCCTGGCGGAAGATCTGGGTCAGGCGA
>JAFDWD010000028.1 GCA_018268695.1 Actinomycetota bacterium
TCCTCGGAAGGCGAGCAGACTCTGCTCGTCGACCTCGACCCGCAGTGCAACGCGACCGTCGCCCTGGGCGGCGACCGCGACCTCCACCCGTCCTCCTACGACTGCCTGACCGGCGACACCGAGGTGGCCGCCGCCGCCCGCCCGGCGGGCCCGGACAATCTCTGGATCGTCCCCGCCAACGTCGACCTGGCGGGCGCCGCGGTCGAGCTCCCGCGGATCGAGAACTCCGAGACGCGCCTGCGCGAACGGCTCGGCCCGGTGCGCGAGCGCTTCGCCCGCACCTTCCTCGACTGCCCGCCCTCGCTCGGCCCCGTCTCCGTCAACGCCTTGGTCGCCGCCGACCGCGTCATAGTGCCGGTGCAGGCCGAGTATCTGGCGCTGGAGGGCCTGGTCCAGTTCCTGGACACGCTGGGCATGATCCGACGCCAGTTGAACCCGCGTCTGGAGGTGTCGGGCTTGCTGATCACGATGCACGACGAGCGCACGCGTCTCGCCCAGGACGTCGAGGCGGAGCTCCGCGACCAGTTCCCGGGCATGGTCTTCGAGACCGTGATCCCCCGCAGCGTCCGGGTCGCCGAGTCCCCTAGCTATGGTCTCCCCGTGACCGAGCACGCCCCCTCCTCCCGCGGCGCCGTGGCCTACCGCGCCCTCGCCAAGGAGCTCTCGACACGTGGCTAGCTCGACGAAAAAACGCCGTCCGGGACTCGGCCGCGGCCTCGCCGCGATCCTGCCGGAGACCCCCGCCGATGCCGCCAACGGGGAGCTGCTGGAGCTGCCGGTGGACCTGATCAAGCCGAACCCGAATCAGCCTCGCACCCACTTCGATCCCGAGGCCCTCGCCGCGCTGGCGTCCTCGATCGAGGCCAGCGGGATCGTCCAGCCGCTGCTCGTCCGCCCGCTCGCCGACGGTAGCTACGAACTGGTCGCCGGCGAGCGTCGCTGGCGGGCCGCCCAGCAGGCCGGGCTGGAGAAAGTCCCCGTCGTCGCCCGCGACCAGGCCGAGCCGGAGCGCCTCCAGGCGGCGCTGATCGAGAACATGGTCCGCGAGGACCTGAACCCGGTCGAGGAGGCCAAAGCCTGCTCCGCCCTGGTCGAGGACCTCGGGTTGACGAAAGAGGAGCTCGCCCGCCGCGTCGGCCGCAGCCGTCCCGCGGTCTCCAACCTGATCCGCCTGCTGGAGTTGCCCGACGAGGCGCTCGAGATGCTGGAAAAAGGCGATCTTTCCGAGGCCCACGGCCGCACCATCCTCGGCGCGCCGGGCAACGACGTCCGCCGCCGCCTCGCCCGGGAGGCGGTCGCGGGGGGGTGGTCGGTCCGCGAGACCGAACAACGGGTTCGGCTGGCCGGCCAGCCAAAAGCACGGCCGAGGAAAGCGCCGATCGACCCCGACCAGCGCGCCGCGCTCGACGACGCCACCGATGCCCTGGAGGCCGCCCTCGGCCATGAGGTGACCGTCAAGGCCCGCGGCAACGCGATCGTCGCCGAGCTTCGTTTCGACAACGTCGACGAGGCACACCACCTGGCTCGCGAGCTGCGGCGCCGGGCCAAGTGATCGACTCGCCCGCGCGTCGCTATCATCGCCGTCCCCGGGCGATTAGCTCAGTTGGTTAGAGCGCGTCTCTGATAAGGACGAGGTCCCTGGTTCGAATCCAGGATCGCCCA
>JAFDWD010000290.1 GCA_018268695.1 Actinomycetota bacterium
GTCCTCGACGTCCTCGTCTCCAGCCTCACCGACATGATCGAGAACGATCCCGGCTACTTCCTCCTCCTCTACGAGCTCTTCTCCGCCGGCCGCCGTACCCCCGCCATCCAGCACGAGGTCGGCCAGCTCTTCGAGGCGACCCGCTCCCACGTCGCCACCGTCTTCCGCGCCAAGGAGGACGAGGGCATCCTCTCCCTCCGCTTCGACGCCGAGGCCGTCGTCGCCTACCTCCTCGCCGTCGCCGACGGCTTCGCCCTCCAGTCCCTGAGCGACCCGACCCGCGACATGGTCCCAGCCTTGAAGGCCGGCGCGGCCAGCGCCCGGTACCTGCTCGTCAGCGACTGAGCGGTCGGCGCCCGAGATAAGGGAGTGTCGGGGGGATGCCACGAACTCCACGCTTCGGTGCGTGTTCCACGACACCGGATCCAGCGCGTTGCACGGCGCACATTGGGGCCCCATAGGGCCCGGATGTGCGCCGCGTCCTCCCGACCCGATGTGACCGTCACGGAAGGCCGCGGAAACCCCCGGAGAAACACCGCACTCCCTCCCAGGGCCCCAACTCGGACGGCCGCAACCACACCGATCAGCGAAGCCAGAACCCAAGCACTGCGCCGAGCCATCCGGCGGCCATTCTCGCGCTCGCCTGATCCCCGAGCCCGAGCATGACGATCGCGAAGCCGGCGATCGAGAAGACGATGGAGACGAAGAGGCGGGCCCAGAACTCAGGCTTGGCTCGTTCGATGCGAGGCATTTGATCTCTGCTGCTTCCTGATCGTCTTTTCGAGCCGGCGTTTGCGCCACCGATAGCGTTCGTACCGGAGCACCTTGATCGTCCAGCGGATCTGGTTCCCGATGACGTGCTCGTAGGTCGGCCCGGGTGGGGGCTCGGGTACCGGCTCAAGGTCCCTGAGCTGTCGCGTTGCTTCTGGCAAGGTCATATTTCGACGGTAGCGCACGATCACTGGATTTTGGCTCCACAAGCCAAAAAGTTGCACTTTTGGCACACCTGATCTGGCTTCGGCGGGGGCGGGCCAGGTAGGATCGCGGCCGTGCCGCAGGGGGGAGATGAGATCGCGTTCGCGGGGCTTGCCCGACAGGCCGAGATGGTGCGTGCCGGCGAGGTGTCGCCAACGGAGTTGGTCGGGCAGTCGCTGGAACGGATCGACCGGCTCGATCCGGAGCTGAACGCGTTCCGCAAGGTCTTCGCCGACAAGGCGATGCTCGAAGCCGAGCAGGCCGAGGCGCGGCGGGGCGCGGGAGACGATCGGCCGCTGCTCGGGGTACCGATCGCGATCAAGGACGAAGTCGACGTCGCCGGGGAGATCAACACCCACGGCACCGACGCCTTCGAGAATCCCGCCAAAGCCGACTCCGAGGTCGTGCGGCGCCTGCGCGAGGCCGGCGCGATCATCGTCGGTCTGACGCTCCTACCGGAGCTGGCGATCTGCGGCTTCACCGAATCGGCGACCTACGGCGTAACCCGCAACCCTTGGAACCCGCAGCGCACCCCCGGCGGCTCGAGCGGCGGCTCGGGCGCGGCGGTCGCCGCCGGCATGGTGCCGGTCGCCTCGGCCGGGGACGGCGCCGGGTCGATCCGCATCCCCGCCGCCTGCAACGGCCTCTTCGGCTTGAAGGTGAGCCGCGGCCGCGTCTCACTCGCACCGCGCAAGGAGGGCTGGCGGGGGCTCGCGGTCGAAGGCTGCCTCAGCCGCTCGGTGATCGACACCGCGCTCTGGCTCGACATCGTCTCCGGCGGCTCGACCGAGGACGAAGCGCCCGCGCCGCCCGCCAAGCCGTTCGTCGAGTCGGCGAAGGACTCGCCCGGAAAGCTGCGCGTCGCCTGGTCGACCCTTGCCCCGCGCGCGATCGCCCCGCCCACGGTCACCGACGAGGTCAAGCAGGCGACTGCCGACGCCGCCGCCTTCCTCGCCACGCTCGGCCACGACGTGTCCCAGCGCGACCCCGACTGGGGGACGGTCGGGAACACGATCACCGCGCGCTTCCTCAAGGGCGTCGCCGAAACGGTCGAGGAGGTGCCGCTGCCGGAGCGCCTCGAACGGCGCACCCGCGGCTTCGGCAAGCTCGGCGGCCTGCTGCCCGAGGCGCTCTACGAAAAGGCGATGGCCAACCGCCCCGCCGAGATCGCCCGCATCAACGCGATCTTCGACGA
>JAFDWD010000291.1 GCA_018268695.1 Actinomycetota bacterium
AGGAAGCGCAGCTGGAAGGCGAGGAAGTAGGCCAACGCGACGAGGACCGCGTCGGCCAGTATCTGCCCCACCCTGTTGCGGTAGACGGGATGGTTCAACCGGCCCATGAACAGCCGAGTTTACGGGTGCTTCTTAAGGATCGGACTAGAGTGTGCCGCCGCATGCACCTTGCCATGCTCATCCCCAGCGCCAGCCTGACCGGCCCGATCGTCGATTTTTGCGTCAACGTGATCGACGACACCGGCCTCGTCGGCATCTTCCTGCTGATGGGGGCGGGCTCCGCCTGCATCCCGATCCCCAGCGAGGCGGTGATGCTCTTCGCCGGTTTCACCGTCTCCGAAGGCCACCACACCCTGCTGCAGATCTTCATCGCCGGGTTCCTCGGCAACATGGTGGGCTCGTGGCTGACCTACGGGCTCGGCTACTTCGGGCGCGTCGACCTGATGGAAAAAAACCGGCTGATCCACGTCAGTCCGGCGCGGCTCGCCACCGTCGACCGCTGGTTCAAACGCCACGGCGACGTCACCGTCTTCGTCTGCCGGATGATCCCGCTGGTCCGCGCCTTCAGCTCACTGCCCGCGGGGATCGCCGAGATGCCGTTCTGGCGCTTCACCTGGCTGACCGCGCTCGGGTCGATCCCCTGGGTGGTCGGCTTCGGCCTCCTCGGCCGGGCGGTCGGGGACGAATGGGAAAAGTGGCGCGAGCACCTCTCGATCCTCGATTACCTCGTCGTCGCGGCGCTCGTCGTGCTCGCCGCCTACTGGATCTACAAGCGGGTCACGCGCGGGCCGGTCGATCCGGCGACGACTCCCCCGGACGCTTGAGCGACGGGCGACTGCCGGCCCGCCGCGCGATCGCGCTGGGCATCGTGCAAGGCCCCGCCGAGCTCCTCCCGGTCTCCAGCTCCGCCCACATCGTCCTCATCCCCTGGCTGCTCGGCTGGGACTGGGACGAGATCGACCCGGAGGTGCGCAAGAGCTTCGAGGTCGCCCTCCACACCGGCGCCGCCGCGGCCCTCCTGATCGGCCAGCGCCGCCTGATCGTCGAGGAGCTCCGGCATTTCGACCGCGACCGGGCCCTTCTGCTCGCCCTCTCCTTCGCCCCGGCGGCGTTCGTCGGCTACAAGTTCGAGCGCCAGATCGAGGGGCGCCTCGGCGGCCCGCGAACGACCGCCTACGGCCTGCTGGTCGGCGCGGCCCTGATGGTGATCGCCGACCGTCGCCCCCAGCTCCGGGGGCGAGGCGAGGCGACCCCGGCCGACGGCCTGGCCCTCGGCGTCGCCCAGGCAGCCGCCCTCGCCCCGGGGATCTCCCGCAACGGCGTGACCCTCGCGGCGGCCCGCTGGCGTCGCTTCTCCCGCGAGCAGGCCAACCTCCTCTCCCGCACCATCGCCCTGCCGATCATCGTCGGCGCGACCGGCCTCAAGGGCGTCCGCCTGGCCCGCCGCGGCACCACGCCGGAGCTGCGCCGCACCCTCGCCCTCGGCATCGGCGCCTCCTTCGCCTCCACGCTCGCCTCCCAGCGCCTGATCGGTCTGGTCGAGCGCGACCGCGCCCTCTGGCCCTACGCCGCCTACCGCGCGGCCCTCGCCGGCGTGGTGCTGGCGAAGCTGCGCCGCGCGTCGGCCTGACGGGCTGAAAGAATCGCCACAGATGAGCGACGCTTACGCCAGATCCGGGGTCGACCAGGGCGCTGCCGATTCGGCGGTGGCCGGGTTGGTGCGGGCGCTGGGGAAGATCGAGCTCGGGCGGCCCTCGGCCCAGGTGCCGCTGCCGGGCCACTACGCCAGCGTGATCGAGGTGGCGCCGAACCTCGGCATCGCCCTCTCCACCGACGGGGTCGGGACGAAGCTGGTGCTGGCCGAAGCGCTGGGAAAGCTCGACACGGTCGGGATCGACTGCGTGGCGATGAACGTCAACGACGTGATCTGCGTCGGGGCGGAGCCGCTGGCGATGCTCGACTACATCGCGATCGACCGGGCGAACCCGGAGGTCTGCGAGGCGATCGGGGTCGGCCTGGCGCGTGGAGCGACGCTGGCGGGGATCGAGATCCCGGGCGGCGAGCTCGCCCAGCTCGGCGACATGGTCCACGGCGTCGACGTCTCCGGCGCCTGCTTCGGCACTGTCGCCCTGGATGCGATCGTCGACGGGCGCCGGGTGGCCGCGGGCGATTCGATCGTCGGCATCCCCTCCTCGGGCCTCCACTCCAACGGCTACACGCTGGCGCGCAAGGCGCTCGACGGCTTGCCGATGGACGAGGATCCGGAAGGTCGCCTCGGCCGTCCCTTGGGAGACGCCCTACTCGAGCCGACCGTGATCTACGTGAAGCCGATCGTCGAGCTGCTCCGCTCGGATGTCGACGTCCGCGGCCTCGCCCACATCACCTCGGGCGGCGTCAACAACCTCCTCCGCCTGGCGGCCCCGGTCGGCTACGAGATCGACGCCCCCCTTCCCCCGCAGACGATCTTCAAGCTGATCGCCGAGCGCGGCGACGTCTCCGACGAGGAAATGCACGAGGTCTTCAACATGGGCTGCGGCTTCTGCGTGGTGGTCCCGGAGAACGACGAGGCACGGACCTTGGACATGCTGCGGAAGCACCACCCGGGGGCGGCGAGGATCGGGCGAGTGACCGACGATTCGGGGCACGTGGCTCGGTAGGTAGGGGTCGGGAGACCCGGGGAAAGGGACGCAAGGGCGTAGCGGCAAGAGCGGCCGTGTCCTCGGGAGGGGATGAGGGATCGTCGCGCTGAGCTCGGTGCGTGTTGCACAACACCGAATTCATCGCTGCGTGGATTGACCACACCCTGGTGTGGTCAAAGTCGACAGCGCGTTCCGGGCCCCCGGCGGGACCGCACGGACCCCCGGAGAGGCACCGCACTCCCTCCGGTGCTGGGCGTCTCATGGAGGTCACAGCCTGCCAGGACCTCCATGAGACGCCCAGGGCACCACATCTAGGACGGCCGCAAACCTCAGGGCAACTCCCAAAGCGTCCCCGTCAACGCCCCGACCGGCCGCAACCGCCCCTCCCCCGCCAACCGCCACAGCTCCGCCCGCGTCTCGATCGGCCCCATGCCGCAGAGCGCCTCCACCTCCGGGATCGCGAGGCGGCCGAAGCGGGCGGCGGCGTCGAGGATCGGGAGTGGGCCGGAGTTGACCTGGCGGGCTCCGGCGGCAAGGGCCGCCTCAAGGTAGGCCTCCGCCGGTCGATGGCCGTAAACCCCGTGCCTCGCGCCGTCCTCGCCGATGAAGACCGCCGACGGGAAGCTGAGGCGCTCGTGGCCCTCGGTGACGCTGGTCTTGCCCTGGTCGCGGGCCTCCTGGGGCACTTCGCGGACCTCGGCGAGGTGGCGCTCGAAGGATTCCATCGGCGCGGTCGAGTCGAGGGCCGCCTCGAAGGCGGGGACGTCGAGCCCGGCCGGCTCGGCCTCGGCGATCAGCGCGGCGGGCTCGTCGAGCTTGCGGCGGAAGCAGAGCAGGCCTTCGCGGATCCGGCGCAGGTAGCGATATCCCGCCTCCCAGCCCTGCTCGGAGGCGGCCTCGACCGCGACGCAGGCGGGGAAGGTGCCGGAGATCGGCGCCTCGGTCCATAGTCGAGGGTCGCACGGCATCCCGGTCCGACCGGCTACGTTGAGCCA
>JAFDWD010000292.1 GCA_018268695.1 Actinomycetota bacterium
GACCTCGGGCTGACCAGCATCCGGATCATCACCAACAACCCGAAAAAGATCGTCGGCATGGAGGGCTACGGCCTCTCGGTCACCGAGCAGGTGCCGATCGAGTCGGCGCCCAACATCCACAACGAGGCCTACCTGCGCACCAAGCGCGACAAGATGGGCCACATCCTCCACCACCAGGGGCTCGACCTCGACGAGGAAATGCTGCACGAAGAGGAGGAACGCGACTCCGGCCGCGAGTCCGCCACCGGCGCCGATGCCTGAGGGCGGGGAGTTCCTCGAGACGTTCGACGCGGTCGAGCGTGCCGAGCTCCAGCCGCTGCGTTTCGCCGTCGTCGTCGGCCGCTTCTACGAGGACCTGGCGGAACGGCTGACCGCCGGCGCCGTCGCGGGCTTCGAATTGGCCGGCGTCCCGGCCGGGCACATCGACCACCACTCGGTCCCCGGCGCCTACGAGCTGCCCTTCGCGGCGAAGGCGCTGATCGACGGCAGCGGGGAAATCGCGGGGGTCGCCTGTCTCGGCGTCGTGATCCGCGGCGAGACCGCGCACTTCGACTACGTCTGCGCCGAGGCGGCGCGGGGGATCCAGGACGTCCAGCTCGCCACCGGAGTGCCCTGCGCCTTCGGCGTGATCACCTGCGACACGATGGATCAGGCCCTTGCCCGGGCGGGCGGGGACAAGCGCGACCAGGGCCGCAACGCCGCCCTCACCGTTGCGCGGATGGCAGTGATGAAGCGTCGGGTCACCTGACCCTGTACGATCCCCCGTCCTATGGCAAAGGTATGTCACAGCTGCGGCAAGAAGCCCGGGTTCGGGCAGTCCCGCAGCCACTCCATGGTCGCGACCAAGCGCCGCTTCGAGCCGAACCTCCAGAAGGTCCGGATCACCGAGAACGGCAGCCCCGTCCGCGCCTACGTCTGCACTCGCTGCCTCAAGTCCAACAAGGTCACCAAGGCCGCCTGAGGGGGCGTGGGGGCGCCTCGCGGCGTCCTCGGTCATTCGGCTCGGGTCACGCACTGAAGTGCGCTCCCCTCGCCTCATTTCCCTGCGTCCTTGCGAGGCTGGCCCACGCCCCCTCAGGCCGTGAGGGGAGAAACTGCGACGCCCTCCCGGGAGACGTGCGCGAGACGTCACGAACTCCACGCTTCCGTGCGCATCCCCCGACGCCGACCGAGCGCGGGCGACCTGCGTTATCGATAGGTTCACCAAGGTCGCCCGCGCTCCCGGGGGTACGACGGAACCGTGACCGAAGGCCTCGGAAAGAGACCGAAGGCGCAAGGGAGCGTGGAGTTCCCGGCGTCTTCGTCACGGACCGGACGGTCAGGGTGCTGCTGTGGAGAGAAACCGTCCCTATGCGACGGTAAAGCTCCACAGGCACCGTGACGAGGCCTCGGAACCTCACGGGACAGTCACGTAGGTCCGACTTCCCCACGTTCCTGTGCCGCCTCTCCCACTAACCCCTCACGTCCTGGGCGTCTCATCGCGGTCATAGCCAGCCAGGACCGCGATGAGACGCCCAGGACACCGCCCCTCGGACGGCCGCCCCCGCCGGCACAACGCGGCGGGGGCGGCCTTCCGCGTGGTTACTCGCTCTCGGTCACGACGGTCGGTTTCGTGCTCTCGCCGGGGGTGTGGGAACCGGCGGGCTCGACGGCGAGGTTCGGCAGGATCTTCGACAGCCACTCCGGCATCCACCAGGCGGATTTGCCGAAGATCTGCATGATCGCCGGGACGAGGATCGACCTGATGATCACGGCGTCGACCAGGACCGCCGAGGCGAGCCCGAGGCCGAACAATTTGGTGATCCGTTCGTCCGTCAGCATGAACGAGGCGAACACGGTGATCATGATCGCCGCCGCCGCGGTGATCACCCGGCCGGTCAGGGCCAGGCCGCGGGTGACGGCCTCGGTGGCGTCCTTTTTCGACTCCCACTCCTCGTGGATGCGGGACATCAGGAACACCTCGTAGTCCATCGAGAGCCCGAAGACGATCGAGAACAGGAATATCGGGAAGAAGGCGATGATCGGGCCGGTGTCTTCGAC
>JAFDWD010000293.1 GCA_018268695.1 Actinomycetota bacterium
AGCGCGACAACCCGCACCGCAGGCCGGATCGCGCCCGATCGAAAACGGCTAGATCAAACCCTGACCTCGAGGCCGACTCGTGAATCGGCATGGTCGAGGCGGTGATGATCCAAGGTCGCTGGTCGCGCTCCTCGCCTGCCTGGCCGGCTACGCGCTGATCCGCCTCGTCGATCGCCTCGACCCTGGCCGGCTATCGAAAATCCAGCCTCGCGCGTCGACGATCGCCATCGCAATCGGGTCCGTCCTGATCGCCTCCGCGCTGGCTAGGCAACGCCATATCGTCACCCGCCGCACGCTCGCTTCGCGGCGGTCGGTCGCGGTGGTGCCCGCAGACGAGTTCGACGCGACCCCCGACTCCGTCGTCAGCTTCGCGGCCCAGCTCTCGCGCTCCGGCCGTCGGATCGGCGGCTGGTGGGACCGCCGGGCGGCGGCCGTCCGGATCCGGCTGACCAACGACGGCGACGGCCGCCTGGTCTACCTCCTGGAGGTCCCCGAGCGCGACCTGTCGATGGTCCGGGCCGCCCTGCGCTCCTTCCTCGGGGTCGAGCTGCGCGACCCCGAGGAGGTGCTCGGCGGGTCGGCGCCGTCGGGCGAGGGGGCCGCGCTGCGAACTGAGCTGGTCCTCGCGCAGCCCTACGTCGAGCCCATGGCCCGGCTGCCGCTCGACCCCGATCCGCTCTCGCCCTTCGCGGCGGCGCTCGCCGGCGTCGACAGAGGCGAGGGCGAGCAGGCCGACGTCTGCATCGACCTTCTCCCGATCGGCGGGCTGCGGGTCTCCTGGTGCCGCTGGTGGATGCGCAGGCAGGCGACCCGTCGCGGCCAGACGGTCGAGCTGGCGAGTGGCCTCGGCGGCGGGCGGTCGGGCCGCCGGAGCGACCCCGGGGAGATGGCCGAGCGACGGGACCTGGGTCGCGGCCTCGACGTCAAGCTGCGCGGCGGCGCCCCGCTCTTCGAGGTGCAGATCCTCCTCCGCGCCAGGGCCGGGGAGCGGCGGCGCGCCGA
>JAFDWD010000294.1 GCA_018268695.1 Actinomycetota bacterium
AAATACAAGCCCCTCGCGACGCAGGCCAACCAGGTCGCGACCGAGGTGTTCCGCCCGATCTCCCGCAAGTACGACGAGGCCGAGCACGCCTATCCGAAAGAGCTCGACATGCTGGCGTCGCTGATCGACGGCATGAACGAGGGCTCCGACATGGGCGGCGCCGGCGCGGCGGGTGTGCGGCGCTCGGCCAACGGATCGGACGCGGGCGAGAACCGCAACGGCTCGAACATCTCCACCGTGCTCGGCATCATCGAGCTCTGCTGGGGCGACGTCGGCCTGCTGCTCTCGATGCCGCGCCAGGGCCTCGGCAACTCCGCGATCGCCTCGGTGGCGACCGAGGAGCAGCTCGAGACCTACGGCGGCAAGTGGGCGGCGATGGCGATCACCGAGCCCGAAGCAGGCTCCGACTCGGCGGCGATCCGCACCACCGCCGAGCTCGACGGCGACGAGTACGTCCTCAACGGCGAGAAGATCTTCGTCACCTCGGGCGACCGGGCGGACCTGATCGTCGTCTGGGCGACCCTCGACCGCTCCAAGGGCCGCGCCGCGATCAAGTCGTTCATCGTCGAGCGCGACAACCCGGGCCTGAAGCTGGACCGGCTCGAGCACAAGCTCGGGATCCGGGCCTCAGACACGGCCAACTTCACCCTGCAGGACTGCCGGGTGCCGAAAGAGGCGCTGCTCGGCGATCCCGAGGTGAAGGAGAAAGGCTTCGCCGGGGTGATGGAAACCTTCGACAACACCCGGCCCCTGGTGGCGGCGATGGCGGTCGGCGTCACCCGGGCGGCGCTGGAGGAGACCCGCCGCCAGCTCGCCTCGGCGGGCGTCGAGGTCGACTACACCGTCCCGGCCCTCTCCCAATCCGCCGCGGCGGCGAAGTTCCTCGAGATGGAGGCCGACTACGAGGCCTCCTGGCTCCTCACCCTGCAGGCGGCCTGGATGGCCGACAACTCGAAGCCCAACTCCCTCCAGGCCTCGATGGCGAAGGCGAAGGCGGGCCGCACCTGCGTCGACGTCACCCTCGGCTGCGTCGAGCTCTGCGGCGCCGTCGGCCTCGGCGAGACCGAGCTGCTTGAGAAGTGGGCCCGCGACGCCAAGATCCTCGACATCTTCGAGGGCACCCAACAGATCCAGCTCCTGATCGTCGCCCGCCAACTCCTGGGGAAGAACTCGAGCGAACTGCGGTAGGCAGCGCGCGAGGCGGCGGTCCGGCAGACTGCCGCCTCGTGAACATCATCGACGACCTGATGGAGCGGTCGCCGGCGTCGCGGCTGGGGATCGTCGCGATCGACTCGGAGGCGAACCGGCGGGACTGGTACTTCGGCGAACTGATCGCCACGTCGGCGGGGCTCTCGGGGGCCTTCGCGGCGCGCGGGGTGAGGCGCGGGGACGTGGTGATGACGCTGGTCGGGAACCGGATCGAGTGGGTGCTCTCGCTGCTGGCGTGCTGGCGGATGGGCGCGGTGGCGTTGCCGTGCAACACGATGCTGCGGGAGAAGGACCTGGCGCTGCGGGTCGCGGCGGCGAATCCGGTGCTCTGCGTCGGCGAGGAACGGCTGCTGGAGGAGATGCCGGACGGAGTGCCGGCGATGACGATGGCCGAGGTGGCCGAGGTACTCGATGAGGACCGACCCCAGGAGGCGCCCGCATCGGTCGTCGATATGGACGCCGAGGACCCGGCGCTGATCGTCTTCACCTCCGGTACGACGGGGGACCCGCGCGGCGTCGTCCACGCCTACCGCTACCTGTTCGGCCAGCAGGTCCAAGCCGAGCACTGGTTCGGGTCAAGGCCCGGCGAGCTCGCCTGGTGCACGACCGCCACCGGCTGGTCGAAGTCCGCCCGCAACGTCTTCCTCGCCCCCTGGCTGACCGGCGCCGCCGCGGTGATCCACGACGGGCGCTTCGACCCGGCCGAGCGGCTGGACTTCGCCGAGGCCCTCGGCGTCAACGTCCTCTGCCAGGCCCCGACCGAGTACCGGATGCTGGCCCGGCGCACGCAGCTCCGCCCCCTCCCCACCCTGCGTCGGATGGTCTCGGCGGGAGAGCCGCTCGACCCGGAGACGATCGGAGCCTGGCGGGAGGCGACCGGCCTCGAGCCCGCCGACGGCTACGGCCAGACCGAGACCGGCCAGGTGACGGCGAACCTTGCCGGGGAGCCGGTCAAGCTGGGTTCGATGGGCAGGCCCCTGCCGGGGATGGAGATCCGGATCGAGGAGGGCGAGCTCCAACTCCGTGCCGCCTCCTCCCCCACCTTCTTCTCCCACTACTTCGACGGCGAGCGTTTCGAGGGCGAGTGGTGGCCGACCGGCGACCTCGTCACCGAAGACGACGACGGCTACCTCTTCTTCGACGGCCGCAACGACGACATCATCAGCTCCTCCGGCTACCGGATCGGACCGACCGAGGTCGAGGCCGCTCTCCTCTCCCACCCGGCCGTCGCCGACGCCGCCGCGGTCGCCGCCCCGGATCCCGAGCGCGGCAGCGTCGTCCGCGCGATCGTCGTCCTCCGCGAAGGCGAACCCGGCGACGCCCTCACCCACGAGCTGATCGCCCACTGCCGCGAGCAGACCGCCCCCTACAAGGCCCCCCGCGTCATCGACTACGTCGACGAGCTGCCGAAGACGACGAGCGGCAAGGTCAAACGAGCCCAGCTCCGCGCCGAAGGTCTGCGTTCGCAGTAGTCCGCTGGGTACGGGGACCCGAGGTCTCTCCAGCTGTTCTTTATGGTCCCCACAGCGCCATAAAGAACAGCTGGAGGCCACGCCTCGCGTCCCTTTCCCTCGGGCGCCCGCTTCACCCGGCCCCATCCTTAGGTCGATTCCAGCAGGCCTTCGTCCAGCCCCACGGGGACGCCCAGGTGGTAGCCCTGGGCCATGTCGACGCCGTAGTCGCGGAGCATCGTCACGGTCGCCTCGTCCTCGACGAACTCGGCGATCGTCGTCTTGCCGAGGCCGCGGGCGATGCCGACGATGGCCTGGACGGTGAGCTGGTCGGCGTCGTTGTGGGTGATGTCGCGGACGAAGGCGCCGTCGATCTTGATCACGTCGAAGGGGAAGCGCTTGAGGTACTCGAAGGGGCCGAAGCCGGCGCCGTAGTCGTCGATCGCGACTTCGCAGCCGAACTCGGTGAGGCGGTCGGCGAAGCCGGCGGCCGTGTCGAGGTCCTCGACCCTCGCGGTCTGGGTGATCTCGAAGGTGCAGCGGGAGGGATCGGCGCCGCCTTCGTCGAGGCGCCGCTCGATGTACTCGAGGACGGAGATGTCGGTCAAGGAGGCGCCGGAGAGGTTGATGTGGAGAGAGACCGGGTCGCCCGCCCGTTCGCGCAGCTCGAGCAGGTCGAGGGCCTGGCCGACCACCCAGCGGTCGAGCTCCTGGATCATGCCCGAGCGCTCCGCCACGCCGATGAAGGCCGAAGCCGGCAGCAGTTCCCCGGCCTCGCCGCGCATCCGCAGGAGAAGCTCGAAGCGCTCGATCGCCCCGCTGGACAACCTCGCGATCGGCTGCGTCGCCAGGCTGAGCCGATTCTGGGTGAGGGCGTTGCGGATCTTCGCGCTGGTGGTGAGTCGCCGGGCGTCCCCGGTCGCTTCGATCGGAGCTTCGAAGAGCGAGACCCGGTTACGCCCCTCCGCCTTGGCCCGGTACATCGC
>JAFDWD010000295.1 GCA_018268695.1 Actinomycetota bacterium
CCGACCGCGTCCTCGCCACCAACGTCGAGTTCTGGTCGGCTGTGGTCCTCGACCACGCGGAGGTGCCGCAGAGCCTCTTCACGCCGCTCTTCGTCTGCGCCCGCACGGCGGGCTGGTCGGCTCACGTCCTCGAGCAGAAGCGGACCGGCCGGCTGATCCGCCCGGCGTCCCTTTACGTGGGCCCGGGGGCGCGGCCGCTGTCAGCATTGGGGGCGTGAGCGACGCGATCGACAGACTGGGCACCGAGGAGGTCGCGCGCCGGCTCGGCGTGAAGCGGGAGACGGTCTACGCCTACGTCAGCCGCGGCCTGCTCGAGCGCCATCCGGAAAGTGGCCCGCACGAATCGCGGTTCGACCCCGAGGAGGTCGAGCGGTTGGCGGCACGGGCGCGGCGCCCGGATCGCTCGAGCGCGCTGGAGGTCGTGGTCGAGACCGAGCTGACGCTGCTCGACCCCGCCGGGCGCCTCTCCTACCGGGGCCGGGACGCGATCGAGCTCGCCCGCTTCCGCGGCTTCGAGGAAGTCGTGGCGCTGCTCTGGGACGGGGCGCCGCCGACGCCCTGGGCGCTGGACGACGAGCGCGCGGGGGCGATCGATGCGCTGAGCGCGGCGCTCGGTCCCGACGCCCCCGACGCCGAGCGGATCGCCGCGGTCGTCGCCACCCTGGCGGCGCGCGACCCGGAGCGCGACTCCCGCGACCCGGAGGTCGTCCGCCGCGCGGGCACCGAGGTCTTCGCCGGAACCCTCGCCGCCCTCGACCGCGGTCGTCCTTTGGCCCGTCCAGCGGGCCAAAGGACGACCGCGCTTCGGGGCGGAGCGGCGGAGCGGTTGTGGGTCGCGCTCGCGGGCGAGGGTGTGAAGCCGCGGGCGGAGCAGGTGAAGTCGCTCGAGGCCGCGCTGATCCTGCTCGCCGATCACGAACTGGCGGCGTCGACTTTCGCGGCGCGGGTCGCGGCCTCGGCCTGGGCGGGTCCCTACCGGGTGATCCTCGCCGGGCTGGGGCCGCTCGGCGGGGCCCTTCACGGCGGCGCCGGGGCGGCAGTGGAAGAGATGCTCGACGAGGTCGCGGCCGGGGGCGATCCCGGCGCGGCCCTGGACGCGCGGCTCGCCTCCGACCCTCCCCCCGGCTTCGGCCACCGCGTCTACCGCGACCGCGACCCCCGCGCCGACCACCTGCTCGACCGCCTCGGCCCCGATCCCCTCGTCACGGCACTCCTCGACGCGGCGGAGGCGCGGGGACTGCCGGCGCCGAACGTCGATTTCGCACTGGCGGCGCTGGTCCGCTCGCACGGACTCCGCCCCGGCTCGGCGGCGACGATCTTCACCGTCGCCCGGATCGCCGGGATCGTCGCGCACGCGCTCGAGGAGTACGAGCACCGGCTGCGCTTCCGGCCGCGCGCCTCCTACGTGGGACCGGCGCCGCCCGCCACGCCGTAGTCGCCGAGCAGCCGGCGGGTCTTCTCGATCGACGGCGACATCGCCACCGTCAGCATGTCGATCACCCGGCGCCAATCGCCGTGGTCATCGATCGCTTCGCGCAGGAGCGCGCGGGCGCGCTCTTCTTCGCCGCGCTCGACCATCGCCAGCCCGGCCCAGAACTTCATCTCGTGGTTGTCCGGCAGCCGTTCCCAGGCTTCGATGTAGATCTCGGCGGAGCGCGCCCGGTCGCCCGCGTCGAAGACCGCGTCGGCCTCGCGCAGCATCCGGTAGCTGGCGTCGAGCATCCAGACCCGTCGCAGCTCGCCCAGCGGGTCCTCGTGGTCCTCGACCCGCAGCTCCAGGCTCCGCTGCCACGCCTCGCCTTCCGCCGGGACGATCAGGACCGCGGCCGACTGGCGCCCGCGCAGGTCGCCGCCCGCCGACTCGGCGGCGTCGAGCGAGTCGATCAGCCGCTCCGCCAAGGGGCCGCTCGCCGCAAGAAAGGCCTCCGACATCGCGTCCCAGACCTCCCCGGTCCGCATCAGGTTGGCCTGGCAGGAGTAATGGTGGCCGATCGTCTGCCCGGCGAACGCCATGCACTCGGCGCCGGTGTGGACGGCGATGCCGCCGTGGGCGTCGACCATCGCCACCTGCCGGAACTGGCGCTGCGAATCCGCCGCGACCAACTCGGCGAGGGCTTCGGGAGCGGTCCGCCCGGCGCGCATGCGCTCCAGCCCCCGCGGGCCGTAGGCGATGTCGACCGCGGCCTGGGTCGCGACCGCGCCGACGCCCGGCTCGGCCCACGGGACGAGGCCGCCGACCGAGAAGTAGTGCGACTGGACAGCCACCCCGAGCTCGCGGGTCTCGGGGTCCAAGGCGATTATCGAGTAGGTCACGGCGGTGATGGTACGGCGCTGTCCGGCGGGCTGCTCCCGGTGCCCGGAGCCTCCCCCTCACCCCAGGCCGTGGCGACCACCTTCCGCGGGCCGCCGCGGTCGCGGTGCTCGCAGAGGTAGATGCCCTGCCAGGTGCCGAGGGCGGGGCGGCCTTCACGGAGGGGCAGGGTCAGAGACGGGCCCATCAGGGCAGCCTTGACGTGGGCGGGCATGTCATCGTCGCCCTCCAGGGTGTGGGTCCAGTAAGGGGCGCGCTCGGGGACCGCGCGGTCGAGCCAGGCGTCGAGGTCGGCGCGCACTTCGGGCGAGGCGTTCTCGCTCAGGGTCAGCGAGGCGGAGGTGTGCTGGATCAAGAGGTGGAGGACGCCGACGGCGAAGTCGTCCAGCTCCGGGAGGGCCGAGAGGAGCCCGGAGGTGACCAGGTGGATGCCGCGCGGGCGCGGCTCGAAGGTGATGGTGCGCTGCAGCCACACACCTTCGAGCCTACGCGCCGCGGCTGACTTCATGCTCGGCGTGCGCGGGCCGGTCGGTGGCCCCGGCGCCTGACCCTCAGCGCGCGACCCGGAACCAGAGGTGCGTCGCGACCGGCCCGACCTCGACGCCGATCCGCTCAAGCACGACCTCCGCCCCACCGGGATGGTCGAACATCGGGACGCCGTCGCCGAGCAGGATCGGCTCCACGTACATCAGGACCTCGTCGAGCTCACCCAGCTCGAGGCACCCGCGGGCCACCTCGGCGCCGAGCACGCAGACGTACTTCTCCCCCGCCGCCTCGCGGGCGGCGGCGATCGCCCGCGCCAGGTCGGTCTCGAAGGTGACGTCCTCGGGAGCCGCGGCCGGCGGCTCATGGGTGACGACGAACTGGGGGCCGTGCCAGGTGCCGCCGAACGCGCCTTCCTTCTCCGCGTCGCCGCGATTGGGATCGTCCCCGCCCCAGGTGCGCCGCCCGACCAGCAGCGAGCCGACCTTCGCCGGCAGCGCCGCCGCGGCCTCGTCGCGCTCGCCGCCCATGAAGCGGCCGAGCCACTGCATGTCGCCGCCGGTCCCGGCGATGAAGCCGTCGAGCGAGGTCGCCGCGGAGTAGAGGAGCTTCGCCATGCGGCCCGCCTACCCGCCTAGGCGACCGCCACACCCGCCAGCTCGGCGAGCATGCGCAGGCGCGCCTCATCGACCGACCCGGGGGCGGCGCTGAAGACGACCAGCCGCTCGGAGAGGTTGTCGGAGACGAGGTTCTGGCAGTCGAGCGTCAACTCACCGACCAGCGGATGGACGAAGCGCTTTTCAAGCACCGCGCGGCGCCCGACCTCGTGCCGGCCCCAGAGCGCCGCGAACTCCTCGCTCTCGGCGAGCAGCCGGGCGACCAGCGCGTCGGCTTCGGGGTCGGGGCCGGGCCGGCCGTGCACCGCACGCAGCGCGGCGACGTGCTGGCGGGCGCGGATCTCGTGGTCCTCGTCCGGATGCAGCCCGCGTCGCTCCGGTTCGGTGAACCAGCGGTAGATCATGCTGCGGGCGGGCCCGGTGAAGACCGAGTGGTCGCCGAGCAGGGCCTTGGCGAGCTCGTTCTGGGCGAGCGTCACGCCGAGGTCGGAGACGATCATCGCCGCCGCGCCGTCGATCTGTTCGAGCACCCGCAGGAGGCCCGGGCTCGCCTCCTCGCCGCGCATCGCGATGGGCGGCGCGTTGTGGCCGGCGAGGGCGAAGAGGTGGTCGCGCTCGATCTCGTCGAGGCGCAGCGCGAGCGCCAGCGCGGCGACGGTCGATTCCGAGGGACGGGCGCCCCGGCGCTGCTCGAGGCGCGTGTAGAAGTCGGTCGAGATGTGGGCGCGGCCGGCGACCTCCTCGCGGCGCAGGCCGGGGGCGCGGCGCCGCCGTCCCGGCGGCAGGCCGACGTCCTCGGGGCGGAGCGCCGCGCGCCGGCGGCGCAGGAAGTCGGCAAGCCCGTCACGGTCCATCCCTTAAGTATGCAACCCGCCCGCGGCTTATCCAGGGACAACCTGTCCCTCGATCAGCCAGGCTCTTTTGCGAACGGCGCCTTACGGGCACCATCGGGCCATGCCAACCAACACCCTTCCCGGCGGCGCCTTCGCGCTCGCCGACGACATCACCGTGAACCGCGTCGGCTACGGCGCGATGCAGCTCGCCGGGCCGGGCGTCTTCGGCCCGCCCGCCGACCGCGACGAAGCCGTCCGTGTCCTCCGCGAGGCGATCGAGCTGGGCATCGATCACATCGACACCTCCGATTTCTACGGCCCCCACGTCACCAACGAGATCATCAAGGAAGCGCTGCACCCCTATCCCGAGAACCTGACGATCGTGACCAAGGTCGGGGCGAGGCGGGACGCCGAGGGCGGCTGGCCGCACGCCCGCTCCCCACGCGAGCTCCACGAAGCCGTCCACGACAACCTCGAGCGCCTCGGGCTCGAGCGGCTCGACGTGGTCAACCTGCGGATGGGCGGGGTCGAAGGACCCGAAGAGGGCTCGATCGCCGAGCAGTTCGAAGCGCTGGCCGAGATGCGGGAGGCGGGCCTGATCCGTCATCTCGGCGTCAGCACCTTCTCCGCCGAGCAGGTCGCGGAGGCGCGCTCAATCGCGCCCGTGGTCTGCGTCCAGAACATGTACAACGTCGCCAATCGGGGCGACGACGAGCTGATCGACGAGCTCGCCGCCGAGGGGATCGCCTACGTTCCCTACTTCCCGCTCGGCGGCTTCTCGCCGCTGCAGGCGCAGGAGCTGAACGCGGTCGCCGAGCGCAACGACGCGACCCCGATGGCGGTCGCTCTCGCCTGGCTCCTGCGGCGCTCGCCGAACGTCCTGCTGATCCCCGGCACCTCCTCGGTCGCCCACCTGCGCGAGAACGTCGCCGGCGCGGGGCTCGAGCTGTCGGCCGAGGATCTGGCCGAGCTGGACTCGATCGGCGCGGCGTAGGGGGCCGGACCAGCGGGTAGATTGCCGCGCATGGCCGACCGCCGCAGGACCTCCGCGCTTCTACTCACCGGAGCGGCGGTCGCCGCCCTCCTCCTCGCCGCCCCCGCGATCGCGATCAAGGCACCGAGCCTCGCCTCGAGCGCCCAGTACAAAGCCTTCGTCGAATACGTGAAGAAGATGGAAGAACGCTCCTCGCAGCCGACCTCCAGCAAAACGAAAAACAAGTTCGAGGCGAAGCTGACGGCGAAGAAGACCGCCGCCGCCCACAAGGCCAACGCCCTCTTCAACCGGGCGTCCGACGAAGCCAAGGTCGAAGCCAACGAAGCGGCCAAGGAACAGGTCGAAGGCGTGCGGGCCAAGGAAAGCAAGAAGCTGGAAGCGCTGAAGGCCGAAACGGCCGGGAAGCTGGAACGCCTCGAGGCCGAATTCCACACCAAATTCGAACGGATGGAAAACGGCCACCGCAACCGCGAAGGCGCGCTGAAGGAACAGATCCGCGGCCTGCGTGGCCAGAAGTCCCAGGCCGCGCCGGGCACGCCCAAAGAAAAGATCCAGGAACACATCGAAAAGGTGCAGGGCGAAATCGCCGCCAACCACGAAGACGAAAAGGAACGGCGCGCGAAGCTGAAGAGCGGGGTGGAAAGGAAGCGCGTCCCGATCGAAGAAGCCGGGAAGGCCGAAGAAGTCGCGATCGGCGAAAAGGCCGAAGCGACCGTGAAGAAGATCGACAAGCACTGGGCCAAGAGCTACGAAGAAAAGAAGGCGGCCCTGAACTCGACCCGCGAAAACCGGCTCGGCTACCTCGATTCGAAGCTGGAACAGGGCCGCGCCGCCGTGGCCGCAATGCCCTCGACGCACTGAGGCTTAGTGGGTCCCGGAAAGGGACGCAAGGGCCTGCGGCGAGCACGGCCGCCTCGGATCCGCCGCTGCGTGCCTTGACCACAGCATGGTGGGGTCGATCCACGCCGCGCTGCGTGGATCACCCGTGCCATAGCCCGGGGAATACACGCAGCGCGTCCGGGTCTCGGCCGAAACTAGGACTGCCGCCCCGACTCAGGCCGGGTTTTCGCGGGCGATCTGGCGACTCAGCAGCTCGGTGCCCGCCGCCAGGAGGATCGCGAGGATCAGCATGCCCAGCGGGCGGCTGAAGGCGTCGACCGGAGCGAAGGCGACAAGGAGGACGAAGAGGGCCGCGGCGGCACCGAAGGCGACCGCCCGGTTTTCGCGCACGTAGGGAGCGCTCTCGCGACGCAGCCGCGTCGCGATCTTCGTCGGCCCGGCCAGCCAGGCGGCGAGGACGACCAGGATGCCGAAGGCGAGGGTCGAACGGGCGACGTCGGCCAGCAGTGAGGTGCCGATCCCCCAGACCGCTTCGAAGGCGGGCTTCCCCGTTTCCGATTTGGCCAGCGCGTCGACCACGTAATGGCCGCCGAGGGTGCGCAGCAGAAGGACGATCGTGCCGGCGACGATGAAGCCGATCCCGACCGACCGCAGCACCTCACGCCGGCGCGGGCCGCCGAACCAGATCGCGAGCCCGAAGAGGATCAAGGCCAGGAGCGTCAGCACGATCGGCAGGTGGCGGAGGAGCTTCACGCCTTCCTGCGCGAGTTCCAGTTCGTCAGAGTGGATGATCGTCAGCCTGCCCGCGCCCACCGGCAGCTGTTCGCCGAGTTCATTCGCGCCGACCCGTTCGCCGAGCGTTTCCACCAGCGGCTTCAGGTCGAGCGTGACCGTCCCGTTTTCGGTCTTGATCGTGGTGCCGCCGCCGTCGAGCACTTCCAGCAGCTCTTCGTGGGCTTTGCGGTTGGCGTCGGACCAGAGCGCCTGGACCCGGGGCGCTTCCAACAGCTTCTGCGCGATCTGCGGCGCCAGCCCGTGCAGCCCGCCCGCCACCACGCTCGCCAGCGGGGCCAGTTTCGGCGGCAGAGCTTCTTCCAGCTTCGCTTCCAGCCGTTCCCCGGTGAAGACTTCTTCGGCGAGGTAGTTCGCCAGCCGTTCGTCGACCTTTTCGTTGGAGATCAGGCGATCGGAGGTCGAGACCCAGTTGTCGGTGTTCAGCAGCTGGCGGTTCGCCCAGATCGAGAAGATCGCGAGCAGCGCCACCACCGTCCCGGCGATCACCAGGCCGAGGCTGAGCTTGCGATGGCCGCCACTGGACGCGGCGGGCGCGCTGGGCGCCGCGGGGGGATTCGGTGCGCTCATCGCCAAAGCCTCTGCCGGCGTGACCCCGCCCGCCGGCCTGTCCGCATGCGTCCGACGGGGGGTGGGCGCCTCTCCCCGCCGGGATAAGGTTCTCCGCGTGGCCCTGCGGATCGCACTCGCCGAGGATAGCTTCATCGTGCGTGAAGGGATCGAGCAGGTGCTGCGCGGGGACGGGGAGATCGAGATCGCGGCCAGCTGCGCCGACATGCCCTCGCTGCTCGCCGCGGTCGAGGACGATCCGCCCGACGTCGTCCTGACCGACATCCGCATGCCGCCGGAGGGCGACGACGCGGGCATCCAGATCGCCGCGCGGCTGCGCGAGACCCACCCCGAGGTCGGCGTCGTCGTCCTCAGCCAGTACTCGGAGCCGGGGTACGTGCTGCGGCTGCTCGGCGAGGGCTCGGAGCGCCGCGCCTACCTGCTGAAGGAGCGGATCGCGCAGCGGGAAGAGCTGACGCGGGCGATCCGCACGGTCGCCGATGGCGGCTCGGTGATCGACCCGAAGATCGTCGAGGTCCTGGTCCAGGCGCAGGCACGCTCGCAGGATTCGCCGCTCGGCGAAATGACGCCGCGTGAGCTCGACGTCCTCGCCGGGCTCGCCGAAGGCAAGTCGAACGCGGCGATCGCCGAGGACCTGGTGCTGACGAAACGCGCGGTCGAGAAGCACATCAACTCGATCTTCCTGAAACTCGACCTGACCTACTCCCCGGAGGCCGACCAGATCTCCAAGCGGGTGACGGCGGC
>JAFDWD010000296.1 GCA_018268695.1 Actinomycetota bacterium
CTTCCAGTTCGGCCAGCGAGGTCGGCGCGTTCAGTTCCTTCAGCCAGATCGGTTCGGCCAGCACTTCGTCCTGTTTTCTGCGCAGGTGCCGCGCGGCGAAGACGAGGAAGGCGACGCCCGCCAGCCCGATCACTCCGTACTTGATGTATTCGGTGATGCCCGGCCCGCCCGGGGCGGTCGCTTCCGGCGGCTTGGCGAAGGCGATCCGGCTCACGGTCAGCGTGTCGCCGCGTTTGGCTTCGATCCCGGCGGCGCCTTCGATCGCCTTTTCGAGCTGCACGACTTCCGCCGCCGGCACCGTTTTGTCGACGATCAGCGCGACGTGCTGGCGTTTCACCGTCCCCGGCGCGACCTGGGTGTGGGTGACGGTCTTGTCGACGCCGTACTGCGTTTCTTCCTTCGCCCGTTTGTAGTTGGAGGGGCCGGCCGCGGCGCCCGCCCCCGCGGCGTAGCTGGGAATGTTCCCGGCGGTCCCGGCCGCGCCCCCGGCCGCCGCCGCCCCGGCGCCTTTCAGCGACTCGTGTTCGGCCTGGCTTGCCAGCGGCGTGCCTTTCTTCGCATATTCGAGCTTCGACTGCGTGGTGCGGTCGGCGTCGACTTCGGCCTGGACCTGCACCCGCCCCTTTTCGGGACCGATGGTCCGCGCCAGCAGGCTGTCGAGCCGCGTTTCCATGCCGCTGTCGTAGCGCGCCTCGATCGCCTGTTTGGAGACGCCGCCGGCGCCGAGCGCGCCGCCGCCTTCGCCCGCCGGCCAGAGCGTCGCCCCGCTGCCGTCGGTGATCGTCACGTCGTTGGGGCTCAGGCCTTCGACGCTCGCCGCGACCAGGTGGGCGATCCCGCGCACCGCGCCGGCGCCGAGCCGGCCGCCCGAATCCGCCGCGATCAGCACCGCCGCCGTCGGCTTGATCGCTTCTTCGGAGAAGAGCTGTTCTTCGGGCAGGGTCAGCTGGACGTTGGAGCTCTTCACCCCTTCGACCTGGTTGATGGTCCGTTCCAGTTCGCCCTCCAGCGCCCGCTGGTAGGTCACCTTCTGCTGGAAGTCCGACGCCCCGAACTGCTGGGAGTCGAAGAGTTCGAAGCCCGGTTTGCTGCCGCCGAGCACGTCCGATTCGGCGAGCGCGATCCGCGCCTGGGAGACGTCGGCGCTCGGCACCCCGACCGCCGTGCCCGAGTCCTGCAGCTGGTAGGGGATGCCCTTCGCTTCGAGCGCTTCGGTCACCTGGCCGGTTTCGGCCGGTTCGATCCCGGTCGCGAGCGTCGTGTAGCTCTGCTTCGTCGCCATCTGGAAGAGGACGAAGGCGAGGATGACGAGCGCCAGCGCCGACCCGGCGAGCGCCAATTTGCCACGCGTGGAGAGTCGCGAGAGGACTGATTTGACCTGGGCCACGTCAGATCTGGGTATGGAAGATTTCCGTATACGCTTCGACCGCTTTGTTGCGGACCTGAGAGGCCAGCTGCATCGAGAGCTGGGCTTCCTGGACCGCGGTCACCACCGAGCTGATGTCGTTCGTCTGCCCGGTGGCCAGCTCCTGGGCCTGCGTCGCGGCCGCGTTCTGGGTCTTCTCCAGGTCGCCGATCGCGTTGGTCAGCATCGAGCCGAAGCCGCCCGCCGGGTCGGCGGACCCGGTCGATTTCGTCGGCTCGACCGACTGCTGCGGGCCGAGCGCGATCTGCTCGGCGGCTTTGCTGACGGCTGAGATCGGGATCGTCACCGGCGCCTCACAGCAGTTCGATCGTTTTCGAGAAGACCTGCTTGGTCGTCTGCATCGCGGTCACGTTGGACTGGTAGGAGCGCGATGCGTCGATCAGGTCGGTCATTTCTTCGACCGGGTTGACGTTCGGCATTTCCACGTAGCCCTGCGCGTTGGCCTGCGGGTTGCCGGGTTCGTAGACCTGGCGCGGCGGGGTGGTGTCGGGGACGATCGCCGCGACTTCGACGCCCGCCGGTCCGCCGCCGCCGAGCGCGCCGGTCAGCGCGCCGGCGAAGGTGCCGGCGCCGGAGGACTCCTGCAGGACCACGTCCTGGCGCCGGTAGGCGCCGCCTTCCGGAGTCTGGGTCGTCTGCGCGTTGGCGAGGTTGGCCGAGGTGACGTCCATCCGCAGCCGCTGCGCGGTGAGGCCGGAGGCGGAGATGTTCAACGCGTCGAAGAGCGACATCAGCCGTTCATCCCCATCGCCGTGCGCATGATCGCCATGCGGGAGCTCGCCACCTGCTCGAGCGCCTCGAGTTCGAGGCCGTTTTCGGCCAGCTTGGCCGCTTCGGCTTCGCTGTCGACCCCGTTGCCGTCGGCCCGCACCGCACCGGTGTGGAGCTGTTCCGGCGTGAAGCCGATGCTCTCCAGCGCTTCCGGCCCTTCCCCGAGCGCATCGCTCAGCGCCGCGTGGAAGTTGACGTCCGAGGGCTGGAACCCGGGCGTGTCGGCATTGGCGATGTTGTTTGCCAGCACCGTGTTGCGCAACGTCGCGCCGGAGATAGCGCGCATCAGCGTGAGTTGGGTCGGGTCGAGGATGCTCATCGCGGGGTTCGGCCCGGGTGATCGGCAGGGAGGGCCGAAGGTTTAGGACATATCTCGGTATCGGCCCGGGTGCGCGGATGCCATCGACGGACCCTTTGCGGCCATCGGCGTACCTCGACGTTCGCGAAATTGCAGCTCTCTACCCGCGAAAACTGCCCTGCATATGGACCACTATTTAGGTGCAGGAACCCAATCTTTAAGTTCGGCGCATCAAGTGGCACGCTTCGCTGTCGATAGAGACACGGATGCCCGACCGCACTGACCAGAACTGGCCCGAGGGACGCATCGTCGACCGCCTTCCGGTGATCGTCTATGCCTCCGAGTTGGGCGAGAACGGGCGTTGGCGCTACGTGAGCCCGCAGGTCGAGGAAATCCTCGGCTACTCGCCGGAGGAGTTCCTCTCCGACGAGCGCCTCTGGGCCCGCCTGGTCCATCCCGACGACCGGATGAGGGCGCTGGCGGTGGAAAGCCGCGACGCGCTCGGCAACCGCGACACCCGGCCGGTCGAATACCGGATGTTCACGAAGGCGGGGCGCATCGTCTGGATGCTCGACGAGGCCGTGCTCGAGGCCGACGCCCACGGCATCCCCGTCTGGCACGGCGTCCTCTACGACATCAGCGAGCGCAAGACCGCGGAGGTCGACCTGCAGCGCTCGATGGCCCAGCAGGCGGTGGTCGCGCGGCTCGGCGAGCGGGCGCTGAAAAACGGCGACCCCGAGGCGCTGATGCGCGACGCGGTCAACCTGATCGGCGACCTCGACGGGGTCGAGTTCGCCTGCATCTGGGAGGTCGGGCGCGACGGTCGCCGGCTCAACCTGCGCGCCGGGCTCGACGACGGCGCCCTCGCCTCCGGCCGCCGCGTCTCCGCGGGCCGCGAATCGCACGCCGGCGCGGCGCTCGACTCGGGCATCCCGGTCATCGTCGACGACTGGGAGGAGGAGTCCCGCTTCACCATGCCGCCCGCGGTCCGCGTCCTCGGCGCCGCCAGCTCGCTCGCCGTCCTGATCGACGGCAAGGAGCGCCCCTTCGGCGTCCTCGACGTCCACTCTGGCGAACAGCGGCGCTTCGGCCCCAAGGACGTCCCCTTCCTCGAAGCCGCCGCCAACGTCCTCGCCGACGCCTTCGAGCGCCACGCGGCCGACCGCGCCCTGCGCCACCGCGTCCACCACGACGCCCTCACCGGGCTGCCGAACCGGCTCAGCTTCGTCGACTCGCTCGACGACGCGCTCGGCCGCGCCTCGGTCTCCGGCTCGCCGGTCGGGATCCTCTTCCTCGACCTCGACCACTTCAAGCTGATCAACGACAGCCTCGGCCACCACGCCGGCGACGC
>JAFDWD010000297.1 GCA_018268695.1 Actinomycetota bacterium
AGGTGCTCGCCGAGTTCGCCGAAAACACGGTCGAGCACGTCCGCCAGGAGACCGACATCCTCACCGGCTCGATCGACTTCCCGCCGACCCGGGTCTCGTTCCGCGACCGCCACGTCCTGATCGTCGTCCGCGGCGAGCGCCACCGCCGCGACCTGAAAGCGCTGCGCACCTACATCGGCGACGTGCGCCCGCTGATCGTCGCCGTCGACGGCGGCGCCGACGGGCTGCTGGAGGCCGGCCTCAAGCCGGACATCATCCTCGGCGACATGGACTCGGCCTCGGACCCGGCCCTCGCCTGCGGTGCCGAGCTGATCGTCCACGCCTATCCCGACGGCCGCGCGCCCGGCCGGCAGCGCCTGATCGAGATGGGGCTCGACCACCGCGTCGTCCCCGCCGCCGGCACCAGCGAGGACGTCGCGATGCTGATGGCCTACGAGAAGGGGGCGGACCTGATCGTCAGCGTCGGCGCCCACTTCAACCTGATCGAGTTCCTCGACCGCAAGCGCGGCGGCATGTCCTCGACCTTCCTCACCCGGCTGCGGATCGGCGAGAAACTCGTCGACGCCAAGGGCGTGTCGCGGCTCTACCGGCCGAGCTCCACCCTGATGCCGGTGATCTTCTTCATCGTCGCCTTCCTGGTCCTGCTGACGATCCTGATCATCACCTCGCCGGCCCTCAACGACGTCTTCGAGCTCTTCTGGCTGAAGGTCCGTATCTGGTTGGGGATCTGAGCGCGCTCCGCCCCCAACCCCTAGCCTTTGCAGGCTAAATGGGCTACAGCGCTCGCTACCACGCCACCTCCCTGATCGCGGTCTTCCTCGCGCTCGCGGTCGGGATCCTGATCGGGGCCGAGTTCGGCGGCGGCGCGCTGAGCGAAACCCGCAAGAACCTCGAGCAGAGCCTGGTCGGCAACCTCCAGGACGCCCGCTCGCGCGCCGACGATCTCTCCGGCGAACTCGGCCGCGCCCACGAATTCGACGAAAAGATCTACCCGGTGCTGACCCGGGACCTGCTGCTGGGCAAGCAGTACGCGGTCGTCGCGATGGGCGGGCTGCCGAGCGAAATCACCTCGGCGGTCGAGGACGCCCTCGGCCCGACCGGGGCCAAACTGGTCGGCGTCGGCGTCGTCCAGGAGCCGGTCGACATGTCCGGACTCGCCTCCGAACTCGCCGAAACGCGCTTCGAAGAAATCCGCACCGAACCCGACCAGCTGACCGAACTCGGGGTCGGGGTCGGGCGCCAGATCGTCATCGGCGGGACCCTGCCGGAACTGGTCCGCGGCAGCCTCTTCTCGCGGGCGAGCGGCGAATTCGGCGCGCTCGACGGGGTGATCATCGTCCGCAGCCAGCCCGAAAGCATGGGCCCGGTGCAGCGCTCGACCGCGGCGCAGTTGGAAACGGCGATGCTGAAGGGGATGACGGCGACCCGGGTGCCGGTGGTCGGGGTCGAGTCGACCGGCACCGAACCGTCCTCGATCTCCTTCTTCCAGTCGAACAGCCTCTCGACCGTCGACGACATCGACAACACCGCGGGCCAGGTGGCGCTGGTCGCGGCGCTCCGCGGCGCCGAGGGAAGCTTCGGGGTCAAGAGCACCGCCGATCGCCTGCTGCCCGACCTGCTGGCGCCGGGAGGCTGAGTGCCCGCCCGGGGAGGTAGCTGAGGTGTACTGGATCGGGTTCCCGCTCGCGATCGCGCTGGCGGTGCCGATGCTGCCCGCCGGGGCCGCCGGGCTGCGCGACGCCGGGCTGGTCCGGACGAACTACCGCGGCGCGACGCTCGCCTTCCCGCTCGGCGCGGTCCTGGCGACGGTCGCCCTGGTCGCGCTGGCGCCGCTGGCGGTGCTTAACGACCGCGCCGGGCTCGACCTGCTGGCGCCGGAACTGCGCCGCTGGCTGCCCTACCTGCTCGGGATCGCCTTCCTCGGTTTCCTCGACGACGCGCTCGGCCAGGGCGAGGCGGAG
>JAFDWD010000298.1 GCA_018268695.1 Actinomycetota bacterium
CCCGAGTGGGGTCGGGAGGATCCGGTGATCGGGAGCTGGGTTGAGCACGCCGAGGCGGCGGCACCGCTCGGTGAGGCGGTCCTCTGGCGCGAGGCGCTCACCATCGATGGCGGAGACGAAGAGCGCGAGCGGGCCCTCCTCAACGCGACGGCGACCTTGCGGAGCGGCGCGGTGAACCCACGCTGGTTCTACGGGCCACTCGACCCATCCAACCAGCGCGAGGTGAGCTTCTCCCGCGCCATCGGCGCCGAGCACCTCACGGACCTCGACCTCACCATCGGGCAGACTCGCCTCGAGTGCCACCGGATCGACCACGGCCCCGGCGGGGTGATCGGACTGGCTCGCGACATCGTCTACCGCGAGCTCGGCATCCCGCCGCACCGGCCGCCGTCGGCCGACCAGGTGCGCAGTGCCCTGCAGGCGCTGCGACGGGGCGATGACCTGGCCGGATCACCGCTCACCTCGGAGGATCTGGCACCTGCCGAGCAGCGGCGCGAGGTCCGCGCCCGGCTCAGCTCCGCTGCCGACGATGCCTTCGGATCCGGGTCTGACGATCGCCTCCTGCGGGCGACCCTCGACCTCGCCTATCTCGACGAGGAGGCCGACCCGGCCACCGGCCCCCGGGTGCTGAACGTCTCGCGGGCGACCTTCTACAGACGGCTGGCCGTCGCCACCGAGATGCTTGCGTTGGCCCTCGCGGCGACGAGTTGAGCCGCCTACCCCTTGCCGGCGACCGTGAAGGAGACCTTCTGCACGGGCGACTCGAGGCCGGTGGGATCGACCGCCTTCACCTTGAAGACGTGGCGGCCCGGGGCCAGGTGACGGTAGACGGCGGGCGGGGTGCAGACCTTGAACGGCTGCTTGTCGATCCGGCAGTAGAAGGTGACGTCGGGCGTGCCGGCGGCGAAGGTGAAGGTGTAGCGCGGCCCGCCCGAGGGGTTCGGTTTGTGGGGCTGGTTGGGGCTGTGGAGGATGCGGACCGAGGGCGGGGTCGAAGTGACCGGCGCGGGCAGAGTCGTGGCCTGCGGAGTGGTCACCGGCGACCCGGTCGACGGCGGGGCATCCGGAGCGCTCACCACGACCGCGGCCGCGGCTTCGCCGCAGGAGCTCGCGGCGGCGTCGTTCTCGGCGTCGCCCGAATAGCTCGCGGTCCAGTGGTAGGTGCCTGCTCCGGTCGGCGCGAACGCCGCCGATTCGTAGGTGCCGCTCGCCGCGGTGACGGTGACCGTTTCGGTGAAGACGGGCGTCCCCGAGCAGCTGGTGTCGCCGGGTCCATAGAGGGCGAATGAGATCGTGCCGGTCGCTTCGTGGCCGCCGGCGAGGGTGGCGGTCGCGTGGACCTGGCCGCCGATCGTCACGCCCGGCGACGAGGCGACCGTCAGCGACGGCGAGGCCGACGCGACCGTCACCGCGGCCGAGGCTTCGGCGCAGGAGCTCGCGGCGGCGTCGTTTTCGGCGTCTCCCGAGTAGCTCGCGGTCCAGTGGTAAGAGCCTGCTCCGGTCGGCGCGAACGCCGCCGATTCGTAGGTTCCGGTCGCCGCGGTGACGGTGACCGTTTCGGTGAAGGCAGGGGTCCCGGAGCAGCTGGTGTCGCCCGGTTTGTAGAGGGCGAAGGAGATGGTGCCGGTCGCTTCGTGGCCGCCCGTGAGGGTCGCCGTCGCGTGGACTTCGCCGCCGATCGTCACGCCGGGGGACGAGGCGACCGTCAGCGACGGCGAGTAGGTGTAGGTGATCACGACTTTGCCGTTGCCGGACTGCGCGCCGGTGGCGAACACCGTGCCGGCGGGACCCATGCTCGAGCCACCGCCACCGCCGCCGCCGGAGAAGTTCTGCGAGCCGCCTCCGCCGCCACCGCCGAAGAGGCCGCCACCACCACCACCGCCCGAAGCGTCGGACCAGAAGCCGCCTTCGCCGCCCGTATGGGCGAAGCCGACTTTGCCCGCCTGCCCGCCGCCCTGGCCGACACCGCCCGCGCCGCCCGTGGTCGAGGTCCCACCACCGCCACCACCACCACCGCCGGCGGCACCCGCGACCCCCGACCCACCGGATTCACCACCGGCGCCGCCCGGGCCGCCGGTCCCGTTGGCGCCCGCGCCGCCGCCGCCGCCCGCGATGACCAGGGCGGTAGCGCCGCGGCGGATTTCGGACGCGCCGCCACCACCGCCGGCGGCCGCGCCTTCACCGTCGCATTCACCTGCTTCGCCGCCGCCGTTGACCCCACCGGCGCCCCAATCACAGACTTCCAAGGGGGTCCCGTTGACGCCGTTACCGCCGCGGCCGCCGACGACCACGGTGAGGGTCTCGCCCGCGGTGACCGGCACCGCCCCGGCGCTCGCCTTCGCGCCGAGCCCGCCCACTTTGCCGTCGCCGCTGGAGCCACCGGCGGCGCCGAACGCTTCCACCGAGATCGACGTGACCCCGGCGGGGACGACGAAGGAGCCAACGCCCGGACTGGTGAAGGACTGGGTCGCGGCCGAGGCGCCCGCCGGGACGCTCAACGCGACGATCGCCAGTGCCGCGACCAGCGCGCCGCTGCCGAGCCGGCTTCGCCGCACCACCCGACGTAGCGCTTCCTCAATCCGGTTCATGCGTTCCTCCGACCAGTTCGAATAGGGACTCCCGTCTTTTCGGCAACGACGGGGCTGCCCTTTACCGCTACTTGACGAAGAGGACGATCGCGACGGCGACGCCGACGGTCACCACGGTCCAGCGGAGCCCCTCGTCGGGGACGCGGCGGCCGTAGCGGGCGCCGACCTGGGCCCCGGCGATCGAGCCGACGGCGACCAGGGCCGCCGCCTCCCAGGCGACGTGGGCGACGATCACGAAGAGGATCGCGGCGATGCCGTTGGCGACGCCGACCATCACGTTCTTCAGGCCGTTGAGGCGCTGGAGGCTGTCGGGGATGAGGAAGCGCAGGGCGGCGAGGAGGATCACGCCTTGGGCGGCACCGAAGTAGCCGCCGTAGACGCCGACCGCGAAGCCGGTGGCGACCAGGGCGATCTTGCGGTGGTGGCTGAGGGAGCCGTGGCTCAGCTTCGGTTTCGGCCGCAGGATCATCAGCGCGCAGGCGAGCAGGATCAGTACCGGCACGACGGCTTCGAAGACCCCTTCGGGGAGGGTGAGGAGAAGGAGGCCGCCGGTGATCGCGCCGAAGGCGGTGCCGGTGCCGCCGAGGAGGGCGCGCTCACGCTGGCCGACGAGCTCGGCGCGATAGCCCCAGGCGGCGCTGACGTTGCCGAAGACAAGGCCGACCGAGTTGGAGACGTTGGCGGTGACCGAGGGGTAGCCGACGGCGAGCAGCACCGGGAAGGTGATCAGCGAGCCGGACCCGACGATCGCGTTGATGCCGCCGGCGGCGAATCCCGCGGCCAGGACGGCCAGGGCCTCGAGGAGGGTCATCGTCGTCCCCTCAGGCCTCGAGGACGACCGCGCGCTCGAAGGCGGCGCGGCCCGCGGTCGTCGCCGCCTCCTGCGGAGTGGAGAGGGCGAGCATCCTCGGCTGTGGGGTCTGGGCCATAGGATTTTATATTATAGAATCCATGGAGCACGGGACCAGTGTCGATCGCGTCCACGCCTCGCTCCGCGAGAGCATCCTGCAAGGGGCCTACGAGCCGGGCTCCCGCCTGATCTTGTCCCGCCTCGCCGCCGAACTTGGGGTGAGCTTCATCCCGGTGCGCGAAGCGCTGCAGCGACTGGAGGCCGAACGGATGGTCCGGATCGAGCCCAACCGCGGCGCGACGGTGACCGAGATCTCGATCGCCGACATGACCGACATCTACGAGACCCGCCTGGTGCTCGAGGACCACGCGATCCGCCAGGCGGTCGCGAAGATCACGCCCGAGGGGATCATCGCCGCCGAGACCGAGCTGACCGAGATGAGGACCCACTTCGGCCGCGGCGACGAGCCCGCCGCCTACGAGGCCCACCAGCGTTTCCACTTCCGCCTCTACGACGTCGCCGAATCGGCGTGGACCGACCACCTTCTCCGCCTCCTCTGGTCGAGCGCCGAGCGCTACGTCCGCCTGGCGGCCGGCCTCCGGCCGGACCCCGACGCCTTCGTCGCCGAGCACGAAGAGATCCTCGACGCGGTCAGGAGCGGGGACGCCGACCTCGCGGCGGCCCGCCTCGCCGAGAACCTGAGGACGACCGAGCGGCTGCTTGCGGAGACCTACGAGCACACCGGCACCCGGTAGGGCGTCGACGCGCGGGCCGGGGCGGTGCGAGGGAACGGGGAAAGGGACGCAAGGGCCTGCGGCAGACCCGGCCTGTGAGGAGTGGAGAAACTGCGACGCCGTCGAGGGAGATGTGCGGGAGATGTCGCGAACTCCACGCTTCCGAGCGTGCGCTCGTCATC
>JAFDWD010000299.1 GCA_018268695.1 Actinomycetota bacterium
AAGCCGCTGAAGGAAGACTCGAACTTCTTCGGCGTCTTCCTCCAGGTCCAGAACCACACCGAAGGCACGCTCAGCCTGGCGAAGCGGCTGACGATCACCGACGCCGACGGCAACGTCTACAACGCCCTGCCGAGCGAAAGCGAATTCGCCTTCCCGTTCGGCGGCCACGTCGAAGAAAACGAACAGATCCCGGTGGACGACTCGACCGCGCAGATGGGCGCGATCCAGGGCTCCGTGGCGATCTTCGAACTTCCCGAATCGGTGTCCGGCGCGCGGCCCCTCAAGCTCCACATCCCGGGCCCGCTGGGCGAATCGGGCGTAGTCCAGATTGACCTTTAACGCGGCCTGCGGCGGCGTGGGCCAGCCTCGCAAGGACGCAGGGAGGGAGCCGAGGGGAGCGCACTCCAGTGCGTGACCCGAAGGCGAGCGACCGAGGACACCGCGAGGCGCCCCCACGCCGCCGCAGGCTATTCGTAGCCGGCTGAGAGGACTTGGGAGGCGATCGGGGCGGCGACTTCGCCGCCCGCCGCTTCGGCTTCGATCAGCAGCACGCCGATCGCCAGCTTCGGCTTTTCGACCGTGGCGAAGGCGGAGAACCAGGCGTCTTTCTTGTGCTGGGGTTCGACTTCTTCTTCCCCTTCGACCGGTTCGGTGCCTTCTTCGCTTTCCACCACCTGGCCGAGTTCGGCGGTGCCCGTCTTGCCCGCAACCTGGCCGGCCGCGATCGCGCCCGCGGTCCCGGTGCCTTCGGTGACGACGCCGGTCATCAGTTCGGTCAGCTGGTCGGCGGTCTTCTTCGACATCACCCGTACCGGCTTCATCGTCGGGCCGAGTTTGCGCGAGTAGACGATCGAGGTCGGCATCCGCACGCCGTCGTTGGCGATCGTCTGGGCGACGCTCGCCATCTGCAGCGGCGTTGCCAGCACCTCGCCCTGGCCGATCGCCGAGACGGCGAGGTCCACTTCTTCGCCGATTTCCGTCGGGATCGTCGACTCGGCCGGTTCGACTTCCTTCGCGATCGACGGCGAGTAGAGCGTCGGCGGCGAGTTGAAGCCGAAGGCTTCGGCGGTTTCGACCATCTTCTGATTGCCGATCTGGGGACCGAGCGGCAGGAAGTCGGCGTTGCAGGACTCGGCAAAGGCCTGGAGGAAGGTGCCGCCGCAGTACTCGCCGTTGGCGTTCTCGATGAAGCGCCCGCCGACGTTGATCCCGTTGGTGATTTCGAATTCGTCGTCGAGCTTCACCAGGTTTTTCTGCAGCGCGGCGACGGTGGTGATGATCTTGAAGGTTGACCCCGGCGGCTGGGGGGCGGAGAAGGCCTGGCCCGCCAGCGCTTTCACGTCGCCGGTCTTGGCGTCGAGGACGGCGACGCCGCCGTAGCGCCCGGCCAGCGCGGCGACCGCGGTTTCCTGCAGGTAGGGATCGATCGTCGTCTTCACCGGCGCCCCCGGCTCCGGCTTCGATTCGCCCAGCACGCGGCCCGCGGCGCCTTCGCCGCCGTTCGCCGGGACGGCGAGCAGCTTCCCGCCCGGCTTGCCCGCGAGGCGGCGGTTGAAGGCCTTCTCCAGGCCGCTGATCCCGACCGGCGTTTCCGGCGGGAACCCATTCGCCGCCAGCTTGGCCTCCTGGTCTTCGGGCGCTTCGCCGATTTCGCCGGTGACGTCGATCGCGGCGCTGCCCATCGGGTGTTCGCGTTCGAGCGCCGGGCCTTCGGCGAGCGGGGTGCCGTCGGCCGCGAGGATCGCGGCGCGCGGCGCCAGTTCGGTCTCGGCTTCCAGTTTCTCGCCCCGTCGCAGCCCGGGGAAGACAAGGTTGCTCGCCCAGGCGATACCGCCTTCCGACCAGGGCAGGTCGAGGTCCTTGGCGACCGTGCCGAAGGCGACGGTCTTGACCCGCACCGGCACCGGCACCACCGTCTCGCCTTCTTCGGAGCGGGCATCTTCGGCCGAGTCGGCGACGAGGGCGCGCATGGTCGAGGTGTCGCGCGCTTCGCGGTAGGCGGCGGCGAACTGCTTCGGGCCGATCTCCGCCTTCGAGGCATCGTTCAGCTCCGCGTACATCGCGGCGAAGTTCTTGGCCTGCCAGGCTTCGGCGAAACGGTCGGCTGCCGCCTTTTCCGGGGATCCGGGAGCGCCCATCGCGGCGCCGACGATGAAGGCGACCAACGCCAGCGCGCCGAGCGGCAAAGCTCGCGTAAGCAGTCGTCTTCGACGCTCTGACTCGGGAGACGGCCTGCTCACTGCTGGAAAGGTAATCGAGCGGTCCGCCGCGTGCTTGTATTTGGGCGATGACGGTACTCGACTGGGCAATCGCCGCCTTCACCATCGCGCTCGGCTTGTGGGGGTATCGGCAGGGCCTGATCGTCGGCGCGCTGACCCTCGGCGGGTTCGCGGTCGGGGCGTTCCTGGGAAGCCGCCTGGGGCCCTTCTTGCTCTCGCAGGGCTCCGATTCGCCCTACGCGCCGCTCTGCGGGGCGATCGGAGCGCTTCTGGTCGGGGCGCTCTCGGCGGTGGCGCTGGAGGGGCTGGCGCTGGCGCTGCGGCAACGGTTGATCCGCCGTCCGCTCATGCACCACGCCGACGGGGCGGGCGGGGCGGCGCTGATCGGCGCGGTGGCGCTCAGCCTCGCCTGGATCTTCGGGGCGGTGGCGCTCCACGCCCCGGGGACGATGCAGCTGCGCGCCGACGTGCAGAACTCCGTGATCCTGCGGGAGCTCGACCACGTCCTGCCGCCGACGGGGGGCGTCCTGAACGTGCTCGACCGGGTCGATCCGGCGCCCTCGATCACCGGCCCGGCGACGCCGGTGCGGCGTCCGGACCCGCGGATCGCCGCCGATCCCCAGGTGCTCCGCGCGGGCAGCTCGGTGGTGCGGGTGCTGAGCACCGCCTGCGGGCTCGGCATCGAGGGGTCGGGCTGGGCGGTGCGGCCGAACCTGATCGTCACCAACGCCCACGTCGTCGCCGGCGCCGACGACACCACGGTCACCACCCAGAGCGGGGTGGAGCTCGACGCGACCCCGGTCCTCTACGAGCCCGAAGACGACCTGGCGCTGCTGCGGGTGGATGCCGAATTGCCGGTCCTGCCGATGGCGTCGGGCGATCGCGACGGCTCCGCGGCCGCGGTCCTCGGCTATCCCGAGAACGGCCCCTACACCGTGACTCCGGCGCGGGTCGGGGAGACGCGGGAGACGATCAGCGAGGACTCCTACGGCCGCGGCCCGATCGACCGGTCGATCACGGCGCTCGGCGGCGACGTCCGCAGCGGCAACTCGGGCGGACCGCTGCTCGGCAAGGACGGCAAGGTCGTCGGGGTCGTCTTCGCGGCGACGACGAGCGGGCCGCACGGCGGCTTCGCGGTCCCCGCCGGCGAAGTGCGAAGCGCCCTGCACCGGATCCCCGGCGGCCCCGTCGACACCGGTCCCTGCACGCGCTGAGCCGTCGCGCCGCTCACTTCCCGCAGCTCTCCAGCGCCCTGGCGTAGAAGCGCAGGTACTGCTTCCAGTGTCGGTCCCAGTAGCTCTCTTCGTGGCCGCCGTGCCACTGGTGGGCGCTGAGGTCGGCGCCGCCGGCCGCGAGTGCTTCGTCGAAGGCGACGCTGCCGATCAGGAACGGGTCTTCGGTGCCGACGTCGTTCCAGATCGGGATCGGGCCGAAGGCACCGGGGTCGGCGCGGACGGTGCCGATCACGTCGTTTCGTTCGAAGTCTTCGGCGTCGTCGAAGGCACCCGGCGCGGTCGCGCCGCCTTCCAGCCAGAGGGCGGGGGAGTGGCCGCCGACGGCGCAGAAGCGGCCGGGGTGGTCCAACGCGATGTCGTAGGCGCCGAAGCCGCCCATCGAGATGCCGCCGATCGCCACCCGCCGCGGGTCGAGATGGAAGCGGCGGACGACGGCGGGGATGACCTCGCCGGTCACGTAGCTGCCCCAGCGCCCGGTCGCGCGATCGTGCCAGTAGCTGTCTTCGCCGCCGTCGGGGAAGGCGACGACGGGTGCCCGTCGGCCGAGCGACCCGAGCGCCCGGAAGAATGCTTCGTCTTCGATGAAGGTGCTGTCGGAGCCGCCGTGGCCGTGCAGGAAGACCAGGAGCGGTCTGCCCCTGGTGTGGTCGATGTCGGCGGCCGGGACGACCACCTGGACTCCTTGGTCGGATTCGACGTCGCGGCTGTGGGCGGTCAGGTGGACGACCTCGGCGCCGTCGCGGTCGGCCGGGGCGAGCAGGGTGAAGGTGAGCACGAGGTAGGTCGCGCCGAGCACGACCAGGCCGATCGCGAGTGCGGCCACTCGTCGTCGTCGCTTGATCTGGCGCGGGGTCGGCACGGGCAAAGTCATACAGGGCGGCCGAAAATCCGCCGGCCGAGGAACTACGTTCAGTAAGGTCGATGGACGTGAATTACGTCTCACAGACCCAGATCGCGCCCGCGCGAGAGGCTGCCCCGGCCCAGGCTCCCTGCGAGGAAGTCTGTCCCAACTTCCATGAGGCGATCGAGCTGATCGGCAAGCGTTGGACGGGAGCGATCCTCTGCGCCCTGACCGAGCGGCCGATGCGCTACGGGGAGCTCGGCAAGGCCATTCCGGGGCTGTCTGACCGGCTGCTCTCGCAGCGCCTGCGGGAGCTCGAGGACCAGGGCCTGGTCGAACGCGAGGTGGAAGCGGGGACGCCTGTCCGCGTCACCTATTCGCTGACCGCGACCGGGGAAGAGCTCGGGCCGGCGATCAAAGAGCTGAAGGCATGGGCGAGGCGCTGGAAACAAACCGCCTGACGCGCCCCGGGCCGCGTCAGGCCACGCCTTTAGGCTGATTTCGTGGATCAGCCAGAACTCTCCCTCGGTGGCGCCGCCCGGCCGGGGCCCGACCTTCCTGGCCCGTTCGCGGTCGGGCGGTACGCGAAGGTGCTCCAGGAGGAGATGCGCAAGCGCGCCCGGGTGCTCCTGATCGGCGAGGTCACCGGGATCAGCCGCAGCAAAGTGCAGGCATACTTCGAGCTCCGCGACGGCGACGGGGCGGTGCCTTGCCAGATCTGGCTGAACGATCTGGAGCGCCTCGGCCTCCCCGAGGGCGCGCTGCGCGACGGCGCCGAGGTCGTCATCGCCGGTGGGCCCGACTACTACCCGGGCGGCGGCACGGCCTCGCCGAGCTTCTGCTTCCGCGCGACCCACCTGCGGCTGGCCGGCGAAGGCGACCTGATGGCGCGCCTGGAGGCGCTTCGCACCCAGCTGCGCGCCGAGGGCCTCTTCGAGCTGCAAAAGCAGCTGGCGCGGCCGGTGCTGCCGCGGACGATCGGCATCGTCACCGCCGAAGGCGGTGCCGCGCGGCGCGATCTCCTGGCCGGACTCGGCCGGCGCGGCTGGGGGGGGACCGTCGTCTGGGCCTTCGCCCCGGTGCAGGACCGCCACGCCGCCCCGAAGATCGCGCGGG
>JAFDWD010000029.1 GCA_018268695.1 Actinomycetota bacterium
CTCGGCGATGGAGGTCACCACCGACGCCGTCCAGGTCTACGGCGGCTACGGCTTCATCAAGGAGTACCCGGTCGAGAAACTGATGCGCGACGCGAAGATCATGCAGCTCTACGAGGGGACCAGCCAGATCCAGCGCCTGGTCATCGCCAAAGAGGTGCTGCTGCCGCGCAACATCGACGAGGTCACCCCGGAGGCGAAAGCCGCCGCCGCGGCCCAGTCCGAGACGGCGGCCGCAACCGCCTAGGCCCCCGCTGTTGACGGGCCGAAAACCTGACTATGAGTCAGGTTTTCGGCCCGTCGACGTTGTCAGCCGGTGGTGCGGCGGCGGAAGGACCGCACCGTGACCGGGACGACGATCGCGAGGATCGCGAGGCACCAGATCAGCCCAGCGATCACCGGGTGCTCGAGCGGCCAGGCGGCGTTCGACGGCAGGGCGGTCGGGTTGCCGAACAGGGTGCGCGTCATCGCCGCCCAGCAGCTCACCGGGTTGTATTCGGCGACCTGACGGAGCCCTTCGGGCAGGCCGGAGACCGGCACGAACGTATTTGCGACGAAGGTCAGCGGGAAGACCGTGACGAAGGCGATCCCCTGCACCGCGTCGGCCGAGCGCACTAGCACCCCGATCAGGGTCCCGACCCAGATCATCGTGATCGCCAGCAACATCAGCAGGCCGAATCCGGCGGCCGCTTCCAGCACCGAGGAGCTGATCCCCCAGCCGACGATCAGGCCGCTGATCACCATGATCGTGATCGCCAGCACCGTCGCCGCGAACTCCGCCGTCAGGTGGCCGATCAGGTAGGCCGGCCGTGACATCGGCAGCGAGGTGAAGCGGTCGATGATCCCCTCGCCGAGGTCGGTCGCCAACGAGGTCCCGGGTCCCATCATCCCGAAGACGAGCGTCTGGACGAGGATCCCGCCGATCAGATATTCGTGGTAATCGCCGCCGCCGGGGACGGCGATCACGCCGCCGAAGACGTAGGCGAACAGCAGCACGAACATGATCGGCTGCAAGGTGACGTCGAAGAGCTTCTCCGGGATCTGGCGGATGTGGGAGAAGTTCCGCTTGGCGAGGACCCAGGCGTCGGTGGCCAGCCAGCGCAGGCGGGCGGGCCCGGCCGGCACCTTGGGCAGCGCGGCGGCGGTGATTGCGTTTGCGTTCATGCGGCCGCCTCCTCGCGGTCGTCGGGTCGGTTGCCGTCGGGGCTCGCGGCGCGGTTGCGCGGCGAGGTGAGGGAGAAGAAGACGTCGTCCAGCGTCGCCTCGCGGCGGCGCACGTCGTGGGCGTCGATGCCGCCCTCCTCGAGCGCCCGCACGACCTCGATCAGGCGGGTCGTTTCGCTCGCCGGTGCGGCGACGAAGAGGCCCTCGCGGTCGATCTCGGAGCGACCGGCCGCGACCTTTTCGAGTGCCTCGGCCGCCGGGCCGAGGTCATCGACATCGTCGACGGTGACGACGACCCGTTCGCCGCCGTGGCGTGCCTTCAGCTGGACCGGCGAGCCGGTCGCGACGATCTTCCCGTGGTCGAGAAGCACCACGTCGTCGGCGAGCTGGTCGGCCTCCTCCAGGTACTGGGTGGTGAGGATCAGCGTGGTGCCGCCGCCGACCAGCTGGCGCAGCA
>JAFDWD010000002.1 GCA_018268695.1 Actinomycetota bacterium
AAACTGACCGAGAACGACGCAGCCTATGGCCAGCGCATCAACAAACTCAGCTCCGAAAACAAGATGCTCTCTGATGATCTGAGGGAGGGTCAGGAGAAGCTTAGGATCTCTGCTAGCCAGACCTCCAAGCTGATGAACGAGTTCAACGAGGTCAAGGCGAGGATCGATCAGCTGACACGCGAAAATGATGCATACAAGAACCGTGGTCAAGACTTCCAAAGCCGTCTCACTGAGCTTTCTGCTGAAATTGAGAGACTTAACACTCTGCTTTAGGCCCGTACCAAGGAAAATATGACCTATGGCCAGAAGCTTGTCGAAGCTGATTCGAGGATCAATGCCATCAGCAAGGATCTCGACAACAAGGTCAAGGAAATTCGCGTTCTTCATGAGCGTCTCGGAGAGACTGACGTTATGAACAAGACCATCCACGGTTTGAACGACAGGGTCGCACGTCTGGCAGGCGAGAATGAAGGCCTTGTTAACGATGTTCGCGAGGGACAGGAGAAGCTGCGCCTTTCCACTAGCCAGATGTCCAATCTTGCTAACCAACTGAACGACTTCAAGTTCAAGGTTCAACAATTCACCTCCGAAAATGAAAATCTGAGAAAGAAGCTGCAGGAGGCTGGCGACGCCAACATGAAGATTTCTGAACTTGAGCGCCGCGCGAGGGATCTTGAGTTCCGCAATCAGTCTCTCGAGCGCGAGAAAGGAGAATCCGACGGACGAGTTCGTAACTCCGAGCAGAAGATCATTGCTCTGACGACTGAAATCGAGCGTGTCAACAACCTGTACGGCAACGCGGGTAAGGAATCAGAGGCCAACAAGAGGAAGCTTATGGAGTACGAGCAGAAGTAAATATTCGATTTATTTAGGCTGAAGCAGCTGACTGGAGAATTCGAACGTCTCGGCACCATCATCCAGGACCTCCGCAAGGAAAATGCCACGCTAAAGCAGCAGAACTACGACATGGAAGTTCGCCTCAAAAACTTTGCCCAGTTCGACGAAAAGGTACTATCCCCATTGACTCAGAACCGCATCCTCAACACCGAAATCGACAGGCTCAACAAGGTACTCGCCGAGAGGGAAGAGGAGCTCTCCGAGCTGCGCATCCGCTTCTCCGACGAAGCTGCCCTCACGAAGCGCATCAACGAGCACCTCGCGCTCTTTGTGGTTCTGTTCGCCGAAATCGAGTCCCTGAGAAAGCGAGTCAAGGACACGGAGAAGGAAGTCAACGATGTGAGGAGGTCGAGTTTGGCTCCCTTCCGGAATTGATCAATGGTATAAATCAATCAAGTATCATGCGAATTAAGCTATCAGAACTCCGTCATTTCGTAGTCAGGTTCTTCTACAACCTTGAGCCTGACCATGTCACCTGGTTGCGACGGCGGTTCTTCGTAGTGGGTGCACTGCCGACTGGAGTAGTTGTAGTCGGGGAAGATGATATCCAAGAAGAGAGTGTTCTCCACTCCCGTCATTTCGTGCAGGTTGTGCCGCTCGCCCTCAATTACCATGTACTCGTTCTTTTTCAGCGTGCGAGATTCTTTCTTGAAAACGTCCTTGCCCATCCGAGTGTAAGTCCTTGCGAACATCTCACCGAACAGTACGTAGCTCATCACGAACATGCTTGGGTGATCATGGATGGGCATCACTACACCCTTCGGAAGGCAGTACACCGACAGTCGAAGGTCGTCTTCCGAATACAAGGTTCTCACAGCGATGCACTTGGGGAAGTTCTTCAGTAGCAGGTCTGCTTCGAATCTGATCGGAAAGCAACCAATGAGGTTGGCCCATTCCTGAGTTGTGGTGAGGCCGGTGGTGCGACACAATTTCTTGAGCTCCACTGCCTTTCTTATAACCCTTTCCATATGATTATACTCGGAGGCATCTGCGGCAGGACCATCGCTCGATACTCCTCAGGCCTTCCTCGCGCTCACCTGCTGGAAGCACTCCTGAAGTATGAAGGCAGTGAGATACAATAAACAGTGCACACATACAAGCGCGATGAGGAGTACGAGAGAAAGCGGCTCGCCAAGAAGAAATCGCTGTCAATCGCGAGCGTGCTGAAGAAGTTCGACAAGCGGTTGATGGTACGGGAGTTTCTCTTCGAAGAGCCCACGAGCGGCGAATACGTGATCCCCGAGGGAGCAGGTACGCGCAATGTTGATTGAGGAACGATGACTCCGCTGGCGAAGTTCGGCGAGGAGGGTCTGCGCGAGTTCATTGATCAGGAGGACGAGGAGCGTGCTCCCTCCTTCGAGGAAATCATCATCGAGTTCAAGGACAAGGTGGCGAAGAAGTATGGCAGCAACCTCACTCCGAAGTTCGTGAAGTACTACGAATCGCTGGGCCAGCAGAAGAAGGCCATGGACCTCTCAGAGGAGCTTGAGAAGATCAACAATATGACAGACGAAGAGTTCGAGCGGTTCCTCTCGACCGTCCGAAGCTGATCAATTGTTATTAACGAGCCTACCGTCGCAGTGCTGCACAATTCGGCCTATTTATTTTGGTATCGTATCTTCCACTGCGGTATCGACTTTTTCTGCCAGACACTGCACTCATTTGGATGGGCTTTCGAGTGATAAATCCACTCAAAGGGGCGCTCGCATTCGCGTTTTTCTGCGTAAGGGCGATGTGAAACGCTGGAGCTCGGCCGTTGCATCATTCAATTCAAATAGTTCAGGTCACTTAGCCATCATCATACGGACAAACTCCTCGTAGTTAATGTGCCCGTCGCCGTCGATATCTGCCTCTCGGATCATCTCGTCGACTTCATCGTCAGTGAGCTTCTCGCCCAGGTTTGTCATAACGTGGCGCAGCTCCGCCGCAGAAATCAGGCCGTTGCCGTCGCGATCGAAGACCTTGAACGCCTCCACGAGTTCCTCTTCGGTATCGGTGTCCTTCATTTTCCTAAGTGAGATTTGAATGTACCTCGCCATCAACGACAAGAACTCTGGGAAGTCGATGGTGCCGCTGCCATCTGCGTCCACTTCGTTGATCATGTCCTGCAGTTCGGCTTCAGTGGGGTTCTGTCCGAGGCTTCTCATGACTGTTCCGAGTTCCTGCATTAATCGCGATGCCGTACCTTCGTGGTGATACTGCCATCGCCATCCTTATCGAACAGGGCGAAAGCCTCCTTGAACTCGGCGATCTGCTATTCGGTTAACTGGTCGGCCATTGGAAATTATTAAATTGATTATTATATTCCATGGCTCGACCTTGCCTTTAAATGCGTTCGCTGTGTTCTAGAACGCCCATTCTATCATTCCCAAAGCCAGTCTGAAATCCTGAGCTTGTCTGGCTTCACCTTACGAGCACCCCTCTTGCTTTCTAAGCTCCCCAAGAAATGCAGAGTCGGAATTTCGACAGCTGCTTTCCGTTTCGCAGCGGACAATGTTTATAAAAGATTAGTAGTTCGCCGGCATCATTGCCCTCTATCCACTCGTAATCGACTAATCTGAATTGTCCAGCCCGTTGCTTTCTCTGCCGGTGCCTTCGAAAGAAGAATGATATTCTAGAATTGGCTTTTCCGAAGGATCCACCGGAACATGCAGTCACGTCCTGAACATCATCATCTTCTCGAACTCCGCTTGGTTAAGGTGGCCGTTGCTGTCGACGTCGGCGTTCCTGAGCATCTCATCGACTTCCTCCTCCGTGAACTTCTCGCCGAGGCTCGTCATGACGTGCTTGAGCTCAGCCACCGACACCATCAGGTTACTGTCGCGGTCGAACACCTTGAAGGCCTCGCGCTTTTCCTGCTCGCTGAGCGTTTCGAATTTCTTTCTGCGGTAGGGGCGCTTGGTACTTCGCCATCATCGAAATGAACTCTTAGAAGTTGAGGGCTTTGTCGTCGTCCGCGTCGAACTCGTTGATCCAATTTTTGACATCAGCCTACTTGTATTGAAGCTCTTGCTGCTAAATGACCGCAAGCAAGTCCTGAGGAACAGGGGCGGCTACCTTAGCATCGATCTTGCCGTCGTGGTCCTTGTCGAACCAGTCGAAGGCCTACTTAAAGAGCTCAATCTGATCGTGGTCGTAGTTGTCGGCGCTCTGAAACATATGCGAATTATTCAGAATCAATATATACGAGGATAGGATGTGCGTACATCTGTTCAAATAAACTACGAAAGAAGTAGTCACGCGCCAAGTCTCATTCAATGAGTGTAATCTCTCCTTATATTAAGGCGTAACCTTTCTGTCGCAGTTCCTTCTTGAATATAGGATCATCGATACACATCTAGAGCAGGCAGTCTTTGAGCGGCCATGGATCTTTGGTATCGTCGATCAAGGAAAGGACTAGTCTCTGAAAAAGCCAAATTTTGCTCCCAGCTTTCTTAATCTTATGGTAGAGGTGCAGTAGTGGAGTACCCATGTTAACTTTCACACCAACTACCATTTCGTATGCGGACCCCAAATCAGATAAGACCTATTATCGAGAGGTAGGCTGATGGTAGAGGTGGTTATTGAGCACAATTAACGCACTATCGTGGAACTTCTCCTGCATGAACAGATATTTTGTGAGAGCTGTGAGCCTCAGGTGCCCTAGCTTGTAATTCGTTTCATAGCTGAGAATGACCAGCAGCGAAACTACGCGAGAGTCTAATGGAGCGTAATCCATGTAACTTTTTATTTCGCAGGGGATCTATTGCTTCATGAGAGAGGCCGCTTGAATAACCGTTCTGAAGCAAGCTTCCATGCAGTCTTATTTGAAGGCTGGGCTTGTCTAATTGTCCAGAAAACTTTCAGCCAACCCGCAGAAGAACTGATACAGCTTCGGCAGGTTCTAATCAATCGTATGTAGTCTCATGCTCACAATTTTTTAGAGCAGCACTGTCAGGAACGAAGTAAGCTCTTCGTAGAAGTTCTGACGATCCAATAAGTAGCGAAATAGTGCTGGCACTGCCGAGACCAGACCCTTCTCCAGTAAGTGCATCGTTGATTTTGGAGTACTGTCAGCCATAAGTACGTTTTTGAGGAAGGTCATGAAGTCGCCGACGAAAATTTCCGGAATCTCTGAGCGCAGGTAATTGACTGGCTATAGGAGCATTTCATCGAGGCTTATTATCTTGGTTTCCTTGTAGCAGCTCATTCCGCTGATGCGAGCGAGCAGCTCGAATACGATATTTCGAAGTTCGGTGTCGCTCTATCGTTGCATCAACTGTGCAATCTGCCATATAACTTCTGCGCAATTGCTTTAATTTAGAAATGCCTTTCGGCCGTCGGTTGGTTCATAGTAAAGTAACCGATTGAACGTTCTCAGGGTTTTCAGGGCGTGCTCGGTATCCAACACTGAACGGTTTAGCAACGACTGTAGTTCAGATAGCATCTCTTCTCCGGCATAGAACTGCATTACGCATGATGTACCCACTAAGTATACTCACCCTCTCGTATAATCTCTTCCCGACGGATTTTTCTCTTGCTTTCGTTCTGCTCCGAACGAATGCTCGCTCGGAAGGTTTCTCGTTTGTCATGCAGCTCCTCCTGGCTGGACATTAGCAATTGCTAATTTAATATGAACTGCATGCTAGTGGAAGCGGCTAAAACGCCGGCGAGGAACAAACTATAGCATGGTTCAGAATACTTTCTTGGCGATTAATGTTATCTCAACTACCTTTGTGACTGACTATATGTTAAGAAACACTACGGAAATAATTCTAGCAGTACAGTATGAATAACGCTGTTTGCAAACGAGTACTCATATCTTGCAGCTTTGCTATATGCGGTTATCAACTATATTCCTTTTGCTGAGTAATATGAAACTATATTACAACAGGAGAAACCTTTTAGAACAAATGCTATCACCCAACCCCCATCTCACAGCAATTATCTTCACTTGCTATGTCAAGTTTTCGAGTCTAACATTGATCCTGCTTTTGAAGAAGTTGCTCTCCGCGAAAGGTTTCTCATAAAACACTAGAACAATTTTCAATTTTTAGCTTTTAGTCAGTTAAGATGCCTTTTGTGGAGAATCAGTCGTTGGATTAGCACTCTGCTCGATTGATACTTATCTCAGGGCGAACAGCTGGTGAAGATGTGTAAATGGTCTTGGGGTGGGTTGAAGTCCTTATATATTTTGCTCAACGTTCTCCGAAGTTCTCCCTCCTTTCTCTCATGTGTTACATCAACCGTCGTATTGCCAGTTAGTTGTAAACCGCTCGAGGACATCCAATAAGAAAGAGGTCAAAGAGAAAGGCCAGGACACCAATGGCAGTGAAGACTAATCCTGTTGCTCAATTTCAGAAAATATTTCAATCATTAATAAGGAACGAATATCAATATGATGCTGATTGGTTTGGCGAAAGACGGTGATGCTGGCTGCAGATTGTTATGGGTTGCGTTGGTTGAATTGCAGGTAGGTTGGAGTCCAGTAGTTGAACATCCTTTTAGATTCGAAGCTCACTTCCTTGAAACTTCCACTTTTGTGGCGGATAGTGAAAGTATTTTGGTCGGACTTCATCCGACTCGACATATCCATTTCTAAGTGCAATCCATCAGCACCATCAACTATAATAAAATGAAGGGTAAAGGCAGGAACAAGGATCAAGCTCTTCTGAGGACAGTCGCAAGCAAGAAGGCTCAGACCTTCGCTACCAAGCGACTGATCAAGGACTTGGAGGAGATTGATAAGGAGAAAGTGCCGACGGTGGGAGTGGTGGCACGCCCGCTGGAACACGATCTCTTCCTGTGGCATGCTAATATCCGCGGTCCCGAAGGGACTCCCTATGAGGGTGGTGTCTTCCACTTGGAGCTGCAAATTCCTGCAAGCTATCCGCACCACCCGCCCAATGTGAAGTTGTTCACGCCGGTGCCGCATCCTAACGTGTTCGGCAACTACATCTGCTTGGATATGCTGCAGCTGAACCGCAAGGAGGGTCAGGGATGGAGCTCGGCCTACAGCATCCAGTCCGTGCTGATGCAGCTGCAGAGCTTCCTGTTCGAGGAGGACCTGAACCAGGAGAAGAACCAGCTCCTCCAGAACATCAAGAAGGCAGTGAAGCAGGCTAACGAGTTCAAGTGTTGCGAGAGGAACTGCAAACACGGTGGGAAGCTGTCTTGCTGGCCGCCGTTCTCGACCCACGAGAGCGTCGCAGAGGACTTCCTGACACTCGACGAGGAAAATGACCTGATCAACAAGGAGCTGATCTGCTATCACACGAAGCTGCACTTCACACAGAACCAGCTGGGCATCGGTCTGAAGATTTCGAAGTTGCCGCGGACGGGTGCCATCCGGGAAGCGGAGGCCCTTTTCGACTACATCAGCATCAAGGCCTTCCTGAAAGAGTCGATCAACTGGTCGGCGCAGAACGAGCGCTTCACGCACTGGTTGCCGCTGTACTTCGGCAAGACCGACAACGCTGACCGCTACTACAAGTTTGCGACGAAGGCGCTCTCGATGATCATCACGAACAACACGGACAACTTCAAGCCCGAGCAGATTCTGGAGGTCTACCCCAAGATCATCATCACGCTCATCTACTTCATCATGGACGAGAAGAAGCACGCCAGCATCCGCATCCTGCGCATCCTCTGCCACGTGCACTCCTGCTTCCTCTTCCTGCTCGCCAAGCACCCCGAGCTTGAAGCTACCATCACCCGCAGCATCGACAACTTCATTGCCAAAGAGGAGTACCGCATCAAGGACAACCAGCCCAACCTCGGCTGCATGCTTGCGCTTCTCAGCGGCACCGATAAGCGCCGCTTCAGCGATATCGTCGAAAGCTACTTCAGCGAGCAGCTGGACCGCCAGGTCTTGTGGATCCTCAAGAACGTCCCCGAACTGGTGAAGCCGCCCAAGGACGAAGCCGAAAAGAAGAACCTCGAGCAGGTGCGCGCCGAACTGGTCTTCAAGACGCAGATCACCAGCTTCCAGATCTTCTGCTTCTACAAGCTCTTCATCACCGACATCTGTGAGCGCTTCAAGACCCGCAAGGAACTGCTGCAGCACTACGAAACCCACCTGTGCAAGCTCACTAACAAGGAGGAGGAGGACTTCCAGAAGAAGCTCTTCAACACCCTCAAGCAGGTCAAGGACTTCGATAGCTTCTTCACTTTCGTGGGCCTCCGCAAACGCAACAACGAGTAGCTCAACGAAATGCTCAAGCAGGCCATCAGCAACTCTGAGCGCAAGAAGTACCACGGTGAGTTCGAGGAGCGACACGTGCTTCCGGAACGGACGCTGCAACTCAAGCGTCTGCTGTCGAAGTTCACGAACGTTGAGCAGCTGTTCGAGATCGCTGTCGACAAGAAAGAAGTCAAGAAGGAAGGCCGCAAGGAGACCGAGTACCACTACAAGATCGCCGAGAAGGGCAAGGCCAGCGAGGAAGACTGGAAGCTGATGTGCTCGCAGCGCTGGGCTTGGATCAAAGAGGAACTCATGATATCTCCACGCAGCGACTCCGACTACATGTCCGTGCGCGCCACGCACTACTTCAAGGAAGGCGTCGCCAAGCCCGAAGATCGCCTTTTCAAGACCATCAACCTGCACTATCGAAACAAGTTTGTGGACTACAATGAGCCCAGCATCAAGCTGCCGCCGATGAGCTGGAAGACGCTGTACATGCGGCTGGACCTGGAAGAGTTCCTGCTGCAGATTGACATGAGCCCCGAGTTTGAGACTCTCTACCGCAAGCTCGAACTGTGCAAGTTCGTCGGGCTGAACACCCTGGTGATTCCGATTACCCCTGTCGAGAACCTCAAGAGCGGCTACCACTACCTCACGGCGGTGTTGGGCCGCCTCACCACTCTCAAGTACGTGGATTTCTGCGGGCCGAGCAGCGGCAATAACGTCATGGATGAAAAGGCCGCGAAGAGCATCAAGAAGGGCCTCACCAACTTCCGCATTAACAAGGGCCAACTGGAAGTCTTCAGCTACCAGAACTTCAACATGTTCAAGGAGCTCTCGGACTACCTGCTGGGGCACCTCGGCGAAATCGACAACCTCCAGTCCATTCGCTTTGAGCTTTCCAACTTCCTTGCCATCGGCAACACTGCCAAGGTGTTCAGCAATCACCTCGTTGGGCTCAATACGCTCAGCGAGCTGCGACTCAGTCGATGCGACCTCAATGTGCAGCAGGCCAAGCTGCTAGCCGACTCCATCATGCGCCTCAAGAATCTCAGGGTCGTGGAAGTCAAGGGCAATCGCTCGATGGGACTCGGCCTCGCCTCCATCATCTACAACCTGGCCTTTAGCCCCAAGCTGGCCATGCTCGACATTTCCGAGTCGTATGTGAACCCCGGCAACGAAGAACTCAAGGAACTCGTGGTTTCCATTGAGAAGCTGCTCAAGATCAGCGGGAGCATCGAAGTAGTCAAGGCTCGGGCCGTCTCAGGCCTAAACCCCAAACTTACCAAGGAGTTCTGGGGCTCTCTGGGCGAGTGCCGCAGCATCCGTGTGCTCGACCTTGCGCATAGTGGCTCGTTAGACGGTATGCTACCCATGCTGGGCTTCGCTGTGGCCTACAACGCCAAGAAGAAGGGCAGCCTCGAGTACCTGAATATGGTGGGCTGCATCAACAACGCCTCCAATCTCAACACCCTCTACACGCACATGTCCATCAACGAGTATGACGAGGAGAGCTGGTACGGCGACCCCAACAAGCTCGCGAAGATGATCAGCGCCAACTACCCCAAGAAGTTCTTCAACAATCTTCGGGCCTTACAGCTTGACTACTGCTCCATCAATCCCGGTTTCAACCTGACCCAGTTCAACAAGCTCACCAACAAGGAAGACCCAGACCTTGTGAAGCTCATCGCTCGCAGCGAAAGGTTGGAGACGCTGTCCCTCTGTCAGACAAATCAGGGCAAGCCCATGGCCGAAATTCTGCTGCTGGCGCTCGATCCTAGAAGGCCCGGTTTCGCTGGTCGACTGAAGACACTCAACCTCAGCAAAAACTCGCTGGGGAAGGAAGGTGCCAAGATCCTCGCGGAAGCCATTCAGTCCAACGAGACACTTCAGGTTCTCGATATTAGCAAGAATTACATTGGAGTTTCGGGAGCGCAGGCACTCGCCGTCCCCCTGAAGAACCACAAGTCCATCCTCTTCTTGAACCTCTTCAACAACAAGATCAGTTTCGACGGAGCGAAAGCCATCGCCAGCGAGGTTCTCCGTAACAACACCACTCTTGAGTGTTTGGAGCTGGGTCACAACCGCATTCGCGACAAGGGCCTGAAAGCCATCGTTGAGAATCTAGTGGCGAACCCCGCTAGCAAGCTTCGGATCCTCGGCCTGCGCTTCAACTTCCTGACGAAGGCAGGCGTCGAGGAGCTGTTTAATGCCTTGCCGAAGATGAAATGTCCGCTGGAGCAGCTCTACTTGAAGAACAATCTGATCGACGAAGTGGAGAACTTCAGCCTGAGCCAGAAGCATAGCGACATGAAGCTCAAGCCTTCGGTGGACATGTTCGAGAAGCTGAAGTACTTGGAGCCGGAGCGACTGGAGCGCACCATTTGGATCCACCCGGTGACTGGTTTCAACGCACAGCAGATCAAGCACTTCTTCGAGAACCAGCACAAGTGTGGTGTAGTCGTGTCGGTGCGCATCCGCCGTGGCAAGAAATACCCCAACCGCACCCAAACCGAAAATCTCTTCGCGATGGTGGAATTTGCCGATGCTACCAGCGTCACGCACGCGCTGCATATTGCTAGTCGCAAGTGGGCCATCCTCAACGGCGTGAAATTCCGCGTATACAAGGCAGGCACCGGCACGTTCATCTTCCTGAAGAAGACCAGCAAGCAGAAGAAGATTTAGGAGGCCAAACGACTTCTTCCGCCTCTGCCGTTCGATCAGCCCGCCCCTGTTGTTGCCCGTGGTGCTGGAAGGGCTCGCGGACGAGGAGGGGCGCGTCGCGGCGCAAAACGCGGTTGAGTGACATATTGCGTGCACAGATCAGGCAATTTTATAATTCTTAAGTTATAAGTTATGGAGTTCGACATTCTTAACGAACTGCTAACGTCAACCGTATACAACCTCTTTTCGCAGCGCACCACAGAGTCCTCCATCGAAAGTATGACTTCCACTGATGCAGATAAGAAGCGTGTCAAGGAACTCGAAAAGCTATCGAAGCCGGAGCCCACTGCGGGGCGACAGTCGGCCAATGACAGCATCCTCAGCGGCTACTCGGGAGCGAGTGGACCAGACTCAGCCCGCGACAACCGTCGCATACCTCCCTGCGAGTCCGTGGAAAAGTGGATGAGCACCGAGTCGACGCGCAGGCTCAAAGAGTCTATGACGAAGCTGGGTCTCGATAACGACATGCTTCGGTTGCGCAACGAGCTGGAGAGCTATCTGGACCGGCTGAGTCTGGATGAGTTGGTGAACGAAAAGCAGAGAGTCAAGAGCGAGCTGAAGATATACGATAAGGACTTCACAACGCTCTTCGGAAGAGCGCCAAATCGGAATTAAAAGGAACCGTTCCGCCCGCTCTACGCCTACTACAAGAAGCTGAAGGAACACATCGACAAGTCCGGAGGCCAGAACAAATAGGAGATTGAGGCTCGAATTCGAAACATCAAAAACGAAAGAAAGGATCTCCGTGAGAGGATTGAAGCCTATCAAAAGGACTTCGAACACACCCACAACCGCCGCATCAAGTACGTCCGCGATATCCAGCCCATCGACAACGAGTATCGTAGGTACAAGGACCTAAAGATCGAGCTGCAGCGCCTCTAGGAGATCCTCCGATGATTGGCTTGCTGGACCGTTAACCATATTATACTTCTCAAATTTGAATGATTAAGGATCGGCGCAGCGCCGCCGAAGAGGAGAACCTCCACAGGTCGTTTAAGGCCTGTCGTGCAGAATAACACCTGAACGACCTTCTCGCTGAGAAGCGCAAGCTTAAGAAGAAGAACCAGCAGCTGAGGGATTAGCGGGATCGGCTCTAATAAGACTTGCAGAGGGCGATCGAGCGGACCCGGGATGTGCTGCATATGAAGAAGGTAGGCGCCGCGGACTATGTAGAACCTGCTAGTAGCACTGGAGAATGCCCGCCTGGACAAGAACACTCCCAATTTGAGATTGGCGGAGCGCGAGCGCTGCCTGTAGCTGGAGGAAGAGCTAAAGCAAGCGAGCCTGATCGTGCAGCAGATGACCCTCCGTCTGGAGAACATTTAGGTCGAGTACCAGGCAAACGTCAAGCGCTACGACGATCTCGTGCTGCGGGTGGGCGACGTGTCGCAGCAGCTTACACACGCGTAGGCCTGCGTGATCAGCGAAATCAACAACCTCAAAGCCGTGAAGGCAGTCAACTTCGATAACTAAAAGATGCGAAGACTTCTCTAAGAGGAGAAGAACGTCGCGACCAAGACGCAGCTCCACGAGCACAAGTCGTACGAGGAGAGGCAGCGGGAGTACCAGTCTATTCGAGGCAAACTCAACAGCGAGGAAACGAAGCACTCGTCTGAGGCCGCAGATAGGCGCAAAAAGGCCTCAGCTCTGCTACTCTATAGCTTCCTCAAAAGCAAAGTGCAAGGCCACTATCGCAAGCTGTTGACGTATCGCGTGTACATCCGCGAGGGCGATAAGTCGATCAAGAGCATCAGCAACCTCGTGAGAATCGGTCAGCAGACTGGCCGGCACAACCTCCGCAGCTTCTTCATGGGCTGGCTCCGCAAGGTATTCCAGCCGGGAAAGATCGTCGGCCTCAACGAAAAAGCATTAGCGAACCGCACCAACCTTAAATCGCGCATCAAAACGATGTCGGCGTGGCACGAGTAGTTCAACCGCAGCCAGCTGAGCATCCTCAACGACTACGAAAAGGGACGCATGCTTAACTCTCTGCGGCTGCAGCTCAGCCGCAAAGAGCTGCACCTGGCCTTCAACAGGTGGCGGAGCAGCCACCATCATGACACCCACAAGGATAAGGCGTTGCTGCGCATGACCCGCATTTGGCAGCGCTACGAGAAGCGCGTCTACTTTCGATACTGGAAGTGCGAGAAGGACAACTTCAACCGCTACATCCAGAAGCACACCATACAGGAGGAGTTCGGCCGTTTGAAGTCACTGGGCAGAGCTATGCGCCGATGGCGGTTCAGCATGCTGCGGCAGGACTCCCAGAAGGGCGATGCTCTGCTCAGACGCAACGAAATGCGAGAGCTTATAGCTTCAAGGGTGCGCTACCTGCGCCGCAAGGCCAAGCTCATCACAATTCTCAACATCAAAGGTGTTCGAAACGATCTTCGTTCGGCCTTTTACCGCTACTGGTGCAACGTCTTCAGCGAAAGAACAGTCCAACGGCGCAAGCAGATCGACCAGGAGAAGGCCATTCGTGACGATTTGCGCGGACAACTGCGCAGCAAGCAACAATCCTACCTGCAGTTCCGCAAACGTACTTGTCCAGCCACTCAGAAATCCTCACTAGGTCGCTCTACAAGTTCATGTATAAGAAGAAGAGCCTGGCGTTCATGGACTGGTACAATGCGACGGTGGGACTCCGCCAGCGTGCCCGGCTCGTGTACTCGCTGCTGAAGCGCAAGGACACCAGCGAGAAGCTGAACGCGATGAACCGCTTCAGGAAGAACCAGCGCGACTTCGAGAAGAAGGAGATGCACGCGGTGCTCACAGACCTGAATCACAAGATGGAGGCCATCAACGAAAAGAGCACCGAGTACAGGGAGAAGCTGCAGCAGAGCATCCACCAGCTAGGCGAACTCGGTGCCCACAAGCTGGACGCTCTAATCGAGCGCAATGCCACCTCCAACATGAAGGCCTTCTTCGAGCGGTACCGTAGGAAGGCGGTGGCCCGTAACTACCGACTCACCATCAAGCACAACGTGTTCGAACTGGCGCATCGCTACCTCCTTCGGGAGGTCTTCACCAAGATCGGAATGAAGGCGCACGTAACAGTCGGCTTACTCAGCGCAACGTTCGCAGTTCGATGCTGCGCCTCCTCCGACTGAAGTTCCAGCGGGACATCGGCCATTGGATGATGCGCCGCTGCTTCGAAGAGTGGAAGAAGCGCCTGACGAAGCTGAGGAAGGCGTTGCGCATCCTGGAGAGCTACGAAACGCTATACTTCTTTTACCGCACGGTGGTCGGCTGGAAGTTCATCCAGCAAAAAGTGAACATCATCACCAGCAAGCTCTTGGCGGCTGAGTGCAAGAACCTGCAGAAGAACCTCGAGGAAAAGCTAGCGCTGCTCGATAAGGATTCCAAGGAACAGGCCAGGCTAGAGCATAGTCTCAAGTCACTTTTCGTCAGGTTCATTCGGTTTGAGACGCTCTCGCAGAACAACAGGGCTGCGGTGCGAACAACTAAGAAACTGGCTTCGATGTTCAAACATTGGCAGGTTGAGACGAGGCGGCGCAACCACCTGTCCAGCACAATGGCCATCTTCAGACGTTTGCTCGACCGTCACTCACAACGGATTTTCATGGATAGAATCCTAAGCGAGCGCTACCGAGCAGTGGGCTTCGACATCAAGGACCAAATGTCAAAGCTGGCTAAGAAGAAGAAGTCGTTCGAGGAGAAATCTGCAAAGAGCAGTGTGGACGTCACTCGCCGACTCTAAACCTAGACTGCCGCCTACGAGAAGCTGAAAGGCAAAATGGAACGTCGCATCCACAAGTACGACAAATACTTGGAGTATCTCCGCGCCCGCAATATCCGACGCGAGCAGCTCACGTACATGAGCAGCATCTTTTCTGTTTGGAAGCGGGAGTACTTGGGCGTGAGACAACTGTGCAGAGTGCTCGACACCAACCAGTACTGGGAGGCTCTCAGGAAGGGTCTCAAGGAAATCAAGGCCTATATCAAACTCATGGACGACACCTATGCACGCGAACTCATCCTCGGCAAGTACATGAAAAAGAAGAACGAGGATCTTAAACGGTTGGCTCTGCTGCTTTTCCGATACAAGATTCGCGCCAACAGCATATCACTCCTGAACTTCCAGATCGAGCAGGCGGACAAAGCCGCAGAGCAGAATCGCAACATCACGGTGAGCTACGCGCCACTCATCGTCAAGGCCAAGGACCACTTCCGGGAATTTATGCTCCTAAAAAATAGCTACGCTAAATTCAAGAAGTACAGTCGTTAGCGCAAGCTCAAACACTAGCGAATCGCCAGCATGAACCGAAAGGTGCAGATGCGGGTCAAAGCCGACGCCTTCAAGGTGCTGCTCTGGCGGCGCTTCTTTAAGCAAACCTCCCGCGACTACGTGCAAACTCAGCTCAACAGGATGGACCACGAGCTGCTGCGCGACTGCTTCTTGGCGATGAAGCATCGCCACAGCAGAGTGCTATGGGCCTGCAATCGCATTTCCGCCAGCTTCCTTCACGATCTTTAGAGAAACAGGCATAACGCCTTCATGAAGATCCGCAACTTCGGCATCTACAACCGCGACGTTCTCAACCAGAAACGCAGTCGAGCTCTTATGCACATCCTCAGGAAGAAGCTGGCAGACGAACTCACAGCCAAGCAGACCTTCCTATACAGGTGGCATTTCCTGCTAACCTCCCGCCATCACTATCTCGCGCAGCTCCTTGATACGCTCAGCAGATCGGTCATGCTTAGCCCCTTCTATCGAATCCGCGAGCACGCCTATTGGCATTCCTACTACATCAACAAGCACGCTGAGAGGGCCATGAACGAAAACAAGACCCAAACCAAGGCCGATATGAACCTACTCCTGGAGGAAAACATCGACCCGGAGGAGATCAAGAGCTATATGAAAAACAAGAACGCAAAGGATACCAACATGATAAGGAGCGTCGTGTGCAAACTAAGGGTCATGGGCGACAGGCCGCTTCTGGTTCGGGGCTGGCACAGCTGGAAGGAGTATCTAATGCTCAAGACCAATATCAAGAAGGCCCTCACCAAGATGTTCATCATCTGCGATGGCAAGGGCAAGTACTGGAACAGGTGGAGAGGCAAGGACGAAAAGTTTGTGGGGACCCTGAAGAAGGAGTCCAGAGGCAACATGGTGAGCAAGTATCACGATCTTGTGCGGTTGCTAAAGGAATACAGGAAGGACGTGAAGACCAACATTGCTCGCACGGAAGAGCTGGCAACGATTAACCAGGAATACGAGCAGGGCATGGCGAACGCGAAGTTCGTGGCTCTGAAGAGCATGTCGCACTTCATTCGGAAGGGCATGTCGCGGACTCTGCGGGGTTGGCGCGAGAAGATAATCGAAATTCGGCAGCTCTAGCAAAACTACAAGTTTGACACGCTCGGCCGGTACATAGAGGAGATGATCGTGCGTCGCGACGAAACCTTCAGAAAGCTGGCAGAGCTGCAGAGCCAAAACGTGACGCTGCGGGAAAGCTGCATGGAGGGCGGCGACTACGCTAACGTACCGTTTCCATAACGTAGATGCTTAAGGAGTTGCTGTACGAGAAGGAAAGGCTCTCGATCGTGCTGGCCGACAAGAAGCATAACATGAAGATCCTACTGGAGGATAACCTCAAGATCAAGCAGAAGCTAAAGAACGCACAGGAGGAAGCCATCAAGCTGATCTCCGAGTTCGAGCCGATCCTGAAGGACCGCTCCCACGAAGAGCCTTGACGCGGGGTCAGTGGTGGATTGACTCGATCGTGTGGTTGAGCTTGCTCTTCAGATGCTGCCACGTGTTCGCGCTTTCGTTGCGGTAGCGCTGGCACTCACTCTCGTGGAACTCACAGCGTTCCAGCAGTTCCTGCTGGCGGCGCTCGCTTGCGATGGCGGCTTCGCGTGCCTACGTCTTGGTAGCGCGCAGCGCGTCGTTGAGGGTATCGAGCTGCCGCCTGCACTGGTCTAGCTTCTGCCTTAGCTGCATGGCTTCTGCTTCGAAGGTGCTCGTCTTCCGGGAGAGCTGCTGGTCCTTCTCAGCAAGCTCGCTGTTGGCGCGATCGACTGCCAGCTTCATTTGGCTGTTTCGTTCCTTCAAGACGATGACTTCCTGGCGGAGGCTCGCCACTTCTTACGATCGGTCGACTCCCATATACGACAGCGAGCTTTCCTTGTCCTGCAGCTGCCTGAGCAGCTCCTGGTTCTTCTTCTGCAGGGAGTCGCGTATGCCGTCGCTGGTCCTCAACTTTTGCTCCAGCCCCAGTAGGCTGGCGTTGTACTTGCGCTGTTCCTCCTCCCTGACGCGGTTGATATTACTGCGGATTTGTTCCTCATACGACAGTTGCTGGTCGGCCAGCTGGTCGTTCAGCCGCTTCACATCTGCCGTCAAGTCGTTGTTGCGCAGCTCCAGTCTTCTCAAGCTCTCCTCGAGGCTCTTCCGTTGCCGCTCGTGCTGGAAGGTAAGCACCTCGATGTAGTCCTGTCCTTCCTGGCGGAAGGCTTCGTACTACTCGGTGTATCGCTCCGCAGCGCTCCGGTAGTTGTTATCGCTGGCGGTGAGCTTCATGTGCATCTCTGACATCTTGTAGTCGTAGGCTTCCCTCGCCGACTCGAGGTCTCTGCGCAGGTGGTCGTTTTCCTGGGCGATGTTTCTGCTTTCGTGAAGCACTGCCTCCAGCTTGTACCGCACTTCAGCAAGTTCTTTGTCGCGTCTGCTGATCTCCTCCTTTGCCTTGATGAGCCTGCTTTCCAGCTCGATCCGGTGCTTCTTCTACCGTTATAGGGCGGTATCAGCCTTCTCTTGATTCTCTTTCATCGCTTTCCTTTCCCTTTCCAACACCGAATCGATTTCGCTGGGGCCAGCTTCGAAGCCCTTGGTGCTGAAGCTACGACTGATTGGCGGCTTGCTATAGCTCTTGGGCGAGTTGACGGTGCTGCTCCCGAAGGTCGAGAGGTTGAGGGGTTGATGCAGCCGGCTCTGCATCCTTCCAGAATTTCGATAATTTAAATCGAAAACAGAGCCCTTCGCTGCCTGTAATTATATTGGATGAACCCAAGTAGTCTGCTCAAGCGCGGCAGCGCGGCCCACAAGCATGCGCACATCAAATGGGACTAACAGAGTTTGGAGGAACAGGCCCACCAACGCGGGGAGTGCACAAAGATTCCAGAGCCCAAGACTCCTTACAATGAGAGGGAGGGCGAGGTACTGCACTTTGCCATTCAGAGTGACGAGGAAAAGGATACGGGGTCACAGCTTGTCGACGACGTCGAACTCAAAGAGCACCTGCGGGAGGCACACCTCAACGCCATTCGCAATCAGTCCAAAGCCACTGATCTGAAGCTGCTCAACGAACAACTGATGAAGGAACAGTAGAAAGAGCGGCTGCGCGACCTGGGGTAGGAGCCTCCCGAGGAAACTGAAGACGAAGAACAGCGACGGAAACGTACACGCGTAGCTTACGTCAGACGAGGATTTCGTTAGGCATCGAGCCGAGCACTACTCGGAGTACAAGCGCATTCAGGAAGCCAAAAAGAACCACGAACTGGACGATCTTTGAACTGCGTGTGTAATCACTTGTGCAGACATCACGGTGCTTGCCAGCGAGCGATGAGGCTGCGTGCCTCGTTGTAGGCCTTGAGTTAGAAGGCGTTGAGGATTCCTGGTTCGAGCTTGTCCAGGTATTCGATGAGTTCGGTGGTGAGCCACCGCTCGATGTGCAGGCGCTCGCCGGATTGGCTGCGACCGTTAACGGCCACATGGAAGACCGTGTATGCGAGCAGAGGGTACTCACTCGGTGGGAAGAAGTAGCCGATCGGTCCGAACTCCCGCAGCAGATAGACGATCTTGAGCATTTCGAATACCTTGTCGTAGTTATCGCGCATCACGAAGCTGAACAGTGCTTTAAGGAAGGCCTTCTTGGGGATGGCGTTGACGTCGGCCAGGCTGTCCACTAGTTGCTGGGTAAAGGCCTCGCTTTTGATGTCCATCTTTACCCATAGGTAGAGGATGTCGACGAGCTGGCTCGGACGGTAGAACTTCAGTCTCTCGGTGAGCTTATTCTCGCTGGCCCGCAAAGCCTCGGCAATGCTTGCAGCCTCCTTGTGCTCGTAGTCGATGTCGCTGTCGTTGAGCACGGCCATGAGTGTAATGAAGTCTTGATTGCCGAGCTGGTTGATGCGGTCAATGAGCTTGCGGCAGCTTGCGCTGAAGAGCTGCTCGTTGACTGGTCGGCGTTTGGGCATGCCCTGCAGCATCTTCAGATCGTAGTGCAGGTGATTGTTCTACAGCTTGGTATAGACTTCCTCAAGCCGGTCCATGACCTCGTCCATGTGATGTGGCGCCCTGCTGAAGCTCCAGTACGCGAAGCACACGCCCCGAGGCTTGAGCAGCCCGATCTTATGGAGCACGTGGAACTGGAGTTGCTCCCAGAGTTCCTTGGTGCCGCGGGAGCTCCTGCCCCAGCTCCACAGAGTTTCCTCCAACTGCTCCAGACTCATGTGGCTGATAGTCTTGATGGTCACGTTTTCGAGCAGCTGCTGCAGACAACCCTCGCGGTACTTGAACTGGTAGCCGGAGACGCTCTTGAGCAGCAGCACGAACTTGCTTAGGCTGAAGTCGCGGTTTATCGGCGGGAACTTCCCGTAGATGTATTCCTCGAGGCCTAGCTGTAGGTTGTTGGAGCCGAGGTTCTGCGTGAGCAGGAAGTGGCTGGCCTGGACCAGCTTGTCGAAGGGCAGCGTCTGCAGCGTGGCACCCAACCTCGCCTCGACGATTTGGAAGGTGCCGAACCCGCCCTGCGCGTTATCCTGCACCCTGCTGAAGAGATTGGCCAGCTCCGCCAGCTACAGCACTTCGAGTTCGTGCTGCCCGATCTTGATAGTGCGAGCGATCGAGGAGTACAGCGTAGCTGTGCCCATGTTGAGGTGCGCGTAAGCGAAGAGCGCCTTGCGCAGCGTCGGAAAGTGGATCTTCAGCGGTTCCTCGACGATGCGGTCTTCAACTGCCTTCATCAGCCGCGCCTCCTTGCGGTTGACCTTGGCAAGCTGGTACACCACGTCAATCAGGTCCGGTAGTTCCAGCATTTAAACATGACGCTCGAGCCTATTCATCACCTTCCGGAAGAGTTTGCTTAGCGCCGCATTGTTGATGGTCGACGCCAGGCTGCACACCTCTTTGATCTGTGGCATCGTCAAAAACCGCGAGTACTTTATCAAGTGCTTCTCCACTCGAAGTTCTTGCTGCTTCGTCAGAGCGGTCTTCCCTTTAAGCTCCGCCAGGAGCGTCTGGGTTTCTTTGTTCTTGGCTTCCACAATGCGGTACGTTTCCACCGGCGGAATTATCTACAGGTAAGTCTACAGTTCTCTACGCGTGGTCTTTTCCTCGTCGTGCAGCCACCTTCTTACTGGAAGCACTCCTGAAATTCTCTGTAGCGCCGACCTCAATATCATCATTTTTAATTGTTGGCACAGCTCTCTTAGCAGGCCAGACCGCATCAGCAAATCATCCGTTCCATAATAATTGCAGCCATTTAAATTGCGATGGACGCTCCTCCTCTCAACGAAGCCGAGATCACTCAGGTCTACAACTGGGTGGATGAGGTGCCGCTATCACGGCCGAAGAAGAGCATCAACAGGGACTTCGCCGACGGAGGTACTTGCGTGGATATGCAGTACTCATGGCCGAAATCGTGGCCCACTACTTCCCGAAGTACGTGGAGCTCCACAACTACATCTCCAGCAGTTCGGCCAGCCAGAAGCTCGCCAACTGGAACACCCTCAACCGTAAGTAGGAGGTGCATGCAGAGAAAGTCTTGAAAAAGTTCAACATGCAGGTAAGCAAGAACGACATCGAGCACATCATCACGGCTTCGCCCGATGTCATCGAGCGGGTGCTCAAGGTGGCGCAGGCCAAGATCGACCAGCACCGCAATCGCCGCAAGGAGGAGTCCAGTCAGTCGAACATCCTACGCGAGAAGGAAGAGTCCTTCAAGATGATGTACGCACGTTGTGAGGTAGCGCCAACAATAAGGAAGTCAAGAATCTTGTAAGCGAGAAAGACCAGACCATCAAGGAGCTCAAGGAAACCATTGAGATCCTGGAGCTGAAGGTAAAGAAGATGGACCAGCTGCTCAAAGTCAAGGACAAGAAGATCGAGAATCTCATTGCCAAACTTTCGCAGGCCGGCATTTCCTGAGAGACTTGCTGCGACCGTGATTTCCCAGCACTGTAATATATATGGAAGTTCAAAGCAGCGACTCCGATTGGCAGGCCTTCACCGATCCCAGTAACGCGCAGGTAGAGCTTCAGCTGGCCATCCTCAAGGAGTACATCGCAAGAGCCAACGAGCATACACTCGACGATTTGCTGGCGGTGCGCGAACAAAACGATTTGATAAGGGCGGTGCGGCAGAAACTGGAAGTGGGTGGGAGGTCGACCTCCTTCCTCACCGAAACCGACGAAAGTGAAACAACGAGAGGCCGACTTCTCACGGAGACCAGCACCAACAAACGGCCAAACACAAAGGAACTCTTCTTTGGTGGGAAGACAAGGCTGGCTACGCAGAGCACTGAAGATGTCCGCGTGCGTCGAAGGCAGCTGTCTCAAACTGACATCGCGGCTATCCTGTCCGAGATTGAGGAAAAGTGTGGCAAGGATGTGCACGAAATAGTGAGTCAGCTCGCGAACGAACACCGACTACAGAAGGACCGGCTGGTGAGTGCACGTCGCGACGAAACCTAAGCGAACAAGCTCACAAGATAGAATGCTCTGCTTCGTAATCAGATTGCGGAGCTGCATGTCAAGATCAAGTCGCTGGAGGGCCTACTGAAGGATAAGGACGTGCAGATCAAAGAAGCCAAGCGAGCTGTCAACGACCGCGAACGAACCCTCGTCAAAACCTAAACGTCGGTGCTGATTAAGGACAAACTTCTGAACTAACAGCTTAAGAGTTTGCTGGGGAAGGTACATCCACTCTAATTCAGACGTAAAGCTTGAAGAAGCAGGAGCAAGCTCAGAAGCAGTAGCGGGAGTACCTGGACGGCATCTGGGAAAAGCTGGTCGATCGACTGGAGTCGCAGCAACCGGAGGGCGTGGCCAGCTTCAAGACGACAGTGCTGACGAAGTGCAAGTAGTCGCTGCAGAAGCAGCGAAGCATCCTGCAGCAGGAGCAGGAGCACCTGGACAAGCAGCACCTCTACATCGAAAAGATCATAAGTCAGTTGCAGGGAGTGGCTCCCGAAGTAGCCCGCTGATGCCGCTCACTTCTTAGACTTGAGCTTGCTGCTGACGCGCGTCGGCGTCACCGGCTTGTGCGACTTGCGCGAGTCCAGCTCCACCGCGCTGTTCTTGCGGTCCCGAGCCTCGCTGTGGTCCTACCGCTTGAGGTTTATCACGTAGTTGTTGAGGTAGTGGCTCGACTTCTCTTGCTTCTCCATCTTCTACAGCCGTTCCAGCTTCTTCTTCGCATTGCGGATTTCGTCGGTCAGGGCGGCCTTCGCGCGGTCTGCGTGCTGCATCTAAGAAGCCCGAGACTCGCTTTTGCGTTCCTTGCGGACGTGCAGGTACTTTTCGACGGCGAACTTCATATCGTCGGCGGAGAGACCTCGTTCCAGCACCAGCAGCGACTCCTTATCCAGTGGTTTGAAGTTGAAATTCATCTTGCTCATGGCTTCGCGCATGAGTGTGTACGAATTGAAGAAGTAGATCTCCGAGGAGGCACCATCAAACGAGAAGTTGTAGTACTGCTTAAGGCAGTTCTTTATGTAGCTCACGTCGGCCAGGTGCGTGCTCACTTCCTTCTCCTTATCGCTGTAAAGCGCACGCAAGCTCTCCTTCAGGTGGTTTTCACGCGCCTTTAGAAGGTTGAATAACTGGGCAAACTCCTCGCCGAGCTGCTCGTAAGAAGCTTCGAATGTCTGATCAAGAAGGGTCTTGTTGTTCTGACAGACCTTGAGACACTCATCGAGGTAGTCCAGCCGCTGCTTGGTTTCGTCCTTGTAGAATGCGTTCTCCCGAACAATCGTCTCCATGCTGTTCTTGATCGATACAACCTTGTGCGCTTTGAACTAGCGAGTATGCTTGTACATGCACTCGATGCACAGCAGCCGCTTTTCGGTTTCGCAAAAAAACATTAGGTTTTAGTTGTGGTCGCGGCACTTCGTAGAGTAGTCATCTTCACGCTGCTTGCCCTTGCTGTTGTTCTGCCGACCCGAATCGTGGCTTAGCTTGCTGCGGTTTTCCTTCCGGTCGAAGGGGATCTCGGGTGTTTTTGATTCTTTCCGCTGCGTGGTTAGGTTGTTGAAGCGCTGGCTGTATGACATTTCTTTGAGGTCGCGGTGACTAAACTACTTAATGGCTGCATCTGAGCATCACCTCCGAACGTACATCCTGCCTGCCTCACCTAACGATCCTCCGCGAGTGAGCTTTCGTTGATTTCCGAGCTCTCGAGGTGCTCGAAGAGGAAGTTGCTTTGGTTGGGACTCTCCTTATTCACCAGGAGGTTGTTGAGGTCATAGGTGAGGGTTGCCCGCTTGCATGTGGGACACACAATTCTGTACTTGTTTTCGAGGGTGCTGAGTGGCCGCAGGAGTACCTCTGCCCTTCCACAGACTTGATGCGGTCGGCGCAACCCATGCAGAGCAGGTGGTCGCATATCAGACTGATGAGCTGTCCTGGATGTTGGCAACCGCTGCACACGCTCATTATATCTCGAATATTAGCGGCTCGATAGCGATATGAACTCACAGGCCACGCATATTAATTATGACGGAGCACCGGGTGCCCCTGCTGCAGGAAGAACTGTAGTTTAAGAAGGCCCGTCGCACAGTGGTCATGTCGAACTACGACCCCGACCACTATCCAGCAGACATCGATGCAGCCATTCATCACGGACTCGCCCGCCGGGCCTGCAAGCCCACCGCCAAAGACTATGACGGAGCGGTGTGTCCGTGCTGCCTGCTGCCTATCGACAACGAGCAAATTCCGCTGTGTGCTCCTTTGAAGGATCTGGTGCATTTGGGAGTGTGCTACCCGCTCTACTTCCACACCATCAAGCTGCTGATGGTGCTGCTGACTCTGCACCTGGTGTGCGCTGGCCTGCCGTAGTTCATCATAAACCTCTCGGGAGTGCACTGCTCGGAGGCGCACAACAACTCGACGATATGCAAGCTGAGCATCATGAACGTGCTTGACCTGGAGCTGCTAGCACCGATCCAAGCCCAGAACGTGCTGAACCTGGTATTTGTGTTCCTGGCAATCGTCATCATTCAGGCCATGAAGTTCAGTCTGCTGCTTACGAGGCTCAAGTTTATCGAGTTCGAGGACGAACCGGCCGACTACTCGATCATGCTGAAGGGCCTGCCGAAGGACATCACCCTCTACGAAATTCAGGAGTTCATGAAGGAGGAACTCACTGCGCTGGGCGTGGACTCCACGGTCGTGAAGATCTACCTCATCTACGACGGCAAGCAGTACTTACAGCTCAACGCGAAGCAGCGCGAAGTGGTCGACCACAAGCTGGCCCTGGAAGAAAGCCACAAGCGGCTGATGCTCAATGCCGGCATGGTGCCCATAGACAAGCGCGTTGCGTACATGAAAAAGTGCGAGAACATCCTCGAGGAAATCGGCGAAGACGAAAACACGATCGAGCAGATCGAAGCAGAAATCAGTCAGTACGAAATGGCGTTCCAACTGATGGTCGAGGATCTGCTGCACAGCCACAGCGGAGCTGACGTGAGCGCCCCGCAGAAGGAGATCCGCTTCTCGGGGAAGTGCATAGTCACGCTCAACAGCCGCGCCTCCGCTGAGAAGCTGGCCCGGCACTACAAGCTGACTGCACACGAAAAGATTATATACTGGGTGCAAGAGCTGCTGAAGCTGGACAGTGAGTACAAGAAGGTGTACAAGGGTCACATCATAAAGGTGACGATGGCGCCTGACCCCAGCGACATAATCTACGCCAACATGGGCTCCGAGAAGATCACGAAGCTGCGATCGCGGGTGATCGGCGCCGTCATCGTGACTTCGGTGTTAGTCCTGGCCTTCTTGTTGCTGACCCTCGGCAAGAAGATCTTCAGCGAGTTCAAAGTGGAGAGCCGGATGCCTATGCTGTACAGCTTCATCATGTCCATCATGGTGGGCTTCTTCAACTCCGTGTTGGGTCGCATCATCCGCTACTTCGCCGAAGACGAGTTCTACACGCGGCAGTCCAAGTACTATTACCAGGTGACCAAGCGGCTGCTCACCACCAACCTCATTAACATGGTGCTGACCACCCTCATCGCCAACGTTGTCAGCTTCTACTTCTTCAACTCTAAGGCCAGTGAGACCTACCCCAACGTTCCGCTCAACTTCACCGGGCTTGTCAACGATTTCTTCTTCATTTCGGCGACCAACCCTCTCATCGGATGCATCTTCACGTTCCTCGACTACCGCTACGCATACCGCATGATCAAACGCTGGCGCATCATCCATCACAGGCCGGTCACGCAGGCCGAAGCCAACCTCTACTTCGAGGAGCAGCCGGTTGATATGGCTCAACGCTATTCCCACGTCTTCCGCTGCGTGCTGTTCACGGCCATAGCCAGCCCCATCATTCCGAATGCACTGCTCGTTTCGATTGCGGTGCTCGCCCTCATGTACTGGAACGACAAGTATCTACTGCTGCGACGCTATACCTGTCAGTACAAGCTCGGCTATACTCTTCCGTGCAAGATGTTGGAGGTGCTCGACATCTACCCGCTGTTGCTGGTTGCTAGCAATACGCTGCTAATGTACGTGCCAATCCGAGCTGACAAAGACAATCGCGTGTTCTCTCAGCAGAGTCCCGCCTTCTTCTACGTCTCCCTGGGGCTCATGTTTGCAGTGCTCGTCATCTACCTGTTTCCGACTTCGCTGATCTTCCGCTTCTTCAAGCGTGTCTTTCGAGCATCGCTCACCAACAACAACCACAACAAGTTCAGCATGACCTATAAGGAGCGGGAGTTGGAGTTCCGCGAGGACTACTCCCACTACTATCCGAGCTTCCGAGTGTCGAAGGCGAAGCGCAAAGCCAGCGCCTTTTCAGAGGAATCGGAGCCGTTGTCTCCTCGGAAGGCGCTGCTTTCGGAGACGAACAAGAAGCTATCGACGAGCGTGCTGGGCATGATCCGAGAATACATCGTTAACCGCAAATACAACATCCGCCCCTGACGATCACTCCAACTCAAGATGCCTCTACACAAAGGATATTAAATCACTGTCGCCCAGCTCGAAGCAGGACTGCAGCAGCTCGGCAATCTTGTTCTTCGACTGCTACAATTGGTCTCGCACAGACTCGTAATCTTTCGTGGTCCGCTTCAGCGACTGCTCGAAGCGCTCCTCCCGTTCTTTGCTGCTTCGCAGGCGCAGCTAGAAGTCGCCCAAAGCGATTTCCTTCTCAACCAGCTTCTCCTTCAGAGACTTGTTTTCGGCCTCCAGCCGCTCCAGCTTGTTCATCGACTCCGTTTTGACGATGCCGGGCAGGCTTTGCTTGGACAGGCGATCGATCACTTCCATGAGGTTGGCATTTTCGTTGCGGATACGTTCTATTTCTCTGTCCTTCTCTTCGAGTTGCTTCCGAAGCAGAAAAGGCGAAACTTCTTCATTCGATCCCTTCGGCCTTTCCATCAGAGCCTCTGCTCTTTTCCTCTCAAACGGTTTCGTTCCCTCAACCGCGAGAGGTTCTCTCCTTTCCTAGACGGTCCTCTTGGGCTTGTCGGCTTCGACTTCCTTCTTTCCTGGAGCGTTCAGCCTGTCGCTGTACTTAACTGTGTCGCCCGAATTGCGCGCTTTCCGATCTTCCGCAGCTTGCTTCTTAGACTATCCTTACGCAGTCAAGTGAATTTTCTTCTTGTCCTTTGACACCTCCTTTGGAGGAGGTTCCTCCAGAACCTACAGACTTTACAGTCTTCTCTTCTTTGGTGCTTTTGCATCCGAGTTTTCCTCCTTCCTCTTACCGTCTGGCTCCTAAGTCTCTTCAATCTTTGATAGCTGCTCCTTCCCGTTCCGCGGCTTCTCAAGAGGAGGCTTAACTTCGGACTTCTTTTTTGGATTGCCTTCGGTCCGAGCACTCTTTATGGTCTCCTCGCTTCGAGCTGATTTCTTATCGTCCAGCTCAGTCACTGCCTCATCGTTTCTGACGAATTCTAAGTCCGCTTCTAGCTTAGCGTCCGCCTTTTCCATCTCAAACTCCACCGACACGATCGGTTCTTCCATGTTGAGATACTCCGCCAAATCAAACTCCAGTTTGGCGATTGTTTTGGCGTTGGCTCCGTCCTTATCGCACTCTTTGATTTTCAATTCGCTCTGCATGGATCCTTCCGTACTTGCTTTTCAAGGTAGGCATTCTTGTCGGGATCGAAGAACATTGTGCAGTCGAAGCTGAGCTTCTCTTGGTTGAAGTTGCACGAGCCCTTGCGAAGCTTCTGAGGCTTATCAGTTTCGTAGTGGTGGTCGCCTGCATTAAAGCACTGGTACCTCTCACGACAACCACCTTCACGTACTGCCGGTCAACTGCCTCTATCGTCAGTAGCTTGAGGTAGATGTTGACTGTGAACTTGCACTTCTTAGCTCCGATTCTCTTGAAAAACATTAATCATAATCACTGGCAAGCAACTTACTAACGGAAAGTCACTTTAGAAGGATGAGGTTGATGTCGGTGCCAACCAGCACTGCGTAGGCCGTATCTCCCACAAAGGCTTTATTCGTCAGGGAACCTCTGCTTCCGTTCTTTGTGAGCTGCGTTACGGAAAAGCAGTACCGATATGAAGTCGATCCTGCCTTGCTATTCGCGGAGGTATTCCAGTAGGGTGCGTTGAGGTCCCCATTCCTTCGCCTCCAGCACCTTCAAGTCCAAATCGATGTCGCGGCTGATTTTCTTCAGCTCGCGGATTTGGTGCCGAATGATGTTGGTAGACTTGGCTGTGTCTGCAGTTTCGGCGTGCACAACCACGAGCTTGGCCTTGATGTTTTGGCTGAACTCCAGCATATCCAACAGTCCTTCGTAGGCGATATCGGACCCATCATAGCAAAACACGATCGTGGGCTTGTCGCTGAGCTTATGCTGCTTCTTGACCTGCGTGAACGAACGAGCAGTACCACCACGAGCGATAGCTTGCTCTCGAAAACGAACTTCCGGATCTTCGAACAGAGGTCTTCCTGCCGTCTGCGTTCACCCTTGGCACCGAAGAATCTGCGTCACCGCTGCCTTACCCAATAAACAATAGGTCGCACTTCCGAAGGTGGTGGGTGCTCAGCAGCAGCTCATGCACGGGTTTGTCTGCCTCAATGGGCTTGAAGTCATGCACGACGTTCTCCGCGAGGGGAAATATCCCATTCACAAGTTACTTGATGTTGCTGAGACGCATACTCGTCGGTAGGTACGTCTTCCGGTGGTTGTGAATGTGGCATGCCACGATTTTCGTGAGGGCTCCCGCCTTCAACAGTTGGTCAGCGAGGTCCAGAATAGTCGGCGATAGGGTAGTTCCGTCAAGAGCCAAACAAGCATTGGACAGCTTCTTGTGTTCCTCCATTCGCAGTTATATTATTGTGGATGCAAAGCATTGACCGAATAAGCAAAACGCTAACAATCAGCGTCAAGGACAGAGTTGATCACAGTCGCCCGCGCAAACTCTTCAAAGACATCTACCGAGCGTACCTGCCCTAGATCAACATCCTCACCAAAACGGAAAAGAAGGAGCCGATCAAGCGCAAAAACAGCGCCCTGCTGAGGCGGCGAGCAGAGCGATAAGAACGCCTGAGAAGGCTGCAGCAACCTCGCGTCATCAAGGCTGAGGATGCCCTGCTACGAGAGCACATGAGCTTAACACTAAGCCCAACTCGGAAATCCTCTTTCACTCGATCGCGCCGGATAGCCCAATCTCCACTCAAACAGAGCAGTAACAGTCTGTTGTACATCTACAAGTCGGAGATGAGGGAGGCCGGAACTACTGCCAACCCAGAACTATCTCGATCTTCAATTCGCAAGCAGTAAAGGAGCATGGAGACGGAAGAATCTGCAGTAGACCCGTCCGTCTCAAAGCAGCTGCCGCCGGTGCCTTCCACGCGACCCCCCTTCAAACACCACCACATCGACGAAAACAGCCCTCTCTTAATTAAGATCTTCGAGACGAACGACTACGAATAAGTCTTCGAGCAATCGAATTACAGCCTGCTCAAGCCGTAGACCCTCTACCGCAGCCGCGAATGGAAGCTTGGGAGCAAGCACGAATGGCGATTGTGATTTGCATCACTAATTGATCAAACGCCGCGATTCCTACTTGAGTTTCTTGAGGTTGTCCTGTTGTTCGAGAGTGAGCTTGCCTAGTTCTTCGGTGGTGAGCTGCCGCCCCATTTCCTTCGCGGTGGGGGCCTTCTGCAGCTGCTGGTAGTAGCCGAGCCAAGCAGCATAGAACTCGCGGTATTGCTGCTCTGTGGACTTGGTGTGATTTAGGTGGAATTCGTGCTTGACGTAGATGTCGCCGAGGCCGCGCATCCGTCCCTACAGCTTACGGCTATGCAGCTTGAGTATGTTGTAGTACAGCCGAATTCCCTTTCGCTTGAGTTCCTGCATAATAGTTAATGGCGAATCTGTACAAGCCGCGCACCATCGCTCTCGCCAAGATGGCAGCATTACCCAGGTACAGACACCCTGCCGACCTCGCCAACGAATACCAGAGGCCAGTTAGCCAGCAGCTCCGCGCCATCAACGGCGAGTTTGAGTTCGACAAGGGACTCTACCCCAACGATCGCTACGAACAACTCATCAAGGCCATTCTGCCGCTCCGCAGTTCCTTCAAGCAGGCAGTGCGAACCTCTGAACGCACTCCCATCGCAGAGAAAGAAATTTCTCATTGGGAAGAGTACGTGCGCAAAGGCATTGTGGAGCTTCCGAAGGTACACCGACACTAATTCAGTCGAAGCTGATCGACGCCAAGAAACGCAGCCAGCTCTTCGAAGCCTACACGGTGGCGAAGGAGCGTACCGAGGACCGTGTGGCCTGTCACCGCATGTTGATTTTCCATAACGAGTACGGCAAGGCCTTCGGAATGGACATCGAGCTGCACCCGCGCATCCTCATGAAGATGGTGCATCCACACTTCGGCTACATGGTGCTCTTCCGCCGCAACCTCTCCCTCGACGAGCTCGTGGACTTCTACCACCGCATGCTGTTAGCATCCCACGAACGCTATGACGGGCTAACACTGCACTCGGACGAGCTCACCGCCTACAATTTCTGGTGGTTGTTCAATGGGGGTTCCCACCTTTCGCTGGCTAACTTCTGCTAATTCCTCAAATGCTTCAAGTATAGCGTCACGCCCGAAACCTTCGGCAAGCAGTTCGCGTACTCCCTTAAGAAGGCGCCGGGAGAGTTCAGTTCGGACATTTCGCGCGACGACCAAGTGGTGCGATTCGACTTCTTCCGCCAGCTGTTTCTGGAGAGAGGCCTGTGAAGCTGCATCGTCGTACTGTGTATAAACAATTATGAGCTGCAGTGGTCAGTGCGGGGACATCGAGGACATCGCCGACGAACTGTTCGAGTTCGAAGAGGGAGGAGCGCGACCGACAAAGGAACGCAAGCTGAAGAAGGTGGCCAAGCGGAAGCCGGAGCCCTCCGTGAGCGAAGAGGGAGACCCCGATGAAGTGGAGTTCCCGGTGATGCGCAACGTCGTACCCGGCACTGAAAGCATCTACGTGAAGACCTTTGGGTGCTCGCACAACATCTCCGACAGCGAATTTATGATTGGGCAGCTCGCAGAGTTCGGCTATAACATTGTTGACTCGCCCGAGAAGGCAGACCTCCTGCTGGTCAACAGCTGCACAGTCAAGAATCCCTCGCAGGACGCCTTCATGACGTAACTCCCACGCTGAGGTAGGATGGTCGCCCAGGCCAAGCGAATCAAGAAGCCGTTGGTGGTTGCCGGGTGCGTTCCACAAGGCGATCGGACCATTCCCGAGATCGCTGAACTGAGCACTTTAGGGGTCACTCAAATCGACAGGGTGGTCGAGGTGGTGCAGGAGACGCTGAAGGGCAACAAAGTGCAGCTGCTCGAGAAGAAGGAGCTGCCTTCTCTGGACCTTCCGAAGATTCGAAAGAACAAGGAAATTGAGATGTACACAGCAACACTACCGCAGCATTCCGATCAACACTGGCTGTCTGGGAGCCTGCACGTACTGCAAGACGGTCTTCGCGAGAGGCCGATTGGGCTCCTACACGCCGGAAGCACTCACCAACCGATTAAAGAATGTTATAGCGGAGGGCGTCAAATAAATCTGGCTGACTTCTGAGGACACCGGCGCCTACGGACGGGACATCGGCACGAACATCTCCGAGCTGCTGGTGAGCCTCTGCGGCGAGCTGGAAAAGCACCAGCACGTAATGATGCGAGTACACTCTGCCACTAGCTTAGTTCGGCATGACCAACCCACCGTACATGCTGGACCACCTGCCCACGATCGCTAAGTTCTTGAGCCATCCCCGAGTATTCTCTTTCGTGCACATTCCGGTGCAGAGCGGCAGCAACGTCGTCCTCGAACGCATGAACCGCGAGTACACTGTGCAAGACTTCGAGAAGGTCTGCGACTACCTGCTCGCGCACGTCCCCAACCTCACAATCGCCACCGACATCATCTGCGGTTTCCCGGGATAGACGGCCGAGCAGTTCGACGAGACAGTCCACCTCATCGAGAAGTACAAGCTGCCGGTGGTGAACATAAGTCAGTTCTACCCACGTCCGGGCACTGCCGCCGCCAAGATGGAAAAGCTGCCCACCAACATTGTGAAGGAACGCTCTTCCCGCATTACGAAGGTGTTCCACTCGATTGACAAGTTTAGTCGGATGGTCGGTGGCGAATACCGCGTGTGGATCAACGAAAAGGAAACCAACAAGGGAGTCACTTCGCTGGTGGGCCATACCAAGAACTATGTTAAGGTCATCCTTCCCTTCGAAGAGTAACTGCTGTTGTAAAATGTGTGTTTATGCAGCAAGCAAGTGATAGTTAAGGTCACCAAGGCGCTCGACTGGCACGTCGAGGGAGACATTCTCGATAGGAACGTGGCTCCGCTGGAGATCCCCGCAAATTACTTGGAGAACATGAAGGCCAACCTCTCGGAGGAAGCTGCCTACCTCAAGGAAAAGAAGGAGTCCAAGATCCGCGAACTCAAGCTCAAGAAGAGCAGCGACCGCAGCGAAGCCATACCGCAGGAAAGGGAAGAGTCCAAATCGAATACTGCAGTTGAGCGACTTCCAGAAAAAGAACGCGAGAGCAGACCATAGCCTGAAGAGAGTGAGATGCCCAAATTCGCGCCGGCCGAACCAATCGCCAAGCCAGCGTCGAACTTCGGGATGCTGTACCTTTCGATCGCGCTGTTCGTGGTCGGAGCAATTCTGCACCTGCTCGGAATCTGACAGTCAGTGGCTTTGTATAGTTGGTTGCGGGTGTGCCAGTTGTACTTGGTTTCGAGATGTAGGATAGCTCGCTTTGGCACTACCTCAAGGCCGTATCGAAATAGAAAGAGCTGGTGAAGCATACCTATCAATCAGTCAAGCACATCTCCCCGACAATGACCCAGCTGCAGGTGTACTCCCAGAAGATGCCCAATCTCTGCGGATTCCACGCACTGTCCTCAGCAATGCTGTTCGACCTGAACCACCCGTAGCTGTTGTTGGAGGAGAAGCTGTTTGCGCAGAACTACTTCCGCTTGCAGCAGTTCCTCATCGATAGAATCAAGGACCCCCAGCAGGTCGACGAACTGAAGAGGTTCGGAGAGCTGCATCGGCACCAGCTCGAGCTCATCATCAACAACTGCGGAGACATCCCCGAACTCAGGGGACACCCGCTGGCGGAGTTCAACTTCGGCTTTGGTAGGACGGCACTTACTCAGGCTACATCCAGAACAGCGAGGAATCGCTCAAGCGCCTGTAAGAATGCTTGGCCCGATTCAAGAACAGAGAACTCAGCAGAATCTTCATTCTGCTGGGCATCACCGTGCACTGGACACTTGTGGTGGTTGATGACCCAACCGACCCGCACCTCTACTACCTGGATTCCGTCAACTATCCCCTTGAAAGAATTCTCGCAGAGGACTACTCGGGCATTGCCATTGAGGAAAAGACTCTCGACTACTTCCGCGATCTCCGGCGGGCCTTGAAGATCCTTTCGGATATGGCGCTGCGAAGCATTAACATCACACTTGTGAAATTCGAGGGCCAGCTCTCGGAGATGCTGGTGTCGTTCGCAATGGTCGACCAGACCAGCGAAAAGGAAGTCAGGAAGTGGTTTCAGGAGGAGTACCATCCTGCGGTCATCAAGAACGACGTGGTGCAGCCCATGAGCGGCTGCGACCTGAGCAAGGCGAACCCTTTGCTGTTGCGAGAGTTCTATCGGTTTTTGGCGGTCGCGGAACGTTACAACGTGTTCGACGTCGGCGACCTCCTGAAGACGCTATCACCGTACAAATGATTCATGCTTGCCGGCAGTGTGGTCAGCTTACAATTTTAGAATGCCTGCGTTTGTTCAACTAAGCTATGAATTGAAGCGACTGCTGTTATGCGAGATTTTCGTCCCTCTACAAAAGGAGTTGCGAGGTCAATAAATCAAAAGCAGCCTCAAACCACCGGTTGAATGGACATTTCAGCGCGGCGGGTAACTCGCGTTCACCTCCAACCAGCCAATCACAATTTGATTGCGACGGCACAACAACGAAACTGCATAAGTAGGTCACGGTTGGATAGTTCTCACTCTATTTCCATCTTGTCGAGTTCCCGGATGAGCTGGGCCATGGTATCCCGCTCGGTTTCCATCTCGAAGGCGCCCTCTTCATCGTCGTTCTCGAAGATGGGCGTTACCTCGCAGCAGAGCTTGCGAATCTTCACGACCAGGTTGTTGGCGTGCTTCTCCTTCAGCACCAGTTCTTCCTCCTTGCTCAGATTCTCCACGAGACGTTCTTCCTCAACCTCCATCGATTATGCGCTCGAAAGAAATATTCAGTTCGATCGGCAGTAATAGCCATTCATTATCATCGCAGAGGGCTGCCGGCCGCGTCACATCGCAACGATCGACTTGAACACGCTCAGAAACCAAATGACGTACATGAGGCCCAGCTCGATGATGGGGTCGTATATGCCGTGATGGTACTCGAAGCGGTCACGAATGCACAAGTACGACACCACGAACAGCACCATCAGCAACAGCATCAGCGCCGCCACCACCGGGTACAGCACCACGATACAGATTATCACGATAATGTGCTTCTTGCTCCAGCCCGGCATCACCGTCACCACGAAGATCAGCATCAGCGGCGAGAGCACCGCGTACAGTCCCACCACCAGGCCGATAGCAAGCGCAGGCAGCAGGAGCGCTGCGAAGAAGACCCATAACGGGATAAGCAGCAGCTGCAGTGTCGTTATCATGACAATTCGCAGAAAGCCGAAGCCACTTTCGCAGTGCTTGTTGAAGCGGGTCTGCCGTAGGATCGTCCGGATTTCTTCCTGCCGCATCACAAACTGCCTTAGTCTACAGGGATCGTTGGCCCAGGGTGCACCGCACGTGTAGCAGAAGTGGTTGCCGCAGGGACAGCTAACGTAGTTGCACCCGTCCACCTTTTCCACGTAGATGTGGCACTGCTGGCACTTCCTATAGTTTAGCGCGTTCATCATTTGGCTTTCTTGCTCGGAGCAGTTGCCTTCGTGCGTGAACTCCAGGCACCGCGGACAGTAGTTGCGGTGGCACTCGCTGCAGCTGAGCTCTCTGCTCCTTAGGTTGATCTCGCCTAGACATTCCTCTACTTTGCAGCTGCGCAGCGTTGGGTTTCGCTGGAAGTACTGGAATCGTTTGTACTTAGCGAACCGCACCTTCACTGCAGGCTCCAGCAACCGAAACGGAATGCTTTACTGGTCCAATTCGCCGCCGTTGCAGGCACTTCCGCTGGGACAGCCCACCCGTGAAAATGCATCCACGCCCTGTCGGATGTGCCGTTGACAGCACTCCGAGCAGTACCGGTGTTAACACCTCGTCACCGAGAAGCCTTCAGCGAACTACCCGAAGCAAATTTCGCACAGGAATTATGTAGAGATCATCTAATGCATTATAACTGCGGGAGAGGCGATTGCGAGGCGCAGTTGACCGGCGCCAGCAACCGCCAGTCGATATATTATAATGCTCAGCGAGCCGGAGCTCGAGGGTCTCTATGCCGTCCTCGACGCCCGCCACGACAACCTTCAGAAGTATTGCTAGGCCTTTCGTGTGGACTGCGGCAGACTCCAGGTACCCAACTCCTGCTTCCGGTTGGTCTGCGCCATCCTGCAGCTCCTCCTGCTCAACGTACCAATTCGCTAAGAAAGCTTCTGACTCGGCAGCAGCGTCTGGTGGGGCTGTTCTTGCTGCTGGACTGCGCACTCAATGAGGACGTCGCCCAGAGCCCCTTCGCCGTGATGCTGTTTTGGCTGTTCGATAGATCATCGGAGCCGTTCGAGCGGATGCTGCTGCACGACGTACTTGTACTGGACCAAAGGGACAAAGTATCAGTAGACTTGCTATACTTAGTTCGCGGGAGCACGCCTTCCCCACCTCCTTGAACAATACGAACTCCAGAAGGAAAGCGGTTCTGTGAGCTAGCGCTTTCATCTTCTTCGGAGGCAGGTAATGGATGCGCTGCCGAAGGTAAACAGCCAGTCATTTAGATGCCCGTAGGCTTCGCGGCCTAAGTAAGAGCAATCATACCGAGCTTTCCTGCCGTGATGGGGGCAGCTATGCTGGAACAACCCGTCAAGATCTAGCGGCTTCCAAGCAAGGAGTTTGTATGGAATGGGTTCGGAGCGAGCTTCCTCCGACCACAGCCACGTTTCCTGCCGATAGAACACTCCGAGCTGAACTGGGTGGCTCCGGGAATCATAACAGACGTGATGTGGGACAACTCCTCGCGGGTCAACGAACAGCTGCGCAAAGCCTGCGAGATTTCGCTAAGCAAGGAAGAAACAACGGAACTACTGGCCCTGATGAACGGCAGTCCTTGCCGCTTCAAGGAGCTTCTGGAGGGCTGCGACTTTTGCGGACTATTTTCGCGTAACCCCATGGCAGCGATGTATGTGCTGTAGGTGATGCCGTAAACCGAGCTGAACGGCCTCTACGACAAGCTCGTGGCTCTCGAACTCACCAAGAGCAACCTGGAAGGCATGCGCAAGCTCATTGTTGAGAGGGACGTGCCGTTCACGACCGTCAACTACTACTGCATCAAGACCATGGAGAAGTGCGAGGCACTCACCGACGAAGTCGCGCAGAGCAAGTTCGCGCGCATGATAATTGGGCTACTGAAGGAACTCATCAAGTGCCGCAAGCTAGACCCCAAGGAAATCGAAGCCGAAATTCGCAGCTTCGGCATCCGCCTCTGCCAGGTGGATGAAGTCGCTAAGCTCTACAAGCGCTTCGCCGAAACCGCTCCCAAGTGATATGCATGTCGATAGTAGCGTGTTATCACAGCCGCTCGAGAAGCTCGCCAATTTCGCTCCGCAGCCGATTCAGCTAGCGCTCTTCCGAAGTCAGGCACTCCACCAGTTTGGCGGTGGAGAGGCGCAGCGACTCCATGGAAGTGCCCTTGCCGAGCCTCACGCGGTACTCCCTTTCCTCGTTGTCGATGCGCACCGCCAGCCTGTACATTTCGAGCTTGCGCAGTTCCAGCTGTTCATACCGGAGCAGAATGGTATGCACGGTCGGTCGCAGCTGTCGGTGCTGCTCGCGCTTAACTACCTTGTCAATAAGCTGCTCGTAGAACTTCTTAACGATCCTGAACTCGTCCTCGAACTTGGTGATCCAGCGCGTTTACTGCACGATGTATTAGGGATCACGAACAACCAGCACCCTGCTATTCTCTTTGTTGCTAACTGCTCGGCGTTCCTATTCCAGGCGGAGCAAAACTTACCGGTCAGTCAGTTCGCTCTGCCGTTGTTCCAAGGAATTTGAAGCGTCAAGGCATCGTTCAGCCAAATCAAAGAGTCCGCGGACGATTCCCAGGAAGCAGCTGGAACTCTCCATGCTTGTTAGCAGTCCCAAGCCATCTCTTATCGAAGGACTAACTTTAGCTTTGCTTGCTTTGCTGCGCAGTACAGCCAATCTTTCGGAGTACAACGTGTGAAGTTGATCACGCTAGACTCGCAATGTTATCAACTATTCGTACTATTCTCGCGTGCTGCCGTTTCTTCTATGGGTCTGCCTGTCCCCAAGCACATCGTATTCACGTTTGCCAGTTTCAGTATTCTTCGACTGCACTTGCCCTCGAAGATGCTCCAACTCGACATGGAGCATCTCAATTTCGCACAACATCCGTTCGTTTTCGTGCTGCAGCATTTCGTTGCGTTCCTGCAGCAGCTTGTTCTGATGTTCGAAGACCGTTGAGTAATTGCTTTCCTTTTCCTAGTCTGCCATGTCGTAGTTATTTGAATAACGATGAGTAGCTCACCCAAAAAAGGCGATAAAGCCAGCTCCAAAGGCAAGCCGCCAAAGGATTCCAAAGAGAAGGATACGAAGTCCAAGAAGTCAAAGGAGGGCACCGTCGCCGACAAGAAAGAAAAAAAGAAATCGTCAAAGGCAGAGGTCGAAAAGGACAACAAGTCCAAGTCCGACCTTAACTAATCCCAGATGGACATCTCCTTCTTCAAGCCTCCTCTCTTTCTGCAGTCGCAGCCGCCCATCGATTAGTCGTACGTGTAGTTGGAATGCAGAATCTGCCAGCTCCATAAAGAGAAGAACATTCTGTTCTGCGAACTCTGCTAGCAACCCGGCTGCCAGAATTGCACTGTGTACGGGCCGCATAACTCGCAGATGCACAGAGTCAGCAAGCTGGAGGAATGCTACAAGGCTCGCTATCTGTACCTGAATGAACTGGTCTGCGGCGGGCTCATCAATCGCAGGGACGCCATCACTCGCCAAATGGAAGCACTCAACCAAACCTGCGAGGAAATCCGATACAACAAGTACGGCATTGAAAAGCTCACGAAGCTCTAGTACAATGAGACGTTGGACCGGCTGAGAGGCAGCTACGGCAGCAAACTGGCGATCCTGCATCACGAAATGGCAGAACTGCAGAAGGATCTCGAAGCCATCAATGCGATGGGTAGCGAGTTCTTCGACCTGACCAGCATGAACCCCGAGAGTTCGGCACCTTCCTAGAACAACCCGAAAGGCATGATTCCGTTTCTCCTCCGAACGAAGTACTTGCAGGAGGAAGCTGAGAACCTCATATCGAAGCCGATAAAGACGAGTATTGAGGTGTACCCATACGACCTGCCCAGAGAAGTGGCGTAGAGGAAGCTGCTGCTGCAGAACAGCCAAGCCAACCAGGATGTGGTGGCCTTCAAGAACGAGGTGGTGTGGCGCCTCGTCGAAGAAAAGAAAGCGCAGGCGAACAGCGTGGTCGAGCAGTTCCACCAGGAGGCCAGCCAGGAATGCGAAGAGTGGTCGAAGTATAGCAGCTTCCTAGCGTAGACTCAACCAAAAGCTCAGGGGCCAGCTCGCCAACTTTAAGCTGGTATGTTCGTTCTGCGGAGTGGTCATGGTGCCCGACACTGTGAACAACCTGTGCACCGAAAACCGCTCCTCCGAGCTCAAGGACAAGCTGTACACGCACGCCGTGCCTCCCGCGGAACACACTGGCACCGGCTACCACTTCTTCGAGAAGCCCGTCCACTGACGACTGCTGCAAGATTCAATGAAAACATCCTCAATTGCGGCCGAGGGAACGAGGACTCGCCATGAACTCGTCGAGCTTGTGGCTGAAGTACTGCAGGTCGCTGGTATTGGCGTCGCGACCCACCCGTGTCACAATCACGTTCCGAACGAAGGCGTCCTTCTCCTTGAGCTCGCGGCACTTGATGTCGTAGCGCAGCTGTAGACCCTCCAGCTTTGTGCGCAGCCCGTTCATCTGGCTGTTGAGGTTGCTGATCGCCACTTCATAGCTGTTGCGCAGCAAGCGGTCTTGCTGGCTGCTCAGCTGCGACTTTTGCATGTCCTTTTCGGACCAGTTGACTTCCGACACGCTGCGACTCTCCGCCAGTTCGTTCTTGAGCCGTTACAGTTCCTTGGAGGCAGCAGCCCTGAAGAGTCTGAGCTCGCTGATTTCCCTGACCAGGAGGGGGTTGGTGATGGCACTAAGATCGCACTTGCTGATGTCTTTGGTGATGATGCGGATGCGGGTATCGTCGGTAGACTTGCTGTCGGGAACGGCTCCCTCGAGGATCAGCGTCTTGAGCCGAGTGTTTTCCTGCACCATTTCGTTGCAGATCCGCTCGATCTGCTTCGTATGCTCGGCATCGGAGGCGCCTCCCGAAAGCGAACTTATCAACCGATCCTTCTCCTGCAACTGCTGGCTCATCTCCAACAGCTTCCGGCTGAGCCTCTCCATTTCGTTGAGATTCTTCGAGGAGCCCACTCGCTCCAGCGTGGCTGTGTTCACCTGCACTGCCTCGTCATTTCTTCTCAGCATTGGCAGATCAGTCTGTATACCATTCGAAGTTGTGCTCTTGGCCTTCGAGCCGAAGCTCGTATCCACTAGGTTGAAGGCCTCCACCGAGCTGATCTGTGGGTGCTGCTTCTGTTCCTTTCGGCGGATCGCATGCGAAAGAGACAGGATCTGTCCTTCGAGGTACTGCACCAGCTCGGTCTTCAGACTCAAAGAGTTTTGGTAGGAAATGGCTTTGTTTTGTTCCTGCTCCAGCTCTGCATTCAGCCGATCGATCGCCGACTTGAGCTATGACGTAGCAGCATCGTGATTCTGCCGCTGAACATCCATTTCCTTCCTCAGTTCGCAAGTGCGTCTCTCCAACAAAGTAATAGTGTCGTGCCTTTCTTGTTAGAGTTCCTCTTGAAGGCTGGTCAGCTGCCTCTGCTGCATCTCAATTTCGTAGTCCTTGTCGGAAATCAAGCGCTGGTAGTGGCTGTGAAGCTGTTAGGTTTCGGACTGTCTGCGAATCGGAGGCTTTCCGAGGTGACTTCGCGGTATTGCGTGGGTTCGCTGGCTACGAGGCCCTTCACTGATGTTTAAGGTGTTGTGGCTGGTGGGGTGGTTGTCCTCGCGGAAGAAACGAGGGGTTTGGTTGGGCATCCATTTAATCTTCTTGAGTTCCAGCTACATATGATGCATGTCCTTCATCACTTAGTTTCGCTCGACTTCGGTCTGCTTGAGCAACGCCTGCAATCTTTTCACCTCCTGGTCTGGAGTCATCTGCTATGGAAGTTTGCTGGATGGCTCTGGGGAAGATCCACAGGGAGTTGGTGCGCTTTCTCCGACTGTCTACTTCGCCTTGGTTTGGTTTTGTGCCTGCTTGTCCAGGAGCTCCCATTGCCTCACAATAAATTAGAGCCTTTTTATCTAACCTTTGAGTTGATTTCTTTATTCAGCCCACTCCTTCGTCAGTCCCTTCATCTTTTTGTTTAGCACCTGCTGCTCAATACTCTTGGCTAGGCCTGAAGCGACAGATTCGAAGTCCGCGGGGCTCTTGCATCTGCTTTATCCCTTGCTTCCTTATCGATGTCGATCTGGAGAGGCCTCGATTGTCGCCTTCCGTGTTATTTTTTTTACCGTCCCGGTTCCTTGCATCGTAATGCTAGTATCGAATTTCGTTCTCGTCGTCCGAACGCAGAGATTGCCGCTGCGGCTGTCCCACTTCAGGCTGCCGTGCGAAGACTCTCCGGGATAGAACTTTGACATGCCGTCTGTGGCACCATAGCGCCCCAAAACATCTTTTTGAGACATCGAAGTGGGTGATGTTTGATAGGTAGCGTCCTGTGGAATCACGACCGCAGAATTCATGCTCGATATAAATTTATGTGAATTCCATAACCGACCCTCATTATTGCGTCAGCGGCCTTCTGTTTCTACAGCGAGGATTTACCCGCCGAATCAAATCGCCAAACGGCTGATGATAAGCCGCCCACTATTAATAAATTCGGAGGTTAACGGCATCCATGAACATTGAAGACCAACCCAAAATCCGTGTGGTGGTTCGCAAGCGCCCACTAAACAAAAAGGAGCAGCAGAGAGGAGAGTCGGATGTTGTGGAGGTGCGTTCCGGCGCTTCAGTGATTGTGCGAGAGCAGAAGTAATGCTGTGGCCGATTCCAGACAAAAGGTTGACCTCACTAAGTTCATCGACGAGCACCACTTCAACTTCGACTCTGCCTTCGACGAGAGCACGACCAACGAAAACGTAAGCTTATACCGCAACGTAGATCTATGCGGAATGTGTTCGTCCGATAGTGCAGTGCGCCTTCCTGGGAGCCAAGGTGACATGCTTCGCCTACGGGCAGACCGGCTCAGGCAAGACCTACACAATGAACGGAGACCCGCAGAGCAAGACAGCGGGAATGTACATCCTCGGAGCGCAGGACATCTTTGACCTGAAGGAGCGGCAGGAGTTTCGCCACCTGACCGTGGCAATGAGCTTCTACGAGATCTACTGCGGCAAACTGTTCGACTTGCTGAACAACCGAGAGACCCTACAGGCGAGAGAAGATGCCAAACAGAACGTTAACATTATCGGACTGACGGAGAAGAAGATCGGCAACGTTGGAAGCTTCATGCAAGTCATTGAGCAAGGAAGCGCGGTCAGAATCACCTCGCAGAACAGCACTAATGCCGACAGTTCGCGGTCGCACGCTATCATGCAGATCAGTCTGCTCGATGGAAAAAAGCTATTCGGAAAGATCTCCTTCATCGATCTAGCGGGGTGCGAAAGAGGCGCCGACACTATCGACCAGAGCAAGCAAACAAGAATCGATGGAGCAGAAATTAACAAGTCGCTGTTGGCTTTGAAGGAGTGCATCCGAGCTTTGGATTGTGGAAAGGCTCACACGCCTTTTCGAGGGAGCAAGCTCACTATGGTGCTCAAAGATTCCTTCACGGGGTTCTGCCGTACGCTGATGATTGGCAACATCTCGCCCAATTCAAGCTCCTGCTAGAATACGCTGAACACACTTAGATACGCTGATCGTGTGAAGGAACTGAAGAAGGGAAGTGGTGGCTAGACGGTCTCGAAGTAGGATCAGCTCGCGAAGGAACTGATGCTGCCCCGCATGATGAGTACAGAATTGCTAATTGAGAAAACAAGCAGACCGTAGAAATCAACAGTGATGGGTAGGAAGAATCTCCGATCGTTCACAGTGTACCGTCCGTGGTAATTGCGCCTGCGGTGCAGCCCCGGAATAACGTGCGCCGCGATGATTAGTCCAAGCAGCAGAGAAGTCAACGAGATACCTCTCAAACCCACAACAATCCGATCACCTCCAAAGTCAACCGACGCAACTACCGCGATGAAAACGAACACTACAAGGACGATCGAAGAGGCGTGAGCGCATATCAGAAGGCTCGGCAGCAGCAGAGCACTATGAACACCTCCACCAATGCCAGCCAGGTCGTTAAGAAGAAGCCTGATCGTCCGAGCTTCGTCAACAATACCAACAACCTCAACAATGCCGCGCGACTTCCGCAACAACCCCACCAACGCCAAGACTCCAAGATCCAGCGGCACCTTTCGGAACTGTGGCAGAAACCGAAGCCTCCCCCACAGATCTTTACGACTGAAACCGGAAACCAGCTGCTCGAGCCATCCTAGTACTCGCAATGGGAGCAGATCCTCGAAGACTTTCGTGGGTGGCAGCCGCAGCACGAAACTGAAGTCGAGAAGATGTCGGGGAAGTTCGAGACGCTTGTGAACTACATCATGCGCGAGGAAATCGAAGTGCTTGAGATGCATAAGTCGCTCATCGAGGCGCAGAAGATGCTGTACAACGACGAACTCCGCCTCTACAACGACGTCCTGCAGGAAGACAAGTCCAACGAAGAGTTCCTGGGCTATGCCGAATGCCTAGAGGGACTCGTAGATCGGCGGATGGGTATGCTGGCCAACTTACGTGACAAGCTGGCCAGCTATAAGTACCACCTCAAGGAGCACGAACTCTGCGAAAAGAAGCTGTTCCGCGCGAGCGAGAAGTTTGTACAGGCGGAGCAGCCTCCCAACAACGAGGAGTTTCTGGCACAATTCGAGTTCCAGCTTCCGTCGGCTCGGCTATTCCAACATAACAATTTCGTCAACCCGACCGCCAACTTCAACAGCCAGCCATCGACCCAGCCTCAACAGTATACTGGTAACTACTGCCAGTCAGGACCTTACCATTTGGGTGGTTACCAGCCTCAACTGCTCACTCAGCCCAGCCAGAAGAGCCCGGTTTCTCCGTACATCAGCGACTTCTCCGGCAACCAATCCTACTTCGACCGGTTGGGCATTCAACCTCCGGCGAGCCAGCTCTACCAAAACAAGAGCGACTGCTACTGAATGATCGTAATTCGAACGATGTTGTGAGAAATTTACAATTGAAGATTCATTCAACGATCAATTGTACCAGAGGTTCAGGCAGGCGTCGACTCCCTGCTTGTAGTTCTTGCGGACGAACTCGAGATAGTCGTTTTCGGGGCCAGCAATATCGATCAGTCCCTCCATTACGGTCTGCTTGAGCTTATAGTCTGCCTCCTTCTCGTCCAGCTTGTTGATTGTTGGGGCAACCTTCACCTCTACGGGAGCGACCTTGATCTCCTCCTTCACCTCGACAATGGGCTCAGCTGCGCTCTCCTTCTTGCCAACGCTGATGTTGCTGACGTTCAGATCATCGTCAGCAATCTCCTTGACGAAGACCTTAGCAGGCTCCTCGATCTTCTTCTCTTCAACCTTCTTCTCCTCGATCTTCTCCTCGACCTTCTCATCGACCTTGACAGGTTTAACGACCTCCTTGGCCTCGGTCTTGACTTCGGCGACCTTCGGAACCTTGTTGTTCTTGATCATCTCAGCAAGTTGCCAGCAACGGAGTTCTGGGTGCTGCTTCACAAAGTCGACGTAGTTGGCAGCAGGCTCCTTGAAGAGGAAGGCAAGCTTCTTGGATCGCCTGATAATCCGTTCTTCAGTTAGTTCTTCAGTGACGGGCTTGATGTTGTTCTCGCGAGCGTAGATCTCCTTAAGTTCGTGGAACCTCTTTTCAGGGTTCTTCTATATGAAAGTCCTGTAGGATTCGGGCTCGCCGCCAAAGGCCTTGCACAGCTTGAAAGCACACTTAGCGACGTGACCGAAGACACTCCATCCTCCGCGCTTATGGCAGCCTCGACTTTCTCCGGAGTTATTTCCCCGCATCATGTGCCAAGGAGCGTTCTTGGGATTCTTGATCTTAATGAAGCTGTGGGGGTGTTCGAGCGCGGCTTCACACTTCGAGCAGAAATCGAAATCAGCACAAGTAGTGCACTTGTATCTGATACCGACAAGCGGGTACACTCCGCATCCGTCGCATCGAACCATGCTATGGATGACAGTTTCAGGGTTGGCTGGAGCGCTTTCGGCCTTCTCGCCTTGGATTTCCATCCTGACTTTGTTCACGATGCAAGGCAGCAGCGAGTCAATCTGTCGAGTGACCAACGCCTCGATCTTCGCCTTGAAGTATTCTCTTCCAGGGAATGAACAGCCCCCGGCAAGATCCTCAGATTGACTCTTCGGAACTCCATCTAAGGGGAAATGAGTTGGTGGACATGGAGCGCCTTGTGGGGCTCCTGGGAATCCTGGGAATCCTGGAAATCCTGGGAATCCTCCAAAACCAGGGAATCCATGGTGTCCGCTGGGGCCACCACGACCACGCCACCAGCCCTTGCCGCGGCAGCCTTCTCCTGGAGACTTCTCCTTCTTTTCCTCCTTCACTTCCTTCGGCTCTTCAGCTTGGACCTTGATTTCTTCAGCCTTGGGTTCGTTGACAACTTCAGTAACGACAGGCTTGACTTCCTGAACAGCAGGAACCTCAATGACTGGCACTTCAACAGGCGCTTCAGGTGACTTTTCCTCCGCGACCTTTACATTGAGTTCCTCAACCTTAGGCTGAATTTCGGGGACAGTTTCAACATGCACCTCGGCCTTGGGCTCTTCCTTGGGAGGAGCGACCACTTCGGGTTGAGCAGCAACCTCTTCCTCCACAGGAACGATCGTGATCTTGACGAACTTTTCGGTGCTGGTAGCATAGAGCGTGTGAACATCTTCATCATTACTGATGCTGATGTTGTCACCATCTGCGTCACGGTAGGTGATTTCGAAGACTGGAGGCAGGTTCTTGAAGCTCTCCCGAATGAAGCGGATGAGATCAGTGAAGTTGGCTTCTTTGGTGAGGAGGTGAATCTCCTTGCCGAATGAAATCTTCAAATAAAGCATGCGATTTATTGATTATAGAAGCTGTGAGACAACACCTTTTTAAACACACCACCGAACGATTCTGATCGTCCAATTGTGCTACTCTGGTCAGGCCCATTATAACAATCACAACGGTATCGGCAACCAAGATTTTACATGGATGGAAGTACTTAGCCATCCGAATGTGTCTGTTGTTGCTTCGCGGAATTGTTGGTGGGCGATGGATGAGCAGAAAAGCCCTGGGATTATTCGTGCATCCCAAAAATATTTCAAACAAACTATGCTACTGCTCCAGCGGCGGTTTTGGGAAGGCGCGACCGCTATCATTTGCCTTTGATTTATACGAGAATCGAAGTCCGAGAAGTTATTGTTGTAATTCCCATGTCTGCCAAACACCGCAACTCCGAGATCTACGTGAAAGGTTACAATAGCAAGCACACCACCAAAGAGGATCTCCGCGATTGGTTCAAGGAGTACGGCCGCATCGTTCAGGTGCAGTTCAAGGGCCCTTATTCCTTCATTGTAAAAGGCGCTCTATTCAGGAATTTGAGGATTATTACGATGCCGAAGAGGCCGTCTAGCAGATGAACGATAAGAAGGTGGAGGGACGAAGGCTGACTGTTGAGGCGGCCGGCAAGAAAAAGCGAGGTCGGGATCGTTCTCGCAGCAGAGATCGACGTCGCCGCAAGAGGTAGCAGCCATTTTAACTCAGAAGCCGCAGTGAGTCGTCGGACAGTCGTTCACGCTCCAATTCGAGCGATGACTCCCGTTCAAAGTCGCGTTCCAGCGACTCTGTGGACAGTAGAGACTCCGATCGAAAGGTATATTTAAGCAAGTAAGACAGGAGAGAAAGAAGAAGTCCAAGAAAACAAAGAAGGATCGCAAGGACAAGAAGAGAAAGAGAAGCTCGAGTTCTGAGGAGAAAGTGAAGGACAAGAAGGAATCCAAGGAGGAGAAGGAATGACCAAGCTATATATGAATCGGATTTGTCGTTGAAGCGTTGCGTCGTCAAGTTTTCGCACGCCGTCGTCGAGGCTACGATGCCGCCCGTTCGTCGCTCCGCCGAGGACTCGCCTCACCATTTCCGGCATGGCGAATTGCGCCGTTCTCGCACTACCGATCGCCTCGGCCGAAACTGTTCGAAGCAGCCAACGACCCAGTTTGTTCCGAAACCGTAGCCACTGCTTTAGCTTATCAGCTACTGCACGAACCGACTGATTTATAAACAATAATAAATAAACGATAAACAGCTGCATAGCTATTTGAGTGATGCAGCGAAAGAAGTCCACTGCACCGGAGGTGCGACCTTCCGAACGTAAACCCACCACCGTCAAATCTTCAGCGAAGAGCAAAACAACAGTACCACCGATTTCTCTGCCGACGAGCCAAAACAAGCTGGAAAGAGGTAAGGCAAACCTCAAGAAACTCTTGAAAAAGATAGAGGAGGGCGACAACCCGTACGCCGAGCGTAATTCGTTCCGTCCGGGAGAGAGCCAGCATGAATAGCTCAAGGAAGAGTACACCACGAACAATGTGAGTTCCGCGTATACCACTAGCCTGGAAAATATCAACACTAAGGAGCAGACCTTCGCCACGAACGAAGAGAACAGACACGAGTACGAGCTGAAGAGCATATGGGCGGAGGAATTCGAAGAAATTGCCGCGCGAAAGATGGGCAAGAGATTTAAAGTTGCGGAAGTCGCCGAGCGATAGGCTAGTCGCCAGCGGCATAACAAATCCTGCAGCGATCGATTCACCAGCCGAAAGAATCTCGAGGTCGTCAGAAGTGCCTTCAACAGTCTGGATAGCTGCAAATCGAGCAAGACGCCGAAAGTGAAACCCACAACCAAACCCAAGAAAAAATCCAAGAAGCCAGTAACGATGAAAAAGAAAAAAGAAGTACCGCGGTCATCGCTCACTCCCTCTTCGTTGAATACTCCCCGATCTTTAAGGTCCCACTCCGACGCAATAAAGAATAACCCAACGAGCCTGCTCGAACTGAGAAGTCCAAAGAAGAAGCTCGAGATTCCCTATACCGATATGCTCAGTGAGTTTGCAGCGCCTAACAAAGTGATGCTGCCGAACGAACAGCGAAAGATCACTGAAGTTTCAGACGAGGAGCTGTAATGCTCAATCGTCAAGTCGAAGACTCTCAAGAACAATAGCTTCAAGAAGGTCTCCGGGAGGCTGCTTCCAACCGCTGTTCCTTACAAGAAGGGAAAGGCATAAGCATTACGTTGTTTAAGAGAGCAGATCAAGAACAAAGTGGAGAGTCTATATCCCACTCTTAAGCTCAGCGAGAAAAGGCTAGTCTGCGCAGTCATTCTAATTCAACGGCTTTGGAGACAGAGCAAGGTAAAAAACATTATTGGTCAGTTCCTCACTCCTAAGAAGGCAGGAACATTAAACCAGCTTCCTCACAGAAAGGCCGCGCCTTCTCTGCCGTAGCCAATTCAGGAACGGAGCTTTGAAAGGTTAGATAGTAGCAGCAAAGAAACCCCAAACAAAGATGCTCAAATCGTACCACTGCTGTTTACGCCTTCTATCAAATACACTGGCTCGCCAAGATAGCCTCCTCCGTTTTATTCGAGAAGCGAAGATGTGTCTGCAGCTTCAAGCAAAAGCAGCCTACCAAGTTCCAGGCAGCAAGCGAGCATCCTGAAATTCGTGGATAGCTACAGGACTATGGTTCTCGATTCCAAAAAGTCCAGGAAGCAACCGAAGGACCTATCTCGACCGAACTTCTTTAGCCTGACAACTTCGCTCTCTGACAAGTGCCTTCTTGGCGGCATGTATCGTAAAATATTTTCGTTTGGCAGCGAAGAGGGTCAGAATAGCAGCTGCGAATCCAAGCTCCACGAAAAACTGATGATTCGGAAGGGGCACGCGATTGTTTCGAGCCCGCCTGAACAGCTCAAACTGGACAAGGCTCCTCTCTAGAATGAGATCTGCACGGTTCTCTCAAGCGAGCGATTCTATACCGAAGTCAAGGAATAGTAGGTGGTGCTGCCTGAGTCTTCACCACATGCCGAAGAACTAGTCAAGCCGAAACAGCCGGAAGGTAAAGCGGATATTCGCGAAACCATCGTCAATCAGATGGTGGACATGCTCATCAACGAGTTTTCTGAAGAGTTCGTTAAGCACATCAAGCAGCTGAAAAAGAAGAAATCGCTTCCGGGAATCAAAATTAGCAAGACTACGATCAATCGCTATCTCGACGGCATGATCGATCACCTGATGGAGTACCACCAGAAGCAGATCGTGCACAACCTCAACAAGATCGCTGGAGTGGATCCGAAGACTCTTCTCAGGTTCATGCGAGACGACTTCGACGATGCTGATGACGTGGAGAGTCAGGATAGCTAGTACTGCACATAGTCCATTCTCCCGAAGACAGTCTTCTTCGACTACCAGAAGCTGTTCGAAAAGCAGTGGTTCAAGGTGTCCAAGGAAGAGGAGAAATACGTCAACTTCATAGAGGGAGTCCTTACGGTTCATAATAAGTCGCTGCTCGACTGCTTCACCGAAGAAATGGAACTGATTAGAGTCTACGGTGTTCGTGGCAAGCCTTATCCGTGGGAAAGAAGCTTCACAAGAACAACCGAAAGAGTCACTGAGGACAACCTAAAGTTGAAGCTCGTGCAAACAAAGGAAAGAGTGAAGGAGATTTCGAGCTATCATCTGGGCAACTTGGACAGACGCATGCCCAATCGTGAGTTTATCGATTAGCAGAATCTGCTGTTCAGCATCCGCGAAGACTACAATCGAGATCATCACTAGTGGGACTATTGCTTCGAGGAAATGCTTGAAGTGCAGCTGCTTCTTTCGAGCTACATCTTTGACTGGCTCACCGAAGAGATGGTCCAAGAGATCTCCCTACTTGATAATTCTTAGTGTTGAGTCTATCATACAAATAATTGGCTTTCAACAATGGGCAAGAAGACGGAACAGTCACGCGTGCCAACCAACAAGGCCGGCAAGTAGCAGAAGAAGGCCAAGCGCGAGCCGAAGGAAGAGGAGTTCCCGGTGTACGAAAATGATGAAGACATTCCAGTGTTCGACCCTGACAACATGGAAGCGAACATCATCAACCAAAAGAAGAAGAAGAGCAAGAAGAACAAGAACAAGTTCCGTGAAGAAGTCGTTGAGGAGCCAGCAGAAGCAGAAGAAGAGCCGCTCGAGTAGTCGCCTGAGGAAGACTACGCTCAGATTGAGCAAGAGATATAAGACGAAGATCTCGCGGGAGACGACGATATGGGAGGCCAGTAGGAAGATCAGGAAATGGAACACCAGTAGGAGCAACCAGAATAAGGACAGTTGGACGGTGCCGATCCGGAAGCTGATATTGTTCAGGGTAAGGCCAACAAGGACATATCGATGAGCATCATCAACACAAAGATCCAAGAAACTCTTTCCGTAAGATCAGTTCCTAATGAAGATCCTCAGCAACTTCTCGAGGCTCGCTGCCGGAAAGAACCGCAAACACTATATCAACGAACTAAAGGGCTATATCCGCACCTACTACGACTACAACGAAGAGCTTATCGATCATTTCCTCACCTTCCTCAACCCCAATGAAATGGTACAGTTGATCGAGGCGAACGAGTCCCAGCGTCCTCTCACCATCAGAGTCAACACTCTCAAAACTCGACGCAAAGAGCTCGCGTACTCATTACAACTTATGTAGGCAGGCACTCATTCAGAGAGGTGTCAGTCTGGACCCGCTCGCAGAGTGGAGCAAGGTGGGAATCAAGATCTACGAATCGCGGGTGCCGATAGGCGCAACCCCAGAGTATCTCGCTGGACATTATATGCTGCAGAGCGCATCCTCGCTTCTGCCAGTGATCGCGTTGGATGCTCATCCGGGAGAAAGAGTGCTCGATATGGCGGCGGCGCCGGGCGGCAAAACGACTTACATCGCTCAAACGATGAAGAATTCGGGTGTGATAGTCGCAAACGACAGCAAAAAGGAGCGGCTTAGGGCGCTACAGTTTAACGTGCAGAGGCTCGGAATATCGAATACGATAGTGACGAACTACGACGGAAGGAAGATCACGCACGTAATGAACAACTTCGATCGAGTGCTGCTTGACGCTCCTTGCACTGGTCTCGGAATCATCTCCAAAGATCCCTCGATTAAGGCCTAAAAGCTACTGATAGACATTCAGAAGCACTCCCATCTGCAGAAGGAGCTGATCCTTGCCGCGATCGACTGCTGCAAGCCCAACGGAGTCGTCGTGTATTCCACCTGTTCCATCTCGCCGCTAGAAAACGAAGAAGTCGTCAACTACGCGTTGAAGAAGCGATTCGTGAAGCTGGTGGAAATGGATTTGGAGGTGGGCGAGCCCGGCCTCACGAAGTACGTGGAAAAGCGGTACCATCCTCATTTGACAATGACTCGCAGGATATACCCACACATCGTCAACATGGACGGCTTCTACGTCGCCAAGCTGGTCAAGATATCCAACGGCGAAAGGAAGCCCGAATAAAAGGACGAGCCTGCCCCGGGCGACATCGAAGTCGAAGAGGAACAGGAACAGGAACAAGAGTAAAAACCAAAGAAAGACAAGAAGAAACCCAGTCAACCCGAGCAGGCTGAAAAGCCAAAACAGAAGAAGCTGCAGAGCCAGTCGGAGTAGCCCGCCGCCACGCAAGTGAAGAGGATGAAGAAGATTAAGAAGCAGTCTGCTGCTTGACCGTTCCCGCTATTTAACGTTGACTCAGTATCGCAGCATTAACATCACAGTTTCTTGCAGGTGCGGACGTCCCTCTTCTTCAGCACACGAATGTTCCGGCTCTTCGGTTTGCTGGTGGATCGGTGGATGGTGGTCATGGCCGTCGACGCCGAACTCTTTTATGTCGCGATCGAGCCGTTATAGCTGCGTCAATCAACTTCTTACAAGTAGGAGTCCCTCAGCAGAGCGTTGAAGTAGCGGTCGCTTTCGAAGAACTGCCGGTACTTGAAGCTGTCAGCGTTGGGATAGACCCTCCGCCATCTTCCACACCTCGTCTCCTCGTTTTCGGCCTCCTTCAGGACGAACTTGTCGAAGACTGAGTCGCCACGCCCACCGGTGTTCCTCACGTTGACGTAGCGGCTGGTTTCATGACGAAGGTGGTTACAGTTCACGAACCTTTGGTTTTCTGGGACGACTCCGATCATGGTGAACATCTCGGCGATCATCTTGCCCTTGATTTTGAGGTCCAGCGGACTATCGGTGTTCATTGAGGGCGAGTGGTTGACCTCAACCAGCCACGGCTTTAGCGTATTGTCGATCAGCACGTCGAAGCCGAGCACTTCAAAGCAGTTGTTGATGTAAGGCACATGGCTGCTGACCCCGTTGAAGAGGATGTTCTCAATCGACAGCAGGGTCTTGATAACGAGGTCGTCGATGCGCTCGAACAGCTCGGTGGTTTCGGCCTTGCCGATGTTAAAATCGATGAAGTCTCTGAGCGCAGTGAGACTCCACTTGCTGCCGTAGTAGTCGTCTTCTCCGGTCGCGCTCGGAACGAAGTTTTCGTTGCGCTTGTTCACACTGTAGTTCGTGAGGTGCCGGAAGGCACGCTTCTCCCCAGTGAGGTCGCTGGAGTAGGCTTCCGTGGCGAAGCGGGCAAGTCCCTCCTCGTAGACGTAGATTCGGAGTGGGTACACCGAGGTGATTCCCACGTAGATTCTCAGGTCGAACTTGAAGCCGTTGATGAGCAGCGGGTTATCGATGTACTGGCTGACCACCAGCTGCGAGTACTTGTCGAGCCGCGAGGCAATAACCTCGAAGTCGTCGGTGACGATGATGCCCTTGCCCTGCGAGCGGTTGTGCGGCTTGACGATATATACGCGTTTGTTCTTTCGAAAGTCCTGCGTACAACAAGACAGTACATCTTCGAGCTGCGGCAGCTCCTGAGGCAGAATGTAGGTCTTGGGCAGGAAGTTGAAGTGACTGTAGCCGTGGCGGATCTGCATCTTTGAGATGTTCTTGTTCATGAGGTCCTTGCGGGTGATCTGAAAGGAGTTCGGAAAATGATTGACCTACGCTAGTTGACCCGTGCCGTACCTTCTGATAGGGGAGCAGCTGGTCGTACACCTCCAGCTTAAACGGAGTGCAGCTCCAGAACATCGTCCAGTTGTGGCTCGATTCGCTGGCCTCCCGGAAACCGTTTTCTTCGAGCAGCTAGCGTATCAGCCGTACATAGCTGCTCTGAAAACGGTAAAAGTAGCCCTTGGAGGCAGCTTCTTCTGTAGGCAGAGGCGATTGCGCAATGCCCTCTCTCGCCGATTACTTATCGTCCTACTCGTTTTCCTCCTCGCGAATCCGCTCCTCGGGCTGGTTTTCTTCCTTGACGGTAGTGTATTCGCACTCGTTCTTGGTGGTTATGCCCGACCAGGGTTTGAATACCAGCGTGCGATACTCAAGCGTCGTGTTCTTCTGCTGCAGGGGCCTTACAAAAGTGCCGTTGGTGACACACGCTGCATTCGCGTCTATGGTCGAATTGCTGATCCGCAGGCTGGAAAGAGGCTTCAGCTGCGGAAGCGCCGGCACCTTTTCCTATTCGTAGTAGAAGTTGTTCATGTCGTTGATGAGGCCAATAATTTCCTCGATCTTGTCCGGCTCATGCAGTTCTGCAGTTGCCCTCTCCATGTTCTATAGTAACGATTGAATAATAGCCGTGGGAGCACAAAGTAAAGAGGCACGCCCTCCCGTTTGTCAATCGATTAACTGCGCTAGCAATCAGGACTTGGTGGTGACGACCGAATAGAGAAGCGACTTGATCGTGGACTGGTTCTTGATGATCTGGGTCTTCATGTTCTGGATCTTCCCCTTTTGGTCCTTAATTTGCTAGTCGATTTCGGCCAGCTTGTCGTACAGCGGCACCAGCGCGTCCTCAGTGATCTTGAGTTCGTTCTGCATCTTGATCTTCGAATCCTGCATCGCCACTGTCGTACGTTATATTGCTTGCGCCACGAAAGCAGCTCTGAGTTCATCGATTCGATGTCATCGTTTACGAACTCAATCGACTTGCCCAGTGGCGTGCTGTTCTGGCAGATGTTTTGAATCATGCCCTTCAGCATCTCCAGTTCCTTGTCGGAAAGCTCACCACCAGACGAAATAGGGCTCTTTTCGATGCGAGTGCTGTCCTTCTTGTTCTTGCGTAGGTTGCCCATTTGGATCTTATTGGCCGGCTCGGGCTATTCGTTCCGAGCTGCTTCGGGTTCCGCCGCTTCTTCCTGTTCCATGGCTTCCTGCACCCTCTTGCTGTACTCGGCTGCTTGGATCTCTTTCTTCTGGGCGGGTTTTTGAGCTTGTCGGGGTTGGGCTTCGTCTTCGTCGATAATTGCCGGCTGAGAAGGCTGCTGTCTTGCGGGTGGTTCTGGTTGTTTCGGCTGCTTCTTTGCAGAAGGTGGTCGTACGACCTTCTTCTCTTCGGGGGGAGGTTCGATCTTGGGAGCCGGCTCCTGCTCCTTAAGGGTGCTTCCCTTCTTCACTTATGGCTTGGGCTCCACCTTCGGCTCTGGCTTTTTCTCCGGCACGGGCTCCGGCTTCTTCTTGTCCTTCGAGTCTGCCTTCTACTCCTTTGCTGGGGGCGCCTTTGGTTTTTCTACTGGCTTCTCAGCTGGTTTTTCTTCGCCCTTTCCGCCAGTCAATACCTTTTTCACGAAAGGGTCTGAGCTCTGGCCGCTGGTGGCCAGTTTGTACACCTGCTGGAAAAGGATATTGGTGAGTTCAGGTTCGAGACCCGCCACTATCTTTCCTGGCTTGGCTGCCACTTGCTCCTTACTCATGAGCTCCACCAAATCAATCATCTTCTGGAGATAGGCCATCTTCCTCTCCTTGGTTTCGTAGTACTCCTGAGTGAGCTCGTCGCCGGTGTACAGGCCTGAATTTCCAGCGAGTTACCTTTGGCGAAGTTCGTGACCTTCGTGGTTTCCGCGAAGATATCGTAGATGTACTTGAAGGGCGGCTTAATCAGCAGCTTCTCGGCCATCTTCGGCCTTTCAATGAGGGAGGTGTACATTTCTGCCGTCGGCTTCCAGAAGTCACCCATCGATATTTGAAAATCAGGCGATTTGAAACTTATTATAGTCGAAGAACGAAGGAACTGATCCAGTTGCAACTCCCAAGCTAGCTGTTTCCTGTTAAAAGATGGCGGTGTCATCTGCGAAGCAACCAAAAGCAGACTCCGAATCATAAATTAGGAGATGAAGCAGAAAACGGAGATATTGGGGTCGCCACTGAAGAATGTTTTATAGCTAGACACGAATATATTCACTATCGATTAATTGAGTATGCAGTTGTCAAATATTCATTAACCACTCGCCTTGATTTATTGGGTGGTTAGGGATGGGGGGGGGGTCGTTTGGGATGCCATAAGGTAGAACAATCAACATCCAACACCAATAGCTATTAAAGATCGCACTACAACGGAAATTTAACTGACAACGAATGCTGCAAGCATATGCACTCCAGAGCATAAAACAGCTACAGTCGAAAGAGGATCAAAACGACAGTCTGTGGCCAATATTGCGATCTATGCAGGTTTAATCGGTATCGAAAGATTTTTATATAAAAAAAGAGAAAAGAGAAGGGTAGAGACTTGAAAAATCAAAACCTGACGAACGATTACGTTCTAATAGAGAGTCTACCAACAGTTGGTGCACGGCTGAAAAGAAACGGGCACGGAGAATGCTTCTGACGATTACCGATGCTATTGACATGACGATCAGAATACATAAGAAAAATCTATAAATGTGTGGGGAAGCGGCAAAAGAGTATAATCAATTTGAAAGAACAATGCAGATCTTCGTTAAGACCCTGACCGGCAAGACCATCACCCTCGACGTTGAGTCCAGTGACACCATTGAGAACGTCAAGGCCAAGATTCAGGACAAGGAGGGCATTCCTCCCGATCAGCAGCGCCTCATCTTCGCTGGCAAGCAGCTCGAGGACGGTCGCTCTCTCAGCGACTACAACATCCAGAAGGAGTCCACCCTCCACCTCGTCCTCCGTCTCCGTGGAGGCAACTGAGTGATGTTCGTGTCGCTCTGAACCCTATATTCCTTCACAGCCCCTTATAACATCTGTGTTGAGCATACTTATATTTCAATTGTCAGCTATGGACTTGGAGGAAGATTCTTATCTTGAAGAGGATATTGGCCTCCTTCCAACAAAGCTCACGGACATCATCGAGGAAGACTACGACGGGCATGAGCATTACCGCTTCCATTCAACCTCAGTCGACGGAACTCTTCTTCAAGCCAATATGGACCTATAGAAAGAGTCTGCAGACTCATCAGCCACCTCCACCAACGACTTTGCCATTCGCAGCACATCATCAAGCAATCCGGGTTTCCTTGTGAAGACAGATTACGACGGAGAAATTCATAGTTTGCTTGCACAATCGTGGATTACACCTGAGACCAGCAACGCCACGACGTACGGCATCCTCAGACTGAATCAGAAACAACTGGAAGCAGTTGTACTTGGTTGGAGATACCACGACAAAAACCGTCAGTTCAATCTGCGTGCCACCCGCCAAAATGAAACTTTAGGACTGCTTGGACATTATTGGAGAGGTTTTGACAACTCACTTGCGTTGGAGGCCTTCTTTAAAATCAGAAATCTCAGCAGTCCAAGCAGAAATCGATTGGAGCTTCGCATCGGACAAAAGGAATCACAGGCCGAGTCATTTGGCTTCAGCAACTACATAAGCCTTTATGCCCAGAACTCTGCATTCTAGCATGTATGCCATTTCTAAAGTAGATTGGCTTCCATGTGACTCGCATGCTGCGTTAAGACACTACTTTGGCTCTCTCCTCAAAAATCCACAAGAATAAGCATACGACGCTCGCAGCAGGAATAGAGTACGCAGCCGATGCCAATAATACGCTTCGCTTGAAAGTGTCTCACCAACGAAAAATCGGGTTCACACATATTCTGAATCGCAGCTGGGGAGAACTAGCGTGGACTGCTGCTCTGCAGCACATGCGAAATCAAGATTGGAAGCAGAGCTTCGGCTTCCGGCTTAGCTTGAATGTTTGATTCGCCTTTGTCTGTTGTGAATTGACTGTGTAGAGGGTTGTGTGCGCTTAGCACGTACGAATTCGACGGGTGTATTCAACAATAGACAGATATTATTACATGTCAGAGGCAGAGGCGCGAGTTCGTTCAGAACGCCCATCCGACGAACTGACAGCCGATGGTCTGAAGGCATGGATCAAGAATCACAAAGAACGTCTGCAGACGCTTCTCAAGGCTTCGAACGCAAGTAGCAGCTGTTTCGCTGATGTGCAAAGCATTGCAGAAAGGCTGCTGCTGGACACGATGGATCAGAAGGCCATTGATTCGGCGATATCCGACGTCGTACTGCCTGTAGTGAATCACAACCTCGGCCAAACCGCATCAGCAGACCCAATAGAGCGCAAGAAGGTCAGCCAGTTTTTGCTCGGCATCGCTCGGACAGCCTGTCGTTTGTTTAAGCAACCCTCCCGCCAATCGACAGATGTCGGCCGGCTGCTGCGGACCGCGATCGATCCCAACAGAGCCTTCTACCGCGAGGTTGAAACAGGCGGAAACAAATCAGGTGCTACCGTGGCGACTTCGTCTCCAACCATAGTTGGCGGCAGCGGAGCTTCCTACCCTTAGAAGATAGCAGTTGCGGACTCCAGCATTCCGATTGCGCTGCCTGACTTCGCTGGTTATCCGCAGGATATGAACATCGCGCGTCCTCTTGAGGTGATCCCTGAAGTTGAAGAGGTGGGATCGAAGGAGCGCGCCGCGAAGCTCATCGAGGAAGACGATGAGAAGCTGGCCGACTATACAGCTGGCAGGTTCAAAACAGTGCAGCGGAAGGAGCACACCTCCGAAGCGAGAGAGCTAGTCGAGGTGTTCCTTGAAGAGCTCTGCGACTTCTACAAACAACTCAGCCAGGCCTACAGTGTCGAGACAGTCGTGCGGTTCATCGAGGTGTTCGGACAGGCCTCAGAAATGATTTACACACAGTACTTCCGCGAGCTCTTCACTGACTTGACTGACGGCATCGGCAGCTACTATGCATCATTGTAGGAGCAAAACGTGAAGGCGCTGAGCAAGTAGCTGATGGAGTCTTCTTTGGTGCTGATTGAGAAGCTGTTCGATAGACTGGGCTTCACCAACCAAAAGTACAAGTGGCTTGAGCTATTCCAGGCCCAGCTGACACTAAAGATGATTCGGTCGAAAACGCTGAAGGTGAAGATCCTGGGAGCAAAGGTGCTGGGAGAGATGAGCACCAGAATCCACCACGATCAGAGCAAGTACATTCGGGAGAGCGACCACAAGCAATGGCTGCTGGATAACCGAATCTTCGATGAGCTCATCTCTCTCGACAACCACTAACAGGTGATTCTGTCCTCCGGCGAGATCGTCAAGTTCCTCATCCGCACCAACATCTTCCGCATTCCCGAGCTCAAGCACGTCCTCAAGCTCGTCGAAAAAGCCGATCCAGCCACCCGCCGCACCATCCTCAAGCCCGTGTCGGAAGTCAGCATGCGCTTCTTCGACCCGGAGGTCCTCGAAATTCACTCCTGGCTGCGGTCCCGCGAGGAACTCTGGAACGAGGAAATGATCGAAATGCTGTACTACACCTCGCGATATTCCTCCGAACCCATTCTGCTAGCGGGACTCGACATCTTCTGGTCGCTCATCGCGAAGAACTACGAGAGGTATCCGCAGGCGAGCAAGTAAAAGCTGAACAAGAGATTCCTCGATCTTCTTTCCGGTGGCCTGGAGTCTTCAAAGATCGCGGACCCTCTGGTCTACCTCAACGCCATCGAGGAGGAGTTCGTGAGGAAGCCAACCCCCTATCTCCTCCAGTTCCTCCGCAAGTACATCGAGATGTTCCCGAATGCCATCGAAGAAACGAGATATGTGACTCACAAGCGTACGGCCTTCGACCTCGTGCGCCATCTGATTGAACACAAGAAGCTGCATGAAGTGCTGCTTAGCATCTGCACCAGCGACAAAAGCTCTGGCCTGCTACGCGATGAATCGGTTGAATTCCTGGTGTTCCTGGTGATGAAGTACAAGGACAGGGTGGCTTCCGAGGACTACCTCAACGCGGAGATGCTGCTGACGCTGACCCAGTACAGCGCCATCTTCATCCAGCTTCTCCACTACTTCCGGTAGAGCTCTGAAGAACTGTTCCGGCTGGTAATTGACCGGGGTGTCAACGATACATAGACGTTCAACTGCGTCAAAGAAATGTTCGGAAGGATTAACCGAGACAACCTGTTCCAGGTGCTGCGCAACGCCGAAAAGAAGTACGAGGTTACGGTTGCGCCGGTTACTCTGAAGGGCTACGAGGACCTTCTTCAGATCATGGAGAGGTCCAGCAACAAGACCGTGAGGGAAGAAGCCGCGTCGTTTGTCTGCATGCTCTACAGCAACTACAAGGGAGAAGGGTCGAAGGACAGCAACGGCCTCTTCTACCAGCTCTGCGACAGCCTCATCTCCAAGGTTAAGCAGGACTCCATTGAGAAGAAGGAATCGCAGCTGCTGGGCCACTACACCCTGCTGGAAGAAATGATGAATGCCACTGAGGCCAAGGGCGTCGGCAAGTTGCTACCGCACTCGAGCTTGGTCTGCACTGAAAGCGTCAATATCACCGTGAACAACCAGGTGACATGCGGCTACTACATCCCGCGCAAACACGAAACCAAGTTTCCGTCCAACAAGACCCTCTATGAGCTGCTCGTTGAGCTGGCCAAAAAATTCAAGTGCAGTCCAGCTGAAATTCAGCTGCGCCATGGCGAGCGACAGATCAAGCAGCGCTGCAACGGCCTGACCATACAGCAGTTGGGACTGAGGGACGTCGAACTCACCGCTCACAGCAGGTAGAGGGAGCCGATTCCGAAGGTGGCGCTGACTGAGGCAGGCAAGCTCACCCAGAAGGCTACCATGGTGTTCACGGAAATCTTCTTCCGGTTTTCGCCGAGTGGCAAAATGATGCCCGAAGAACTGGCGCGATTCGTGGAGGAATCCACGAGCGATAGCTGCCTGACCAGCGACAGCCGCATTACCGGAGTCTTCGAGCGCTTCGATGAAGACAAGGACGGTATTCTCAGCCTGCAGGACTTCCTCAACTTCTTTGAAGATTCTTCCCGGTTTCGCGAGGGCGTGGTTTGGCGGAACCTCGAAGTGCTTCGCTACCGCAACGATCTCGAGAAGGACGAAGCAATCGTGGAAGAAAGCGATTACCATCTGATGGTGAGGTATCGCCTGTACAAGCACCAATAGATCTACGATTCGTTGTTTGAGCTCACGCACAGCCAGCTTCCGGAGCTGAGAGAAAAGGCAGTGGGGTTGCTGAAGCGACTGCCCACCGATCCCAAGACAGTCGAGGAAATGCTGAGTCGCTGCCAGCTTGACACCAAGGACGAGTTTCTGGCATGGTACAGGCTGACTCTGGTGCAATACCTGCTGAACAACCAGGCAGACAAGCGGGAAGACTTCAACGAAAAGGTGCACAGTCTGTCGTCTGAGCGCATTGCAGAATGGAAGAAGAGGTTCATCGATGCGAAGCTCTACCTGAAGATCCTGAAGCAGGCAGAGCTGTTTTCGGAGGTCTGCATCCGAGACCTCACGGATACAGCCAGGAGTTGCCTCAGCCTCTGCCTGCAGATCCTTCGTTCTCTGAACGATATTCCTCCGCTGAACAAACCCCTACCCGAGACGTACACGCTCAGACTCATCGATGTGCCGCACAACGAACTCATTAGTAGAATTCTACCGCAGCTCTTCTCCAAGATGATAGCCGAGCTGCTGGAGCCTTTGCTGTGTTTGCTGCTTCAGCGCAAATAAAAGCTGGATCTGAGCATTGTGCTGCCGGGGCTCTTCCACAGCGATGAGGAAGCCCGGGTGATATGCAGCAACTTCCTGTACATCCACCAGAAGGAGCGCAAGTTCGAGCTCGACCTGTTCAGCGTGACTGTGTCCGACCCGCGGTACTGCAAGGAATACTTCAAGCTGCTCGTCAAGTTGCTAGCGGAGGACCCTGACGTCGACCTCGAGAAGCTGCTTTGACCGACCATAAAGGAACTTGAGAGTTACGAGGTCCGAGAGGGAATCACTCGCAACCGCTAAGATCACCTGCTGGAGGGCAAGCTCGAACTGCTCGAGAACATCCTCATCCTCGAACCGAATCTGCTTCCCAAGCACGACCAGTTCCAGGATATGCTAGTCGCGAAGCTTTAGCGCGCGCTTTCAACCTCCAACCGTGACATCCTCTATCGGTTGCTGCTGCGAACCAACACCGGAAGGCTGGTGCCCACCGTGCAGTCCATGCTCAGCCGGGTTGAACCGAGGAAGCCGTGTCCCATCAAAGCCAACGGCTACGTGGGCCTCACCAACCTCGGCTGCATTTGCTATATGAACGCAATGCTGCAGCAGCTTTTCATGACGCGGGAGTTCAAGTATCCGTTGCTGAGCCTGGACTTTTCCGCAAGGAACATTCCACGTGCGGAGAAGAAGGGTCGGGAGTACGCCGACAACGTGCTGCTGCAGCTGCAACGAATGTTCGCATTTCTGGAGTTGAGCGAGCGCGGCGACTACAATCCCGAGACCTTCTGCTATGCGTTCCGCAGCGACATCAACTTCGGGGTGCAGGAGGACTCCCAGGAGTTCCTGAACATGCTCTTCGACAAGCTCGAGCGAGAGCTCAAAGAGAGCAGCTTTCCTCGCGTGCTCGACGAGGTCTTCGGCGGCAGGACCATTGTGAGCATGACGTGCCAGAGCTGCAACACCGCCAAGTACCGTATCGAGGAGTTCAACAACCTCTCGCTGGAAGTTAAGGACCGCAAGACCATCTACGAGAGCCTCGACCGGTTTATTGAGAGCGAGCAGATCAACGACTACATGTGCGAGAGCTGCGAGCGGAAGGTGAGCGTGGCTCGTTCTCAGCACCTCTACAGCCTGCCGAACACGCTGATCGTGCACCTGCAGCGCATCATCTTCAGCTACGAAACCTACGAGCGCATCAAGATCCACACGGCGCTTTCCTTTCCGAACAGCCTCAACCTGCACAGGTACGTGATGGTGCCCGAAGGGAAAGATAGGGAGCGCGAACCGCCTTCGGAGGAAGAATGCGCCTACGAACTCAAAGGAATCATCATCCATTCGGGCCATGCCGAGTCGGGCCATTACTACTCGCTGATCCGCGACCACACCGGCGGCTGGTTCAAGTTTGACGATAGTCGCGTGACCAGCTTCAACAGCGGCGAGCTCTCGCAGGAGAGCTACGGGGGACGCGAATAGTACGACGATTACAGTTCGTTCGAGGTGGGATCGCGTTCCAAAAACGCATACATGCTCGTCTACGAGAAGGTACGCAAGCAGCCCATCACTATCGAGAAGGTGCAGCTGCAGAAGACACCCACTGCCTTTGTCGTGACCGAAGCTGACGGCGAAGTCGCGAACATCCTCGACTACCGCGGGTACATCAGGGAGGAACTGCAGCAAGAAGTGTAGCTGGACAACAACAGCGTCTTCTTTCACGAGCTGCAGCTGTACAACCGAAACTTCTACCGGTTCGTGAAGAGCATGCTTCTGCAGATTCCCATTCCCCGGCCGCTCTTCGAGGAGTTCGAGAGCGACTCCCTGCCCTTCTACAGTAAGTTCCGTCAACTAAACCCCGGCCTGCGACTGCTCTTCACGAACATCATGAGCATGCTACATCGTCTCATGGAGTTCATAAGTAGGTCAAGCGAAACAGACCAGGAGCTCGTAAAGGAAATCGCGGTATACCTATCGCTCCTCTATTACGCCATTCCCGATATTGCGCAACTCTACTTCCTCTCCCTTGACTTGAAGCGTTACGTGGAGGTGCTCACAAGTCATGCCGACCAGCACCTCCGCGAGCTCTACCGACTTATGCTCAACCGTTCCTTCAGTATCGTCGCTGCTCTCAGCAGTGTCAACCTCCAAAAATCCGACGACGTCTCACCTGCCCGCACCAAGCTGCTGCAGCACTTGTCTTCGATCATCTCTTTCCTTCCCGAGCTCCACAAGCACCCAACTAAGATGAAGCAGTACTTCGAGTTCTGGCGCGCCTTCTGCTTCACCACTCCCACGTTCATGCAGTACTGCTTCGACGAAGGGTTGCTCTCGAAGTTCATCGGTTTCGTGCTGCAGAAGCGCAGTCCGCTGTCGCACAACCTCAAACAGGAGATTTCGCAGGAGTGGATTGGCACGGCCATGTCTCCGATCACCAGCATGGTCGCTGCTCTGCTGATGAACTCCAACCTCTCGGAAGAAGAATCCAAAGGACGAGTCTCGCACGAGCTTACCGAAGACGAACTCAAATGCTTAAACTTCATGCCACTCTATCGGCAGATGATCGACGCCGACTGCGACTCGAGCAGCCTCATGTCGATTGTAGGTTGCCTCGCCACGGGCAACCGCAAATTCACAGCTGAGTTCGCGAGGATCCTGCTGCAGGGACTCAACCAATTCAGCAGCTATAAATCGTCGCTCGCCTACATGACAGTACTTCTTACCTGACTCAGGCCGTAAAGGAGTTCCTTGAGATTGACGACGGTCTCGTTCAGAACCGGCTGAGCATGCTGCTCGGAGTGCCGCAGTTCATGTCGGAGAACGACGACTACTCGCTGAGAGCATCCCTCCATAGCCAGACCGTGACTTACGTGAGCAGCCTCTTCTTCAGCGGAGGTTAGTATAAGCCAGTACTCGAACTGCTGTTTGCCCAGAGGCGTAACCCAGACAGTTCGAGCATCGCCGGCGTGCATATACTCCTACAACTCCTGGACGGCAACGAACGCATCCTCCGGTACGTGAATGCGATGCCTCCGCCAAGTACACCCCACAGCCAATGTAGATTACTTCTATGCGAAGTACACGGACTGGATCGAGGAGTTCATCGATGCCTTCCGCACAGACAAATACATCGTGCTGACCACCGATCGCGAAAAGCTTGCGGACAACTGCGTGAAGCTAGTGCGCAGCATCAACATGACCGTCGACCGTATCATCGACGAAGAGCAGAAGCCCGACCCTAACCAGCACATCCAACTTGATGTACTGTCATCGTTCTTCCCGCTGTTCATCATCGGCCGGAACCAGCGTGTTGAGCAGCTGGAACCGTTGGATCTGTCGGTCGGGGACGCTAGGATCGTGATTAGCGCGAAGGTCCATTACACGTTTTTCAGGAGAAGCTTGCCGACTGGCACCAACAACCTTGGGCTGCCCAAAGAAACATTCAATACGTTCAACCTGCCGCCCGACAAGGAAAGGGAGTATCTCGACCTCGCGAAATACTTCACCTACAATTCAGTGTCCACGCTCCTCGAAAAGACGGATAAGTCGCCTGACGTCGAACCCACCGTCATCACGCTCACGATCGACACCAACGTCGAACTGTGGTTGGCTCTAAGCCATCCCACTTTTAACCACGAGCTCAACCTCGCCGAAGGCAAGAGTCAAGTCAACGTTCCCTACACGAACCAGCCAATCCACAGCTGGCTGTACATCCGATCGAGTGCAGTTGCGAAGGCTCCACTCTCCAAAGAGTCGCAGGTGCCAGCCGCCATGCAGACATAGGCTGCGGCGGGAATCGACTACGAAGAAGTGCCGACATAACTACGAGAAGTGGCCTGCCCCACCTGCACCTACATGAACTTTGGAAGGAGCACATGCGAAATGTGTGAAAGCTCCCTGACATGATATCTTGCAAGTGGATTTACGGATATAAGTTCTACTGTATTTAAATGGCAGGACCCACGAACTACTGCGCAATCGCCCTGAGCCTCCTCTTCATTGTTGGTAGCTTGCTCCTGAACCTCGTGTACCGCGAAGGCGTCTTCATCCACGGAGTCGAAATGATCGAGCACTACCAGGATGCAGTGTCTGCTTCATGGTTCATCTTCCTCCAGAATCTGGTTTCGTTCCTTGGGGACACGGAGATCCTTCCCATACTGGCCTTCTTCCTGTACATCGTGAGCCGCCGCAAGATCACCATCGTAGTCTTTCTCATCTTCTTCATGAGCAACATCTACCTACTCACCATCCTCAAAGTGCTCTTCATGGATCCCAGGCCCTTCATGTACAGTCTGAAGGTGCAGCAGCTGCAGTGGAAGTGCCCGGCCGAATACGGCAATCCCAGCGGCCATTCGTTCCTGGTGTTCCAATTCTACGCTTCCCTGGTCTTCGACTTCATCAGCCGCATCAACAACAACATCTGGCTGATGGCGGTGCCCTGCACCATGGCGATCCTGATTCCGCAGTCCCGCATGTATTTGGGCGCTCACAGCCTCAACCAAGTCATCCTGGGATTGCTGCTGGGACTGTGTATGCAGGTCCTGTACCGCTACTACCTGCAAGCCAAGATCTATGAGCTCGTCAATCTGCTGGTGCTTAGGAAGACTTGGGAGAACCTGCTACTGCTAGCCGCAGCCAATATATCCCTGCTGATAATTGCCCTGATGGTATACTAAAGGCAGATCGTACATCCGTTCCACCAGCAATACATCAGCAACCTGGAAGTGTCGTGTCCCGAGGTTGGAAAGGTAAGCGTCACCAGGTTTCTGATCAGCAACTTCGCACCTTCGTCAATCATCAACATCGTCTTCGGCATGCTTTTCGGCATACTGCTGAGCGAGGGCGAAAGCTACCGGTATCTCTACGGACAGTGGCGCTACCGCGATCCCAACAGGAGATGGCTCAACCGGCTGCTTCGGGTGGCGCTCGAGCTCATCCCCGCGCTCATTTCAGCTGTGATCCTCTACTGGTTCGTTCCGAGGCGCATCGTCAACGTCTACTGGCGGTTCTTCGTGCAGGGTCTCGGAGCGTGGATCACCGGCTTCTTCCTCATCGTGTTCACTCACAATCTGATGATGCGCTCCCAGGTCATCGTCCACAACCGCAGGGAGGAGGGCGCCATCAGGGACTACTACGATTTCTGATAGGTGCATAGTAGGGACTATCACTCGTGGAGCATCAGCATCAGCATGGGATCTGCCTCCACCTTCACATCGATTTCCAGAGCTGGGTGGTTGAGCTCTTTGTCGGGAGTGTCGCGCAGAGACCTTCCGGCGACTTCGTCCATGGTGGTAAAGGTCGGCGCTGGCTTGTCCTGGAGGTGTTCAATGTCGGGCGCGAAGTCGCTGCCCTCCCGATACTCGATTTTCTCGCTTGCCTTGAGGTAGGCGACCAGTCTTCGCTTTTAATCGGCGACGATATTGTCGAATTTCTTTTTGAGTCGGCGCCGCATCTCCATCGAAAGAATTCCCTCGTAGATGGACGCGCTGCCGTAGGACTATTCGAGCAGCTGCAGGATCCGACTGGGCGGCTCCAAGCCGTAGATGTTGTGGCGTGATTGCAGCATCTAGTAGATGTGCTACTTCATGCCGATGATCCTCCGGCGGTTCTAAGCTAGCCCAATGCTTACCTCGTAGAACTGGAGCTCCTCCGACTCCATTTCGCACTCGTTCAGGTGCATCGAAAAAGAGTTCAGCAGGGCATATTGGTCGGCCGCTGCCTCGCTGTAGCTGAACTCGAACAAGCAGCGAGGGTTGTGGCACTTGATGGTCACTCGGGAGGGGAGCACAGCTTCAAGCTCCATCACTTCGTGCCGGTTGAGCTTTGCGTGGTAAGCGGCCTGCAGCTTCGCTTGAATGTTCCTGATGTCCTCTGGGTAGACGGTGAAAGTACGCAGCGAGTAGTACTCCTGGAAGTTGGTCTGGAAGATGCACATCGACTGTAAATTACAACCGGCTGCAGGGGCAGTCAGGTCAAGCAGGCTGCCAATCAGTTGGCTAGCCGGTGCCCAGTCATTTAATAAAGCGTTTGATAAAGCGAGTCAGCTGGGCATCGAGGTCGCCGAGCAACCCAAGGATAGTGCTTAACAGGAGTCGCTTTATTCGGCGGCAATGGGCTTGACGCTGTCGCTCTTCGTGAAGAAGCATGTGCTCGTTGAAGGGCTTCTCACAGGTCAGAACAGATTTGATGTGGAGGGTATGCTCCAACAGCTTCTGCCGGCGGGATTCATTGCATTCCTTGCTGACTAGTTGTTAGCAGCAGTCCAAAATGGCTTTATTTGGCGATTCCGTCTTGTCCAGCAACAGCTGGCAATAGTTATGGCGCAGCTGTACCACCGGCACGCACTCCGCCAGCAAGTACGCGAACGTCTCGACTGCACCTAATACTTCGCGAGTCAGTTCCAGTTCTTCTTGTAGCGAGGGAGCCTCTTTGGTGAATTTGCTGGCGAGCTAGGCTCTATGGTCCTCGAAGGCTAGCGGCTCCATTCCCAGCTTCTTTCGGAACTGCTGAACGGCGAACTATAGCTGCGTTATATAAGTTTGCCTCCTAGAGTTGGCGTCTTCCTTGGCGGTGTAGCCTGATCTTTTCTTCATTAATAAACTTGCTCTAGTCGACGAATAATCTGGCGTCGCAGCCAACGTTATTGGTGTGCTGGAAATGAGAGCATAAGCCACCATCAATTAAAATTATCGGGATGTTGACTGGATTGGTTAGATCACTACGCCTTTCTTTCGCCAGCATGGCCAATCCGCTTCGGGTGCAGCTGCAGCCCATCAGAGCGGACCTTCCTTCCACACCGAACCACCTCGCTTCGCTTCTCAATACGACGGAGTCGCGCATCAGAACTCAGATGATCAATCCCCAGAGCAACAGCATCGAACGAGAAGAGGCAGAGCTTCTCAGCCTGATTAATGGATTCAAGCTCGACCTGGAGAACAAAGCAAGCCTGGAGAAATACAGGCCGCCGGTGGTGACTATCATGGGCCATGTCGACCACGGAAAAACCACGCTTCTGGACTTCCTGCGCAGCTCCGACATCGCGAAGCACGAACACGGAGGAATCACGCAGAAGATCGGCGCCTTCAACGTAGATTACCGCGGCGAGAAGGTAACCGTAATTGATACGCCGGGGCATCAAGCCTTTGTGAACATGAGGATGAGAGGTGCCACCGTCACCGATATGATTGTGCTGGTGGTTTCCGCCACTGAGGGCGTCAAGCAGCAGACCGTGGAAGTTATCGAGCTGGCCCGCAGCTCTGGCCTCCCAATGATCATCGCCATAAACAAGATCGACCTGCCCGAAGCCGACCCCGAAAATGTCGAGAAGGAACTCGCAGACAAAGAAGTGCCCATTGAACCGTTCGGCGGTACAATTCCCGTGGTGCATATCAGTGCAAAGCAGGGCTCAAACGTCGATCTACTCGTGGAACTCATTCTAGAACAGTGGAAGGGCATGAAGAACACAGCTGAGTACGACGGTAGCATCGAAGCGACAGTTCTAGAGGCCCACCATACGGGCGGTGATATGAACAGCGCAACGCTGCTCATGCAGAAGGGACAGCTCAACATCGGGGACTACATCGTAGCCGGGAGCAGCTACTGCCGGGTGAAGTCCATCAAAGACGACAGGGGAAACCAGCTTGAGCGAGCCGACCCAGGCCAAGCAGTAGAGGTGGTTGGCTTTAAGGAGCTGCCCTCCAGCGGAGAACTGGTCTTCGAAGTCGACAACGAAAGCAAGGCGAGGTTCGTCGTGGATCGGAGGCTGAAGAAGGTTGAGGAGGGCATCAAGCGAAACATTACCCAAACCTCTTCCGCGAAGATCAAGATTACTTCTCACAGGGAGAAGCGAGCACTCTACCGAGGGTTGGGGAATGCGTGGCTGGAGAAGTTTAAGGAGCTTTAGCAAACCATCCGAGCGGACATCGACGAGCTCGAACAGCTCGTCAAGAAGGGTAGGGCGACGCCTGCAGACAAGCTCACCCTCGAAACCAAGAAGCACGACTTAGAGGTGCACAAACAGTATGTCTACCAGTACTTGGAGGATGTTGTCAAGAAGGAAGACACCCTCAACATCATCATCAGATCGTCTGACCGGGGCTGCGAGGAAACCGTCCTGAAGGAACTCGAAAAGCTCAAGGAGGAAGCAATGCGGCTCTACAACATCAATCTCAACCTCATCAGTTCGGACGTTGGCGAGATAGCGGAGTCAGATGTCAGAGACGCTCATCTCTTCGGAGCCTTGATGTTTACCTTCGGAACAACGACCAAACCCGAAGCCGTTCGCGCCATGAAAACTTACAACATAGCTGCTAAGAACCACAAGCTGCTGCACTCGCTTGTGGAGGACATTCGAAATGCCATCGTTAAGAAGAGCAAGCGAGAGGACTCCCGCTTGAAGGAGCGCGGAAATGCCACGATTGCAGAAGTGTTTAAAGTGAGTACGGGCAAAAACGAGCAGAAGCTGGCAGCAGGCTTGAAGATCGGCGAGGGAAGGCTCTGCAAGAAATTCAAGTATCGGCTCTACAGAAACGGCCAGCCCATCTCCAAGACCATTAGGCTGGATAGCATAAAGCACTTCAAGAAGGAAGTGGTGGAGCTGAAGAAGGGCGAAGAGTGCACAGTACTGTTCGATTCGGACGTAGACTTCAAGAAGGGAGATGTGCTGCGGGGCTACGAATGACTATGTATAGATACCAATCAGAATGACTCGGTAGTATTGAACTCGAGGTAAATGAAGTCGTCTTCGGGGTCGCGCACCTCATCGTAGAGCTTGCCTGCCGTCTCAGCTACCTTACAACATAGTTACTGCCGTTCACGACGCACTGCTTTTTGTGGTTGAAGACGAATAAGCTTTCTTTGGCGCCGAACTTGTACAGTCGACGAACTTGCTCAAGGATGCTTCCTACTTTGTAGTCCCGGTGTATTATTATGCTGAGTGAACTTCGTGCGTACATACGGTAAGGTGGCTTCGACTGCAGAGCGGGATCCTGCTATCTTTCTTCCTTCTTTGCCTTGAGGAGCGCTGGAGTTGGCTCGATCACGATGAACGCGTACTTCTCAGGGTCCTTCCCGGCGTCCTTACAGTCCCTCTGACGATATCGGGCGTGCATCAGCTTGCGCTGCTCCAGGTTGTTATTTCTGCGAAAGCTGCTTCTGTCAATGAACTGCTCTGCCATCTGCTTGATGCCTCCAATCTACATGTCCGCACTATCTATTATACAGCCGATATTTCCAACTGCCCGAATATTCGTTCCGAAAAGGGATACCCATCTTGCAGTGGCCCCTCCAACATTTCTTAAGGTTCACAAACCATCTTTCCAACAAACTTTAAATATTAACATGACTGAAGGAGAACCACACGGCGAGGAAGAGCACGCGGGCCCGCTGGTTGTGTTCTTCGTGGTGTTTGGACTGCTCATCGGTGGCCTGCTGCGCGAGGTCAGCAAGAAGACCAAGTTCCCGTACACACCAATGCTGATTGTTACGGGGCTGCTGCTCGGCTACCTCCGCCACTACCTCGGAGACATCGGACTCTCCACTTCCATCGTAGAGCAGCTCAACCCTCACATGATCCTCTTCATCTTCATCCCCGTGCTGATCTTCGAAAGCGGTAATCAAAGGGATGAGCATAGGCTTCAACTGCGACTGGTACGTCTTTCGCAAGTCCATCGTCAACATTCTCATACTGGCGGCACCCGGTGTGCTCTGGGGAGCCATCCTGCTTGGCAGCTGCTTCAAGCTGCTGCTCGGCTACGGAGATGAAGACCTCAGCTGGTACCAAGCCTTCACGTTGGGATGCGTGTTGTCAGCCACTGACCCCGTGGCTGTTGTCGCACTGCTCAAGGAACTCGGAGCAAGCGTCAGGTTCAACACGCTCATTGAAGGCGAATCGCTTCTGAACGATGGCACCGCGATGGTGTTCTTCATGCTCTTTCTCGACCTTGCCAAGGGAAATACCAGCACAGCGATGGATGTTGGCCTTAATTTTCTGAGGGTGGCGATTGGCGGTCCGCTGCTCGGAATAGTCTTCGGGTTCCTCACGAGCCTGTGGCTAAAGCGGATCATCCGGGACGATGTGCTAACCGCTAACTTGACCTTTGTGTCGTGCTACTTGTGCTTCTACATCGCGGAGTTCACCTGGGTGAAGGTATCGGGAATCCTGAGTATCGTGGTGCTGGGACTTTACATGTCGGCAGTGGGCAAGACCAAGATCTACCCGGAAAGCGAGCACAGCCTGCACGTCATATGGTCCTACATTCAGTACGCCTGTGAGACGCTGATCTTCATGATGACGGGTGTCATTATTGGTGTGGAGATGATCGAAAAGAGCACCATTACGGCCGGCGACTGGTTCAAAATGTTCGTGTTTTGGGGGCTGATGATTGTGATGAGGTTTGCGATGGTGGCCAGCTTCTACCCGATTCTGCGATACTTCGGCTACGGGCTCAGCAAGAAGTAGTTCGTGGTGCTTGTCTACGGTGGACTCAGAGGTGCACTTGGGCTTTGTCTAGCACTGATAATCAACGTGGACGACACGCTCCCTCAGAGATTTCGGGAGCTCACTGTGTTTTACATGAGCGGTATGGCAGTGCTCACCATCCTGGTGAACGGACTGACCTGCAGCAAACTAGTGAACTACGTGCAGATGATTGTGACGCCGCCCATCAAAGACAAACTGTTCGAAATTTGCCTGAAGAAGATCGACCAGCGCACCAAGGAGAAAATGTCTGAGCTGAAAGCGAACAGCTACGTAAGCACCGCCGATTGGAAGAAGGTCGAGACACTGGTGGGAATCACTAAACAAAAGCAGCGGGCGGGCCGTGCCGACAGGGAAATGAAGGAGAAGTATCGCACTTCTCGCAGCTCGATCTACAGCGGGCTGAACAAGACCGAAGCCGACGAAGAAGTGAGGTTCCGCATGCTCCGCTACATTAAAAAGTTGGTGTGGGAGCAGTACGAAACCGGAGAGTGCTAGGAGGAAGCTGCCATCGTGCTCGCTGAGAGTGTCGATATCCTGCTGGACCAGACGGACCAGAAACTGCAGCTGTGGTAGACTGTCAGCAAGAACTTCACGAACCTGGCCAGTTTCTCGCTGTGGATGAAAATCAAGGACTATCCGGTGGTGGGCAACATGGCCAAACGTATCATCCTCAACCGAGTGTACTTTGTCTATGACTGCGCCACAAGCCTTATCATTGCATGTGCCCAAGCGCAAGAAGAATTCGCGGAGCACTTTCCCTTCAAAAAGGACGACCTGCAACGAGTCTTCGACGAATTCTAAGAAGCGGTGCAGCTCGCGGAGGCCTACGTCGACGAACTGCAGAGCACTTTCCAAATGCTGGTGCTGTCTATCCACACGAAGAAGGCAGCACTCAACCTCATCACTGAGAAGAAGCACGAACTCGACAGCATGCTCGAGGAGGGATTTATCGACGATGCGCAGTACAAGGTCGCCAGGAAGGACATCGACAACCAGTTCATTGATCTGCAGACCGCCGACTTCGAATGGGGAGTACTCACCTTCCAGGAAGTGCTGTTGGAATGCCCGATGTTTTCGGACTTGAGCAAGGAAGAGCAGCGGTAGCTGAGGAAGGGCGGTATCGAACTCGCCTTCGAGGCAGGCAAGACCATCCTGATGAAGGGGAAGCCCATGCAGCACGCTCTCGTGGTGATTTCCGGAACCGTAAAGGAAACCTACGGCAACTTCAAGCTGACGAGAGGAGTCGGAAACCTGCTCACCGCCTACAGCATTGTGCTCGGGGAGGACTGCAAGTGCGTGCTCCGAGCCCAGTCGAACTGCAAGCTGCTGGCCTTTAAGCTGGACGTCTTCAAAGAGACCATGGCGAACAATGCAGTGCTGGAGGGTCGGGTCTACCGCTCCGCATTCATCTCGGCAGTAAAGACCGACGATCACAACAAGCTGAACTTCCTGCCGGTGAGGAAGCTCCGAACTATCGGCGAGAAGTCATCCATCGTGCACCTGCGCGCCACCGAAACTATGTATATGGAGTTCGGTGGATTCCTGTTTAGAGGCGGCATCGCAAGTGCGCAGGAGTTCCAGTCCAAGCCGAGTAAGAGTAACGAACTGCTGGTGCCCCAGGAAAGGCACAGCGATCATTCCAGCGACCACGAGCCAGCCTAGAACCTTCCGTCTTTTGGTGCGCGGCTGAGCAGTATCTCCGCGCTGGTCTTCGAGAGCCCACGAATGATCAGGGAGGGCGTAACCATTAGAGCCACCGGCGACTGTCTAATACTGGTCTTCAAGTTCAAACTGGAGGATAAGAGCGCACGAGTATCCCGTCTCTCCCGAATCATCGACGAGCATGCCTGACAGCTTTAGATTTTAATATTGAGAAGATGTTGGCTGGCTGGCAGCTGATGATGTATTTCGCTCGGGTCGGAAGCAGGCGAATGCTGCCACTTGCAGCTCACTGCTTCAGTACGGAGGAGAAGAAGGTGGTATTCAAGCGCATTACTGGCGAATAGAAGAAGTCTTTTGCAGATACCCTGCAGAAGTCGAAGGTTTAAGCTGCTGACTAAATAATCGGCGAGCCAATCAACTCGACCTTTCGGTTGCGTCCTATGATACGGCTGAAGAAGAGAGCCACAGCCGCTGACGAAAACGAAGAGTAAAGTCAGGAGCAGCCTGAAGTCAAGAAACCTACGAGATAATCAGCCAAGTTGATTCGCAAGCCACAACGTGAAGCACCGCCAATAGCAACAGTCACCAGCGAAACGAAGTCGAAGCGCCGACGGAACGAGTTTCTGGAGGAACGGCCAGTCACCACCTACAAGTACGATCAGAGATCGGCGAATCTCACGGAGGAGCTTAATAAGTTGAAGTACAGTCGGCAAACCGTCACGATTAAGGACTTCCCGTTCCTTCAAAGAACGGAAGCGGGTGTGACGAATGCCCAGAAACGAAGCCTCGACCAGGTGTACCTGAAAAAGAGCGTGGTTGAATCCTTCCAGAAGTAAGCCACAGATCTGTTCGCGAGGGTTGCCGACTCGCTTCTCAATGAAACACGCGACAAAGAACTCAGCAAGCACATCTAACCGACTTTTGAGTTGGAGCTACGCCGGAAGATGAGAGGGCTCATCGCTGGCGGCTATTCGGTACAAAGCGACTGATGCCAGATTAGCAAGGTTCCGGTGGAGGGCGCGCCGAAGTGTGAGATTCTTTAGGTGCTCCACATCAAGGGGCTGGACATCATTCGCAATCACAACTTCACCCTCGACGAGTACGAGGTCGACAAGGATCTCTTGAAGGAGGGGTTGCTTTAGTACCGGCCGCACTTGGAAGCAGACGACCGCTACCTTGAAGTAAGCAGCTGTGATAAGCTAGATCGCCTTCCGAAGCATTCACAAGATGATCCTGCAGGTCAAGTGTTTGGTGGACCTGCCGTTCACTTTGACAGTCAAGTCGGCCTCCGGTGAAAGCGAGACGATTCCCAATCGGCACTACGTCCAGTTCGAGAGTCAACTGCGCGAACCACCGATCTTCGCGGACATGAAGCTGGAGAAGGAAGAGTAGTAAGGGAGTGATTGACGCAGCATCAAAAACTACAGGCTTCGCAAGGACTCCTGGGTGGTGACCGACATCAACGGCAGCAACAGCTTCGCGGGCTTCGACTACAATCCCTCCGATAAGTTGCAGCTGTACAGCCAACTGGCCTGAGATGTATTTAACTCAAGTGAGGAATATCAGTGAGCGTCGTGGAGGGGCATGTGCAGCCCCTGGCATTCAATTCCGCTGATGACCAGCGGCTTCAGCGAGACACACTACCGCTGGTTAGTGCACGCCGCGGCAATCTTCTTCAGACTATCGTAGAAGCGTTTGAGGTGGTCGCACAGCTCCGATCGGCAAGTCACTCGATGCGCAGTGCTCACGTCTCGAATCACTTGCTGGAGATTGTATCGCGTGATTTGCACACCCAGGCCTAAAGATGCGGCCAACTCGTTAAGCTGTTCAGCGACTACGCGACCCTTCTTCAGCTTCACTATCAGCGTATCCGACAGGCGTTCGATCTTTTCGTCGAAGATCGTTTCGACCCACTTGCTGCTGTCGTTCTGCGGGCCGGATGTCTCTATCGCTGAAAGGTTTTCTTTGCCGTTCGATCTGTAGTGCTTTCGTGGGTGCTGCCAATTCTGCTACTTCCGTTACTTCCGTTCTTCGATCTTTTCGGAGTTGAGTTCTCTGAGTGGTGCGGTCGGAGGATCTGCTACTGTCTCTGCGTTTCCTTTCCTGCTTTCCTTTCGAGACAGCAGGGATTCGACGTTGCGGAAGGACACCATCTTCTGCTCTGTTACTTTCTCAACTTCCGCGCCGGACAGACGATGCTCCTCCAGGCAACTCTCGCTGCCCATCAGTGTCTCACTGACCTTCTTATTTCGGAACGTGCCCTGGTAGAGCTCACTTCTTCTTTTCCAAGAGCTATTGCTTTGCTCGGTTCGCAAGCGTCTGCCGATCATCGACGGTTTGTGAACAATGGAAGTGTTGTGGTTTTGCAAGGGCATGTTGCTCATAAAAATTAACCGCTACTTGCTCCTTCGGGCGGATTCGGCAGAAACTGGCTCCGGCTCCGCCCGCAGAGTTATCGGCTCTTCCTACCATTATGTCTGCACTGCATATTCTTCGCAATGGACAACCTTCAGCTCCGGACTCAGCAGAGGCAGCGTGTTGATTTCTCTATCCTCGCGAGGATTACAGCTAGTTTGCGTTTCCTTGGTTTCGCTTGGTCTGCTTGCTTTTTCTTCTGCAGGCTTTGGCTTTATCACAGGCGACTCTGGGATGCTTTTTGTGCTAACAACCTCCTTCGTTGTGGTTAGCTAGTGTGTAACATGAGGCACTTGCTGCGGATTGTACTTAGTCTGTTTGTGCTGGAAAGCCAAACCGTCCGGTTTGTACTTCGAAGCGCGCTGGCTACCAAACCCAGAGCTTCCCACCGACATCGACATCGTTGAGATCTTCTTGTTTCTGCTCGACCGGCCTGACAAAGACGATCGTAGAGAAGACTTCTGTTCTTTCTTCACGGGCTTTTGCAGCTGCAGACTGGCTACTTTCCCAGCTGGAGATTCCTTGGCTTCCTCGACTGGCGGCAATACAACTGTTTTCTCGTTGTTCCTGTCAGAGTTGGAGGCCTTGCTGTCACAATCGTCGGTTCTCATTGGCACTGAACTGCTGGAATCCTCCGCGTCTTCTTCGATCGGGAGCTGATCCAAGTTGGTTCTGGTCTTCTTCCGAAGTAGCTCCCGAAGCAATTTCGAGGCCGTGGTGTCTTCCTTCTAGCTATTAACATCGTCGAGAAACGATAGATACAAGTCCGGAGATTCCAGCGCCTTAAACATGCCCACACTAAACTTAAACTTCTGCCGCTTGCGCTTGTTGGCGACGGTGTATTAGGGCTTGACGATGCCTAGCTTGCTGAGGATTGCTTCAACGATGTGCAGGACCGACAGTCTCATCTCAATCGTGTACGACTTGGTGTGTTCTTCCACGCATTCCTTGATGTCGGTGTTCCACAGATTATCCAGCTTCTGCTGCAGTTCCCGGTACTGCAGTTACAGGTGGGCCATTTCTAGCGTGAGCGGCTCGAAGACCAAGCGCATCTTTGCGAGTTCGACATTGGCTATTTCTGCGTCATGCCGGTAACTGTCCCTGCTGCCTCGTTCTTCCGCGAGCTGTTCCTTGTACTGGTACAGCTGGTGCACCAATGCTTCGTTCTGGCGGACCTCGCTCTCCAACAGTAGGGTCCTTTCGTTGATGACTTCCTGCAGGGTCGTCATTTCGAGTGCCTCGATCGTCTGCACCCACTGAGAATTGAACGTTGGTACGGCTGGGCATTGGCTGTTCTTTTCGGTGTGGTTGGGTTGGCCCCGTTGATGCTCCAACTCCTTCGTCTTCTGCTACTTGCCCTTCATCAGCTTGATTTGTTCAGTGATTCGCTGTAGCACCTACAGAAGACTGCGGAATTTCTGCTAGAACTTCGCCCTGGTTTCCCTTCGGTCTTCGATCTTCCCAAATGCAAATAAGAACTCGAAATCCGCATCAATGTTTTCTTGCCAGTGGCGGTCCTCCAGAAACGATACTGCTTGCTTCTAGCAATCGCTGAAGTAGTTCAGGATCGAAAGAAGCTTGGCTTGGATGCAGCCGTCTGGAGCGGCAGCCTTAAACGAATGGCCGTTCATGTACGCTCGGATTTCATTTACATTCCTTTCTATTTCATTTTGCTCGTCGTCGTTCCTTGTTTTCGACGGTTTGTTAGTTACGAGGGAGTCAAGTGGAGTTGGGTTCTTCTGTTCTTCCTCGTCTATGCCTCTTCCAGTCGTCCCTAAGAGCCGCACTCCTTTGAAGCCCTGCGAGCTATCCTTCGAAAGGGGCAACGGTTCCGCTGGCTGTTTGGTGCTGGCTTAGTTTGCCACTTTCAGTGGCTTTGGCTTTTCTTGTGGATTCTCGTTCACAATTAGGTCCATTGCTTTGCAGAAGGCCGTGCTAATACAGTCCAGAATCTTTCTGAGCAGGGTGTACACAAAATTGTCGAGAGAGGCCAAGATGAACTCATCGATCTAATAGAAAGCCTTGAGGCATTTGTAAAAGTTCTAAGTGGATGCTGCAGTACTTCTCTGATGCTCGCCGGCCCTCGCTGTGCGAACTTGAGACTCTCTTCAATGTCTATGAGCTCTATTTCAAGTCGCTGGAGACTCGTAGAGGGACCGTACTTCTGCATTTCTATAGACATCCCTTCCATTATTACTGAAATGAAACAAATATCCAGTACGCACTGTTGACACGCTTCCTGTACAATATATACATGTATATCATACTGTTCCGATGAGTTTCTTGAAGGCGCTGTAGTAGGAGGATTTGATGTGTTCAGGTGCGGATTGGTAGAAGAATCCGATGATTGCCGTGGCCAGACCAAACAGTAGTGCCTCAAAGATAGGAATATTGATGTTGATGCCGCGCCGCTTAGCGAGAAGATGCACTGCTTCTATGACTTTGGGAACGAGAAACAAGGCGATCTCTTGCCTACGCGTGCTGTTCTAAAAGATTAAAGCGACTCCACTGAGGAAAGCCGCCGGGGGTATGATGAGCACACCGTTAGAATCCCCAAATCGATTTTTGAAGAAGCAAAGGAAGTAGCTAAGAAGCCCAACATAACTTGCTGCGAACAGCACCGACTTGGAGTAGCCCTTGAGCAACTTGAGCATCTCGGGGAGGGGACTACGTCTATCACTGTGTACTGCTTCATGAGTCGCTTGCGTTTAAACAGCAAGAAGGGTACGATATGGATGGGAATGTACATTTTGTACATGCTGGAAGCTGTGGCCAAGAAGTGCGGCAGCATCATGTTGGTGCAGTAGCCCTCGTGATTGTGGCAGCAGTCCACCATTCCCGATTGGATGGCACGCTCCACAATCTCATTGTTGAGTGGCTGCATCTGCCTAACACCAATTAATATCGATAATCGGAGAGGTAGGTAGCGCTCACACCGTGTCACTCTTCTGGATGTGTGCGTCGGTAGCTGTCAATGATGTTCATCATCTTGGCGACGCCCTTCATTGTTAGAGTCCGCAGCTCCTTTTCGAGCTTGGAGTTATCGATGTATTTCTGAGGTAAGTGAGTATTTACGAATGCCTTGTCTTCCACCCCGGAAGCCTTGCTTATCTTCTTCAGGCGGGTCTGCTCTCGCTTCTCCTCCTTCTCCTTCCGAAGCTTCTCCAGGGGCTTCCTGAACGACGAAAGGAAGGGCGCTTAGTTGTCGGCCTCCGCCTCCAACACTTCGTCCATGAGCTTCTTCATTGACTGCTCCGGCTTGTTGGGTTTCTCATGCGGTTGCTATTCCTCCTCCTTCAATGAAAATTCGTCGTCCTACATGACGTTGATCGTCTTCGGTTTGGTCTTTTTGACGCGAGGTCTATCGGACTCGTGTTGTTTACCCATATTAAAATACAACAAGCTAGTCATTTGTAGTGGCTGCCGTATGCATTGGAAGTGGTGCGAAATTGCGACCTATCCACCAAACTTTCGGCCCAAGGACTGCTCAGCTCGTACTTTTTGCTGTCTTTCGTGTACATCGTAGAAAACTCTTTTCGCAGTTGGTCGATGGTATCACCCTCCCTTCCTATCTACTTTGGCTGTTGCTGGACCTTAAGGACGTCCTTGCTGGAACTAATCGGTGTTTCCTTTCGCAGGGAAGTATTCACTGTGCTGCTGACTGTCGGTTGCATGGACTCCTTCAGCGGTTCGAAGTACTGGTTGTAGACTACGTAGTTATTGTTCTGCGGAATGAACTTCACGAGTCCGTAGTGCTTCTTGAGGAAGCTCAGCAGCTTTTCGCTGGGCCGGTCGTAGGCCAGCTTCGCCGGATGCTTCTTCTCTTCCGCAAGGAACCTCTGAAATATTTCCTGAGGTAACCACCGACATACTTTCCCGACGCCGGTGCGTTGGCAGCTTTCGTGGACGTAAAAGTCGAGGACGCACGTTGGCTTGATTTCCTTGATGCTGCCGATCTGCATCACTGCAGACGTACGTAGTCACGATGGAAAAGATTCTTCTCGCCCACTTTCAGCAGGCCGAGCACTCGGTTCTCCTCCACCTTCAGGTAGATGCGGTTATCGGTGCCCACGAACCGCTCGAAGGTAGTGATCACCTGCTTGAGCGATTGTGCCTTCGCGGAGGCCTGACCCATCGCAGTGATGACTTCTGCGAGGTGGCGCATTCCCTCTCCCTTGCTGGTCTTCAGTCGTTGGGCCAGCTGGTGGCCGTTGAGAATCACAAAGCCTTCCTTGTCGGGGTGCAGCTGCTGGTCGATTCGAAACTGGAACTGCATGGCGATTTGAAAGTTATTGTTAGGATGCGAATTCTTATCGAAGGGCGAGAAATGCAGCGCCGCAATTTAAAGTGAATGATCGGTGGCCGCCCGTTAAGTCCGGATTTCTACTTCCGCAATGAATTAAAAATGAGTGTGAGTGCCGCGGGGAAAGGTCGCAAACCGTTGAGTCCCAAGCTCGCCGAAAAGGTGTTCGAGAAGATCTTTGAGGGGCTGCGAGTGCAGTCACCGCAGGCCTTCCGGGAGCTGAAGGGTGTCCTAGTGCGATGGGAGCGCAGCGACAATCAAGCCGAGTGCTTCGAGAAGATGCAAGAAATCCTTATGTCCTATCCGGACATCACCCGCACCATCAACGAATACCTCTAGGAACCCACGCGCTTCGCCGTGCACGCAACGCCGAGCAACAAGATCGAGGAACTCTTCAAATACCTGCGGGACAACCACGCTGACTATCTTACCAAGGTGCTGGAGACTCTTCAGAACGCCAACACCGAGCTGGGCGGAGACATCCACGACCAGAAGGTCAAGAGCCGATTCCTTGAGATCTTCAAGGACAACGAGGAAATCTATAACCGGGCCCGGAACATCCTGGACGATGTGGAGTCGAAACCCAAGCCCAAAGAACCCGAGCCGAAGAAGCAGGCTCAACTCTCCGTGTACGACGAAGACGATGGTCGCAAGTATCAGCCGAAGCCTAAACCAAACAAGAGGCCGCCAGCGCCTCCGCTGCAGGAAGAACTGCCGCGCAACAAGAACCAGAACGCCCCGAATATGGGTATCAACCCGGACGAAATGCTGCTGATGATGAAGCTGGACAAGCGATCTCCGACGTTCGTGAAGCTTCTCAACTTGTATGAACTGTGCATCGTCAGCAAGAGCGAAGTGTTGAGCCTTATGCATGACATCGTGTGGGAATCGGAGGAGGAGCTCGAGATGCTCAAGGACATCGTTGAGCTTAGGTAGAACGAGAGGCGCAAGACCATCAACCTGTTCAAGCCGCTGAACGACATCGACTTCACTAATAGCACGCGCATTACCCCAAGCTACGTGGAGATGCCCTGGAGCTACCCCGTGGCTTGTCGAAACAAAACCAAGGAAATGAAGTGCATCCTCAACGATAAGTGGGTGAGCGTGCCGTACGGCTCAGAGCACTCTCACTTTAGCATCCGCACCAAAAACCAGTACGAAGAGCTACTGCTCAAGAGCGAGGACGAACGGTACGAGTTCGACTTGTACTCGAACCGCTTGCGAAAGGCCTGCGACATCCTGCTGCGAGTCATCAACGAACCGAGCATGCCCGACGAAACCGCAACCAAGCTCATCAACTCGGTGGTGTGCATGGGCATCATCCAGGCCCTCTACAAGAATGCCCAGAAGGAACAGAAGGAGGAGCTGGAGGTGTGCATGAAGTCCAACCGCGTGGAGACTTGCAGCGTGATCCGCCAAAGAATGCTAGACCAGCTAGCAGCCTTGCAGAACATCCGGGAAGTGCACGGACTGAAGGCCTGGCACGAAACCGCAGAAAAGAACTTCTACAAGTCGCTGGATAGGAAGTGCTTCGAACTGAAGAAGAACGAAAGGGAGTTTGTCAAGCAGAGCCATTTCGATTTGGAGCTGGAGGAGCGACTGAAGCAACTGAAGAACAAAGACTATCGGGTGCGCTACTTCGACGAAAACCTGTCGCTGTGGCGCCTACTCAACACGTTCGAGGGCATCAGCCGCACGGAGCGATGCGACTCTCACGCTGATGTTCAAGTGCCTCAGTACAATGCCGACTCAGCCAAACTGCGACCGCTCCTGCCCGTGCTATTCATGAACTTTAAGGACACTCCTTCGCGCGAGGCAGTCTACGCCTTCCTCTACTACCACATCAACTGCATGGTGCAGGGTGAAGCTGAAAAAACGAAAGTTAAGAAGTGCGCTGCCAAAATCTTCGAGGGAATTCTCAACACGAAGCTCAAGGTCATGAGTCTCCGAGAAGGGCTTACTGAAGACATCATGGAAAACGATCTGAGGGCTTTGTTCGCGCTAAAGGCAGATTCGCCAATCTTCCCGTAGACCCACCTGATTTAAACACCGGTGGAAGGCATGTGGGACCAACAGGCAAAGTCCCTCCCAATCGAGATGGAGTTCGAGGATCTGAAGGACGGGAGGATCTGTGTGAAGAAGGAAGTCAACGATGAGCTGGGCTATCTACCAGCGAAAGGCGAACACCAGACTGTGGTGTTTATGACGCCCCTCATTTACGGCATTGTCCGGACCATGTACACCCTCTACGAGCGCATGCTAAAGGCGAGATAGGTGCTATTCGACTACAAAGCTCGGCACGATTTCAACAGCTGTTTGGGGTAGTACAAATTTAAGCTTTTCCGCGAACTTCTTATGCAGTACATCAAAGCTAAAGAAATCTCCAAGTACGAGGACTTCATTGAGCAGCTGTTCGGCCGTGACTCTAGCTACCTGTTTTCGACCATGCACAAACTCGTGTAGTCACTCACCAAGTCCATTCAGGCTTGCCTGAACTGTCAGTTCAGTGGGAAGCTGCTGGATCTGTGCCTGCAGTCCGATCTCAAGCATCTAATCGAAAACGAGTACCTGTATTTGATGATGGCCAACAAGATGTCCATCAACTCCACCAACAGTGACAAGCTCATCCGGTTCCACCTGGACACGGAAACGATGTTCGCCAGCGTCAACTACCTCACGAGCTGCTACAAGCTCGTTGCCGAGGAAGGACGGGACAAGCAGGCAGTCAGTCGAGTGCAGGAACTCCAAAAGAACGTGGAACTGTTCACCACGCTGTCGTCGCCCGTCAATGAGGAACTTCTCAGCAAGGCCGGTAAGAAGAACCGCCGACCCGAAAGCATCGAGCAGTCCAACCAGATGGAGTTCATGTGCCTCGACCAGAGTCTCAAACTCTACTCAAAGCTCGACAACGAGGATTTCCTCTGTTTTACCGGTAAGCGAACCTACCAACCCAAGAACATCCGCAAGGAGCTCAAGCGAAGAGCCAAAACCGAGTAATACTTTTCACAGCAACGCGCAAAGTGACTGCACTCGTAATCGTTAGTTGCGGAATTTCAGTGTTTCTTGCCGTGTTTTGCCTCCCGGAGCTTCCTGTCCTTGCGTTGCAGCACCTCCAAACGTTCCTTTTCGTTTTGAGCGCGAGTGATATCGCTAAGTCTACGGTAGGCGATGTCCTCCCTCCAATTGCCATCCGAAGGCAACAAAAACCGATCGTATTAGAGCTTGCATCCGAAGTCCCGATCGAGATCGAGAATTTTCTGTCCGTCGCAGAAGAGCTCCTTGCACCAAACTCCAGAAACCTTGTACTTCATTGTAATGATGTCTTTTGGCTCGGGCTTTTCTTTCTTCTTCTTGTTCTTCACAAAGCCTTCCAGGAATTCCTCGGAGACTTGCATGAGTGTACCCTCAAAGTAATCGCTCGTAGTTTCCTTCTTCGACACCGAAAAGAATCCCTTCTTGTCAGGGTCGAATGTTAATTCCAAGAAGAGGCGGTGCTTCACCGACCAGTAGTAGGCTTTGTAAGGAACCGCTTACATTTTCCGACGAGATTGAATTTTCGATCGCCGTAGGTCAGTCCAGACACCTCACCCCCCGGGGTGATAAAGCAGAAGTCCGACCCATCATCGAATTCAATGCGGTACACACCGTCAGTACGACCGCATCCAGAGTTCATATGCAATTCTACTTTGGATTCCAAACTTCCTACGTCAATTAATTTGTGTACCTGACATTTTGTAGCCGCGACCCATCAGCAACAAAGAAGCTATTGGCGGATGATGACTCACTTGCTCCATGTAAACCGGGCATCCGTTCATCCATCCCTGGAAGGTCTCACCGAGGATTGGATTAAACGGCTTTTCCATATTCAAGTACAGTATTGAGTTCGTGATTCCAAAAGCAACCACTGACTTCATTCTCTCGAAAGGGGATGACTACTTGGCGGCGCGTTCAAGGTAAGTGGGCGCATAAGTCATTGCAAAGGCCAGTCGCTCGAGATTGCTTTCTGGAGCGAAAATGTCCACGGGCAGACTGATGTTGAGGATGCTCTTGCCCGACAACAAATTCTTACCGATTTTGGTGAGGATGAATTTCAACACACCCTTCTGTTCGTCGATCTTCTTCTGATTGACGAAAACTATTCCGCAGCCGCCCTTGTCGAAGATCCACTCTCCCTTCCAAATGGGATGTCCGTTGACTGGCTCTTGGGGAATCAGAGGTGTTGGAGGCTGTGCAACAAGCAAGTATCGGTGCTTCAAGTATTCCTGTGGTATAACCACGAACCCTTCTTGGTTAAGAACGTACTTAATCTATAAGTGCGTTTACAAAGGACCAGCCATAAACTCAAGTTCTCCCGCATCTTCTTCCAACGATTTTGAGCTTGAGATCTTTGGCTCTTGCTTCCGCGGTTCTTCTCTCGCGATTTCGATGCTGCTTGATTTCTCGATGGTTATGGTTGGCTTAGGCGGTTCCACAACAGTACTCATTACCTTTTCTTTTCTTTCAGGGTTGTTGACTGGCTTGACTGCTGGAGATGCTGCCTGAGGCTATTCCAGGGTTTTCTTTTTATTGAATTTTATCGGCGAAACTTCCGGCTTGCTGGCGGTGAGTTCTTCTCGTTTGCTTTGCTCCATCTGCATTGTTTTCCGTTTCTGCCTGATTTCCTCTACAATGACGTTTTGATCGTTGTTAGCGATATCCCAGTCCAAGTCGAACATCCGATGCACGCTTTCGTCCTTACGGAATCCTTTCTGAAGGAGGTAGCTAGGGATGTTAAAGAGTCCTTTGAGGTACATCATGGACAGGTTGTGATCCTGACCTTCGTTGAGATACCCCTGATTCTTTATTTCGATGTCTGCAGCCACGAAGATGTGGTCTTTGGCGTTGAGGATGCCCCATACACATGTGAGCTATCCCCTGACGATAGTGAGGAACGGAGGGTAGTTCGAGTTCTCAAGCGACTTATCGACCATGTAGAGGTTATTGTCCTTTTTGAAGACGTGCCGTAGGAAGATGAAATCCCGTGGGCGGTAGATCTTGCTGTAGGCCTTGTGCTTCTGATAGACAATCGCGGTGTTCTCCGACCGGATTAGATTCTTAATCGAAACGTCTTCAATAGCAGTGTTCCACTTCAGGTAGGTATCGATGTGGGCAATCGGATCGAAAACCTTCTACATGTCTGCGTCTTTCACGATCAGGTAGAATTTGTACCGTTGGGGTTACGTGCTACTTCGGAACAGTCTCACGTTGTCACTATTATCGATTAGTTGGAAGCCGCTCTCGTCGGTGAGGGTTGACAGTTCGAACTAGGGGAGGATTTGGTGGAAGAGGTTGAGATTGCGCTTACGGGTCTGCTCACGGGAGGGTTGTTGGCTCTCCTCTTCTTGTATCTATTCGAGTGGTTCTGCTTCGCCGTCCGAATCGAGAAGTCTCTGCGTGATCGTTTCAACTGGCTTCTATTCGTCCTGGTCAGACTCAATGGAGCTGTTCGACACGACCTTCTGCATCTCCTTGGCTTCTTCTTTGGTTTCCTTCTAGTCTTCCTTCTGCCCAGCACCCCAGCTTTGGCTCTTGTGCACCGTCGGTTTCTCCTAGAGAGCGTCCAGAATTGTTATATCGCTTTTACTGCTGATCGCCGAAGACTGGCTGTTGGCGTGCTTCAGCTTTTCATCGTTTTCGATGATCATGCTGCGATTTGCAATGCCAAGGAATTGGTAGGGCTAGATCCCCAGCTGTTTGAGTATCCTTGTCTTTTCGCATTCCACGATGCCCTCCTGCACGGAATCGAACCATTGGTTGTAGAGGGCAAGCTACCGGAATCCGACATGTACTGTGAGCGACTTTATATGCGGCTTGTCGTTTATTGCTTCCATCACGAAGCAGTAGTAGTCCTTGTTCTTGGACCTGCGGATGAGGTAGTCGTCGAGGTTGTAGATCTTCACCTTGTCGTCCTTCGAGCAGAACAGGTGATTGTTCTTGCGGTCCAGCTTCAGCGTTTTCCGCTTCCAGATCTTGAGGTTGTAGCTGCGCGTGTAGGCCTCGCTAGTTTCCAGGTCGCCGAATCGCCGCTAGTGCTCGTACTGGTTGTTGCGCACGTCCCTCACGAACCTCATCGTGCGAATGTAGCCCTCTAGCTTCTCGAGGTTACTCTGCTCGTTGTAGGCCAGCAGGTACCGTTCCGGAAGCTCTTCCTTGCGCTTCTTATATTTGATGCTTTGCTTGCTGCCCTTGTCGAACTCGGATCGAATGCAGTACTAGGCGTAGTCGAGGATGGTCTACAAGTGCCCGCGAATAGCAAGCTCTGGACGTTACTTTTCGAGGCTCACGAACTCCTGATAGAGCGCAATTTTCTCATTCTGCGGCTGCATCGATGGGGCGTATCAAAGAACGTATTACAATCCGACATCCGCTCATTCTTTCCATTCCTAAACAAAATACTCCGATAGATCAATTTAGGAGAATATCACACTTGTTGACGCTCAGTCCTCGATGATACTTGTGTAGTCTTCTGTCGGGTGGGCAGCCGCCTCGGCCTTGCTACCCAACTTCCACGCCAGCAGGTAGCCAATCATCAGCAGCACTCCTACACCGTAGGTCGCTATCCCCAGCACATACGACATTCTACTTATTATATTAGTGAGTGTCAGAAGTGAGATGCCTTCGATCTCTATCCCTCTGCGTTCTCCATCCTCTTGTGTCTTCGAACCTCTCGCCAGCTCTCTTCACGTTTCCGAGGCCGGCGATAAGACTTATTAGGCGCTGTTCTTTTAGGATATGACCTGAAGCAAATTCTCGTTGAGAATTGTCATATGGAGCATCGACGTTCCGTGCTTAACCTTTCGGAGACCTTCGCCTCGGGAATATTGGCTAATCATCTCGAGCTTGTCTGTCAGCAGGGCTTTAATCTTATGTTTTACCCACATTGCTGAGAACGGAGTTCAAATTTTCTCTCGATTGGTGGCTGAGGCTCAGCCACTGTTCCAAGAGGAATAGAAAGAACGATTAATATTTTTAACTACATCGTCTTAATGAAATGAACCAAGTTACCATCCATCTCACGTAATCTTGAGTTGATTCTGAGGGGGACTAGACATATAAGTTCACTGAGTGGTAGAGACCGTCAAGTGAAGCCTTACACTGAAGCGGAGCTGCGTAACTTGCATTGACAAATAGGTGGTTCTTGGGGCTTCACAATCTTCGCACAGTGTTTGCCACTTCTTTCTAAGACCTCCGGACAACACTAAGCTATCGTTGTTTAGACTCCAATTGGAAGGCTCGTTTATTGTTTGCTGACAGCACTCGCAGCAGTATCGTTCGTTTGGATGCAGCTTCAAAAAATCACTCGATCGGCCACTCATTTGTCTTCGAATAGCAAGTCTCGGTGAGTATTTCAATCTCATGTGCTGCATTCATTGCCTCAACATTTACAATTGGCTCTATGGCGACAATCAATACAAAAAAAATAATCAAGCGAATACCCCCACCAACATCGTTTTTGAGCTCACTTTTCTTGGTGAGCGAGTGCGTGCCTTACTGAAACCGCCAAATTGTTCTGAGACAAATAGACACCGACAAAGTCCGAAACTGTTATGGTCAGGAACGATTGGAGGGCTTGGATTCATCTGGCATATCATTAATAAAATTCAATGAACAAATTCCTGTTCGCGCTGATGGGCGTCTTCCTGTTAGCGTCCTTAGTCCAGTGTGGCAGAGTTCCTGCACACAGCTGGGGACTGCAATCCCACTATGAGGAAACAGTCCCTCCCAAAGGTGTCGTCTGGCATAACGAGGAGGAGTCCGACAGTGATGAGTGAAGTGATTTGCCCGACCTATGAATTCACCTAATTTGTGGAGGATATTGTTCACTCGGAATACGACCGATGTTTGCATTCTACATACAGTTATGCAATATCCAGCAGTGCAATTTGCCGCAAAGGTAGGAATCGCCTTTTCCAGTTTGTTCAATAGTGTTATCGATTTTGCGGTTCAAGCCTCAGCACCACAAATCCATAAATGCGACCCCAACAGTTATTCGGCAGGTCTGGTAACGTAAGTTCAGCTCTGTTTCTGCCGACATATCGTGCCTATCGTTCAGACTGTATATAAATATGAAAATCGTACCTAACTTTCGTATTGAATTTGAACGATCATGAGTAGCAAGAAGCCATATTCACACTATACCCCTTTGGTTTATGAGTGTTTATGGGTGGGTGTATCCCTTTTAATGCTGCTCACCATAGAACTCTGTTGAATCGCAAAAAACAATCAGATTCTCACAAGGATATTAAATGAATTTTCTCAGTATTAAATTGGTGAGGGTCAATGGCGGGATGCCTCTGATCTCCATCGCTCTGCGTTGTCCATCCACCTTCGTTGCTCGGTGTTGTCAAACACGTCCTGCCTCGGGTTGTGGAAGGAAGGAGAAGCCGATGACCCACCGAGAATGTTGAGCATGTTTAAGTTGTTCGGAAGGGTGTTGGCCATTCCGAAGGGCAGTTCGGACTGCCCAACGTTGATTCCTTCTTCGCCGAGGATCCTCAAAAACTGCTTTTCCTTGTAGTCCAGGAGTCTCAGGAGCTGAACGTTCTGATTAGAAATGCGCTCCCTCTCGAGAACTCCGCAGGAACGGTCTTCCTGGTGGCGCTCCTTCAGCAGGATCATCGCGGAAGTCGCTGCAAGCTGCTTTTCGTTGAGGTCCTTGTTGAGGATTTCGAGCTGGGCGACCCTGCCTTTGAGAGTCTCAATGGTCGCATCCTTCTGGCTGGCCTCCGCCAATAGTTCCTCGATACGCGACGAAAGGTCTCTATTTTCAGCTGTTGCGCTGTCGAGCTTCCTTTTGGCATCCTTCAGCTGCTTTTCCGCAAGAGTTTTGGCCTGAAGAACGGTATCTGTCTCTTCCTTCGCCGTCTCAATTTCCTGTCTCAGACCCGCCACCGTCTCCCTCGTTGCTTTGAAGTTCCTTTCAAGCTGACGACACTTCTCGTCTAAGTTTCTGCATTATTTAAGTCGGACCTGTACTCAAGAGTTTGCTCCTCCAGTTCCTTCTGTGCAGTTGCAAGGCGACTCACCGCCAGTTTCAGCTCTCTTTCGGTTTTGGCCGTGGCTTCTAGCTGTTCCCTCCGATAACAACTTGCGTACGTCAGTTGGCAGTTTGCAGCATTTACAGCCGTTTGCTTGTCATTCAGTGTTCGTTGGAGGATCAACGACTGCTCTTCGGCTTGCTTTTTCAGCTATGCAGTGCTAGCCATTTAGTCACGCAATCGGCTGAGTTCACACCCCAGTTAGTCCGTCATTTGCTTTTTGCTAAGCTGCTCCTTCGTAATTGTTTCTGAGAGCCTTCGGATCGATTCTTCTTTGGCCCTTTCAAGCTACCCCAGCCTGTCAATTTCCAAGTGCGCTGCGTTCAATTGTTCGGCTTGCTGAATAATGGTTTGTTTGTTCTCGGAAAGGAGTCGAGTCAGTTATGCAAGCTGCCTTTGAAGTACGTCACACCCCTCCTCCGCTTCTTCGAGCTTGGCTTGCACCCCACCGAGTTTTTCCACGTTGAGTATGGTGCTCGTTCTCGATTCGATTTCCAGTTCGTTGTTTGCCGTTTTCAAATCCTTCACCGCCGCTTCGAGCTGCTATATTTGGTGACGGAGTTAGCCGATAACCACTTCCCTGGCGGATTCCTCATTATTCAAATTGAACAGCTACGCTCGCAATCCGTTATTGTCTTCTTTGAGTTCCTCCGCTTACTGGGTTCGCTTCAGCAGCAGTGCTTACATGCTTGCCAGCTCGAGCTATCGCCGCTGCAGCTGTTCCCGCACGGCTTACCATTCAAGATCCTTGAGCTTGCTGGCAACCAGCAACTGGAACAGCTTTCTTCGGTAGCGCTCCACGACCGACGCGTCTTCCTCCTTGCCGTGGAGGTTCTTCAGCTGGAGCAGCTCGGTGAGAGCTTCGATCTGCAACCTGAGCGAATTAATATTTTCGGACATGCCAATAATTACACGCGTCAGCTGATGTACAGGAGGTAGCTGTCTATGTGCCCGAACAGCGTCTTGTTGCGCATACGCTCTACGAAGTGGTTGTAACGGCTGCGGTAGCTCTCCGTTTAGGCCAATGACTTGATTTGGCTCACTCGTAGGCCGTCCTGCAGTCCCGGGCTTTCCAGCGTGGACATTTCCAGCGACTCGTCTGGGCGCTTGCTGTAGCGATTGCGGTAGAGGTGGATCTTAATCCACCAGGCGGGAACGAGCAGCGGCACCGTGATGGCAAGCACCCAAAGAGGCATGCCGTATTGCAGAACCAGGTATGTAGACAGGAAGATGCACATGATGGCCTCGCTGGCTATTGATGAGTACACGAACGCGTACAGAATAACGGAGATGTTGAGTTCGGCCGTTCTGTAATGCCGATAGACGTTGCGCTTCTCGAAGATGTAGATCACTAGCAAGGAGACGAACAGCACCACGGGGATGTAGGGACTCACGAAGCTAAACCCGAAGGCGTAGGAGCAGATTCGCATAACCACCAACAGCTTGTCGAGCACGGGATACTCAATGCATTCCACCAACTCGTGCAGCCGGCGCTGGTTGTGCTTGAAGCTCTCGAAGCCGTTGCCCAGCAGGAGCGACCTGCGCGTCCGCCAGACGTAGTACTTGGGATCCACCACCGACACGATGACCTGGGTAACAATGATGATGGTGGCTTGCTCCACGACCACGTAGTTGCCCACGCCGGGTTTCACGAGCGACAGCAGGGTAAACACCAAAGGCAGAGTAATGTACACGAGCAGGGCGAAGATTGCGTTGTAGAAGAAGACCCGCTCGGCGACGGTGCTGAACGTCTTGAGGTCGTTGCAGTTGGCTTCCACGAGCACCGTGATGAGCAGGCTTGCCAGCGACACCACAAACGATAGGCCGTAGCACTACACGAACTGGCCTATGGTGAGCTGGTCTAGGTTGATGCTGTCCAGCTTGAGCTCTACTAGGATGGGTAGGCACAGCAGCACGGCAACCAGCAGCACCTCGCACACGATCCACACCTGGCTCAGCACGTAGCGGCAGCGCCGGACGTTCTGTCCGGCGTGCTCCCAGCGCATGTCCTTCGGGTACTTGAGGTATTCGTAGAAGATGCCTGCTCGCCGGAAGCACTCCTCGATCCGGTGGGCTTGCTCCTCGTGCCGGAACGTTACCAGGAAGCTGGTCGGGTCGGCATTGCCGTGTTCGTAGATTTCTGCGGTCTGGCTTCGCAGCCGATCGTTGAGCTTGCCCAGCCTACTGAGCTGGTATTCGGTGGCCCTCACTGCCTGAATTTCGTAGAAGAGCAGCTTGCACTTCCTGCGCAGCTGGTACTCGTCGTAGACGTCTTCCAGCGTCACAGTATCGATCTGGTCGAGGGCGACAGCACCACCGTCGATCAGTGTTGCCAGGCGCTGCGCGTCCATGTTGCTCACGAGCAGCGTGTTGTGCGTGAACATGCTCTCACAGCTCTTCTTGATTAGCAGCAGGTTGTGCAGGATCAGCACGTTGGCAACCAGCAGCACAACGTACATGGCTACTGCCAGCCCGCTGAGCAGCAGCCGCTGGTCGCCGTAGCTGTCGATAAGCGTCTTGAAGTCGACGAACTGCAGGAAGAGCTCAGTGTAGCAGCTGCCGTCGGTGCGGTGCTCGCAGAACCTGTACTGCTGGATGAGCTGGTAAATGCTGCCCAGCAGCACCAGCACGAACGAGGCGCCCACGAAGGTCCGCAGCAGCAGGAAGTAGCCACAGATGCCAGAACTCGTGCTTCCGAAGTCCTGGTAGATGTCCTCCTTGAACCAACGCGTATCCGCCGTCTTGGTGTTGTTGCCGCAGCACGGACACTTCACTTCGTTAGGTGTTGGCTCGCCCGGCATCGAGCAGCGTGAGTGCAACTCGGCGAGTGCCACGTCCGGTGGCCACTGCGTGGGATTGTAGCGGTAGCTCACCTCCACGAAGCTGCGGTAATTGAAAGTATTATAGTCCATAACATTATAGGCATGTCACGCCGGCTGCTCCCTCTTTCGGAGCCTCCGACTGCGGTCCACCCACCAGTTTCGCCGGGGGTTTGGGTCGTCGATCACCTCCAAGATCTTCGGAAGGGCCCACCGGTGCTTCCACTTGGACTCGAACCGCTGCCATTCCTCCGCGAAGCGCTGCCGGACAATCACCCGGAACCAGGAAATGCGCAGGATCTTGGCGATATGCTGCTTAGTCTTCTTCTTGTTCGCAAACAGCTCCCGCAGGGTCTGATGATCGGCGGTGCGACCGGCGATGTCAGCGCTTGTCAGGTCCCTGAAGATGTTGTAAAGCCTGCCGAACATCGCCGGTTCGGCATTCTTTGCCTTGCTCACTTGTTTTTCGTTGAGCTTCTTCAGCTATTGCTAGCTGGTTGCAAGCTGGTGCGTCGCTACTTTTCGAAGGCGAGCGATGGTCGTGTACAACCATTGAAGCTGGCGAGAAGGAAAGCGATTTGGGTTTGTGTCTGCTTCGAACAGCGGTTCTGCTGCCACTCCACCATTATCGTTCTTCTGAGAAGCCGGCTTGGGCTGCACACCACAATTTTCGATTCCTTCCACTACGGACGTTAGCACGGCTTACTCCCCGTTTTCGCTCAACCGAAGGAGTTGTTGCGGGAGCTTGGTGTTGAGAGACAGAGAACCCACTTATCCGCCAGTAAGATCAACATGAGAAATGTGTACGAAGAACGCGTCTTCTAGCGGTATCTGCTCGACTTCGAAAAGGTCCATCTACTCCAAGCAGTGCCGCTCTTCAAGCAGCGATTCTTCGATGTTGAACGTGTCCGGGTGCAGATCAAACGACAGTTCAAGGTCGTAGGTGCTCAGGGTCACCAAGCTGCTGTTGCTCATGGCTATTGATCAGTGCCGGGTATATTAATTGATAATGCAGTCCTCCTCCGACAAAACCATCAGCGCCATGCTCCTCGAGGACGTGCCAGAGTTCGCATGCGCCGTTAGCATCGCCGTCTGTCGGGGAGAGATTCCGCAACCGCGCAACCACCACAAGACCTTCCTGAAGGACAAGAAGCTCTATCTCTACGGAGGAACCACTGATGCGGGAGAACAGCTCAGCCTCTTCAGTCTCGACCTTAGTTCGCTAGGTGATTCGGATCGACAACCCCTGCTGTGGAAGTAGCTGAGGTTTCCGGAGAAACAATCCGCGATTGGCGTCAGCGGTGTCGCCTTCACGAACGACCAGTTCAGCCAGTCGCCGCAGTGCCGGTCGTTCGTGCTGATGTATGGAGGTTGGACGGGAAGCGACTACAGTGACCGGCTTTCACTGCTGAACACTATCAACATGGAAGTGAAGGTAAGCCCTTACTAACACAGTCGCTCACGAAGGAGGAATCGAAGCCGAGCGAGCTAAGTGGCACCCACACGAGAATGGCGGTTTCGATTGGGAACTCCAAAGAAATCGAAAAGTACCAGCAGTCGAAGTACCCACCAGCACGCAAGGACCATACGCTCGTTTACGTACCCTCGGAGAACAAGATCTGCATGTATGGTGGTTGGGACGGGCAGTACACGTCGGGCGGGAAGGAATAGCTTTGGATCCTCTCCAGCAACTGGAAATGGTAGAAATATCCGGGGTATGCTAGACGAGGTCATACAAGCGTAGTCGTTGACGACCACAGGGGAAACGGCTTTCTGGTGTTTGGCGGGGTGAAGGGCGTGAAGTGCTACTCAAATGAGTGCCTCTTCTTCGACGTCAGAAACAAGAAGT
>JAFDWD010000300.1 GCA_018268695.1 Actinomycetota bacterium
ACTCCGGCGCCGAAGCCACCCGGCAGCACGTTCTCCTCGATCGTCACCAGCAGGTCGTGGTCCCGCGCCAGGCCCTCGACCAACTCGCCGTCCAGCGGCTTGGCGAAGCGGGCGTCGGCGACGGTGGCCTGGAGTCCGTGGTCGGCGAGGATCGCCGCCGCCTCCAGCGCCACGTGGACCCCGTAGCCGTACCCCAGGAGCGCGACGCCGCGGCCCTCGGCCAGCACCTCGCCCTTGCCGATCGGCAGGAGCTCCGGCTCGGCCGGGATCGCCACGCCCTCCGCCGCGCCACGCGGATAGCGCAGCGCCGCCGGGCCCTCGTGGGCGATCGCGGTGTGGAGCATGTGGACCAGCATCGCCTCATCGCGCGGCGCCATCAGCACCACGTTCGGGATCGGGCGGAAGTAGGAGATGTCGAAGGCGCCGTGATGGGTCGGGCCGTCGTCGCCGACCAGCCCGGCGCGGTCCATCGCGAAGGTCACGTCGAGGTTCTGCAGGCAGACGTCGTGGACGATCTGATCGAAGGCCCGCTGCAGGAAGGTCGAGTAGATCGCGGCGACCGGCTTGGCGCCCTGCAGGGCGAGGCCGGAGGCGAGCAGGATCGCGTTCTGCTCGGCGATGCCGACGTCGTAGTACTGGTCGGGGCGCTCGTCGGCGAGCTTCTGCAGGCCGGTCCCCCCCGCCATCGCGGCGGTGATCCCGATCACCCGCTCGTCGCGCTCGGCCTCGGCGACCAGCGCGTCGGCGAAGACCTTCGTGTACTGCGGCGGCGAGCCCGGCGCGGGCGGCTTCTCCAGCCGCTCGATCGCCTCCGGCGAGTCGGTTTCCTGCACCGGGACCGGCTTGCGCGCCGGCTTTTCCTCGGCTGTCGGCAGGCCGTTGACGATCGAGTTCGGCTTCGCCGCATGCCACTCCTCCATCGAGGCGAGGCCGTTCGCTTCGGCGGGCTCGAAGCCCTTGCCCTTCACCGTGTTGACGTGGACGACGACCGGGCGTTCCGCCTCGAAGGCCTCGGTCAGGGCCCGGCGCAGCGCGCCGACGTCGTGGCCGTCGATCACGCCCATGTAGGCGAGGTCGAGCTCCTCGAAGAAGAGCCCCGGCGCCCAGTAGGCCTTGATCGCCGCCTTGATCTCCGGGCCGAGGCGCTCGATCTGGCGACCGACGCCGAGCGGCAGCTTGGTCAGGCGCTCCTCGATGTCCTCGCGGGCGTGGTAGAGGCGAGGGTTCATCCGGATGCGGTTGAAGTAGCGGGAGAGCGCGCCGACGTTCGGTGAGATCGACATGCCGTTGTCGTTGAGGACGATCACGATCGGCGTCTGCAGGCCGCCCGCTGCGTGGAGCGCCTCGTAGGCGACGCCGCCGGTCAGCGCGCCGTCGCCGATCACCGCCGCGACTCTTCCGTCGACACCGATCCCCTTGCGCATCGCCTCCTTCAGCCCGACCGCGTAGCCGATCGAAGTTGATGCATGGCCGGCGCCC
>JAFDWD010000301.1 GCA_018268695.1 Actinomycetota bacterium
CGAGTTCCTCCCCCGCGCCGAGGTCCACGTCCTCCCCCAGAGCGGCCACTGGCCGTTCGCCGACAACCCCGCCGAGGTCGAGCGCCTCCTCCTCGACTTCCTCCCCCGCGCCTCGACCTAGATGTTGACGGACCGAAAACCGCTCTATATCAGCGGTTTTCGGCCCGTCAACATCTAGCTCGCCGCGCCTCCCAGGAACTCGAGGAGGAGGCGCTCGACCTCGGCCGGGTCGTCGGCGAAGGGCCAGTGGCCGCTGTGGGGGAGGACGTGGACCTCGGCGCGGGGGAGGAACTCGCGTTGGCGCTCCGCGTAGCTCGACGGCAGGTAGGCGTCGCCGCCGCCCCAGATCACCAGCGCCGGCGGGTCGGCGCTCGCCAGCGCGGCGACCAGCTGCGGGTCCGGCGCGCCCGGTTCGTCGGTCGCCCGGTAGAGCGCCAGCACCGCCTTCTTGGTGCGCTTGTCGTACTGCTCGTACATGCGTTCGGTGAAGGGGCGGGGAAGGCCGCGTGGCTCGTCGCGGTCGACGAGCATCAGGAAGGCGCGCTTCGTCGCCGTCGCCATGAAGACCTCGCCGAGCACCGGCGTGCGCCAGATCCGCGCCAGCCGGTGCCACTTGTAGCCGGGGAGGATGCCGATGTCGATCAGGGTGATCGAGGCGATGCGTCCGGCGTTGGTCGCCGACCAGGTGAGGCCGATGGGACCGCCGAAGTCGTGGAGGACAAGGTGGGTCCGCTCGATCCTGAGGGCGGCGAGCGCCGCCTCGACGAAGGCCGCATAGCCGGGCGCGGAATGCTCGAATCCAGGGGGCGCGATCGTCTCGCCGAAGTCGGGCAGGTCGAAGGCGACCGCGCGCAGGCCGATCCCGCCGACCGCGCCCACGAGCGGCTCCCAGTCGTCGCAGGAGCCCGGGTTGCCGTGGAGGAAGACGACCGCCGTCGTCGCCTCGGCGGGCCCCGCTTCGACGAGGCGGGTGGAGGCCCCGGCAGCCTCGAGGCGCCGCCGCCGCACGCCTGCCGTCGCGTCGGTCGCCATCAGGCGGCCTTCTCGCTGCCGACGCCGACGTGGCCTCCGCCGCGCCGCCGTCCCAGCGCGTAGCGCGCGTTCGCGATCGCCGCGAGCGGGGTCCCGGTGGCGATCATCCGCGTGAAGCCGATCTGCCGCGTCCCGAAGGCGTCGAAGATTTCCGCCACGTGCGGGTCGCGGACGGCGGCGGAGAAGATCAGGCGTTC
>JAFDWD010000302.1 GCA_018268695.1 Actinomycetota bacterium
CCGATCATCTGGAATCTCACGACCGGCACGACGAAACCGCCGGCGGGCACCGAACCGCTCGTCGGTTCGTCCGGCAAACTCGAATACGTCGAAGAAGCGATCGGCGTCTTCCAGGGCGTGAAGCTCGTCGACAACACTTGGTCGGCGCCGGAAGCCACCGGATGTGGCGGCTGGCCAGCCGAATACGTTCTGGACCCGATCATCAATGCCTCCGTCGGTGTCCCATCGGCCGCGGGCAAAAATGCCGCGATCCAGGAAAGCACCAGGATCTCGCTTGCGACTGCGGCCGCGGTCAACGCTCATTAGCCGATCCGGCTTTTAGCGGGGGGTGGGCGTGTCGTTTCGGCGGGCCCACCCTTCCTTCTTCACCGGGACTGAGCCGCCTACTCAAAAATAGTCATTCTTGCGGGCCTGGTCTTGCAGCCGCCGGTACCGCTTCGGTATGGTGACTACGCCGTATTAGAGCGTTCAGCAACGCTCCAGTGCTCTCTAGACACTTGAGCGTTAGCGCTCGGCTGTTGGGGCCTACGGGAACAGGGATACATAAGCGGAGAGGGAGAGGCAGGGGAACGACTGCAATGTGGGTCGCCGCAGCAAAAATGCCTCGCGCGCTGTCAAGCGCATCTCGCCACCGACCTCGCTGACCGTCGGCTGGAAAGAAAAGAAGAGAAGGAGCATCATGATTCAAAGGAAAAGGCGCTCGTTGTGCCTTTTGGTCGGCGCAATTGCCAGCATCGCGGCGCTTGGCTTCGCCTCTCTGGCATCGGCGCACACGGGTCAGTTCTCGCGCTTCAACCAGTGCCCGTCGACCACGCCGGGTGTGTTCAAGTGCCTGCAGTCGATCACCAGTGGGGGCAAAGTGGTCCTCGGGAACAAGACCGTGCCGATTGTCAACCCGGTCACGCTTCAGGGCGGACTCAGCGAAGGCGTGGAAAACCCCGTGGACGAAAGCTTCTACGAGAGCTTCTACGCCGCGTCGAACGGAGAAACGCTGTCGAAAACGCCGCAGCCCGTTCCGGGTGGACTCAGCGGTTTGGTGAACTGCAAAGAAATCTCGAACTGGCTCGTTCGCATCGGCTGCGAATCGGTGTTTGAAAATGGGCTGACCGGAGTCAACGCAACGCTCGAACTGGCGAAGCCCGCGAGCTCGATCGTCGTCAACGAAGAACACCTCGGGTTCCGCGAAGGCACCGCCCTGC
>JAFDWD010000303.1 GCA_018268695.1 Actinomycetota bacterium
AAGATCGAAGCCGCCCTGCTTGCACTCCAGCATTCGTTCATCGTCGACAACTACCGCTGCGGCGCGCGCCTGGGGACGCTCAACGTCAAGGGTGCGATCGCCCAGAAGTATCGCGGTGCCGTCGGGACCACCGGCAACAGCGGCTACGTGAAGAACTACGAATACGACGAACGCCTGAAAACGACCGAGCCGCCGAGCTTCATCGAGCCGATCAAGTCGGATTGGGTGATCGGCCGCGAGACGGTCGAATAGCGCCTCCCCAATTTCTCCTCGGGATCACGGACGAGTGTCGGCGATTTGTAGGTATTGGACTGTTGGAATGGCGCTCTGCCGCCGATGGAATGGGGCTACGGCAAAGCCGCATCCCCCCATCGATGAGCTCCATCCTGACCAAGCCGATCAGCCTGCCGCGACCTCGCCGGCCCGAACTGCGCCGTCCTGAATTCAGGCGACCCGCGGGTGGGCGTCCGACGCTCGGCGGACCCGCGCTTTCCCTTCCGAGCTTCGGTCGCAAGCAAGCGTCCGGCGACGCCGTCGTCGGCCTGGAGATCGAGGCCGGCAGCGCCGCTGCTGTCGAGGTCCGTCTGGATGACGAGCCCCGGATAGCCGCCGCGGGCGTCCAGCCACTGACCCCTGAGGCCTTCCGCGACGGTGAGGTCGTCGACCGCGCGGCGATCGCCGCGGCGCTCGAGAAGCTCTTCGGCGACCACGACCTGGGCCGCAAGGTTCGCCTCGGCATCGCCAACCAGCGGCTGGTCGTCCGGACCCTGCGCCTGCCCGCGATCGAGAGCCCGGACGAGCTCGACGCCGCGGTCCGTTTCAGCGCGCAGGAGCAGATCGCCATGCCCCTGGACGAGGCGGTGATCGAGCATCGAGTCGTCGGCGGCGTCCCCGCCACCGCGGAAGGACCGGCGCAGATCGACGTGATGGTCGTCGCCGCGCGGAGAGAGATGATCCTCAAGTCGCTCGCACCGTTGCGCGACGCCGGCCTCGAGCCGGTGGGGGTCGATCTCTCCGCCTTCGGGATGATCCGCGTCCTGGCCGGCGACGAGATCGGGCCGACGCTC
>JAFDWD010000304.1 GCA_018268695.1 Actinomycetota bacterium
ATCGGGCGCCTGCTCGCCGCCACCGGCTTGCCGGTCTGCGTCGTCCAGGAGGGCGGCTACTCGCTCGAGGCGCTGGCGCCGTGCAGCCACGCCTTCGCCGCCGGCCTGCTCGGAGAGGACCCGGTATGAGCGCCCGCGAGCGGACCGCGCCCGCCGAGCACGCGCTGACCCCCGCCGAGCAGGCGGTCGCGGCCGGCCTCGCGCCCTACCGCGCGCGCCTCGACGAGATCGACGCGCAGCTGGTCGACCTGCTCGGCGAGCGCTTCCAGATCTGCCGCGAAGTCGCCGTCCACAAGGCCGAGAACGAGATCGCGATGATGCAGCCGGGCCGGGTCGAGATCGTCCGCGCCCGCTACCTCCAGCACGGCGCTGAGGTCGACCTTCCCGGGGACTTCACGGCGAGCCTCTTCGACCTGATGATCGACGCGACCTGCCGCGCCGAGGACGAGCTGATGGAGCGCCTCGCCGCGGGCGAACCCCTGCACGCTTGTCTCGCTACGCGAGACAAGCGTGCAGGGTATGCAAGGGATGCAGGGGGTGGGGACGTATGAGCCTGCCGCCGGGGCCGCGGATGCCGCGGGCCTTGCAGGCGCTCGGGTGGGCGCGGCGTTCGCTGCCCTGGCTGGAGCGCTGCCGGGCGCGCTACGGGGACGCCTTCACGCTGCGCATCCGGCACTGGGGGGACTGGGTCGTGCTCGCCGACGAGGCCGACGTCAAAGCCGTCTTCACCGCCGGGGACAAGGTCGGCGTCGCGCTCGCCAACCCGCTGCTCGGCCCGGTCCTCGGCCCGCGCTCGGTGATGCTCTCCGAAGAACCCGAGCACATGCGCCGGCGCCGCGTCGTCCTGCCCGCCTTCCACGGCGAGGCGATCGCCAACGACGCCGAGACGATCGGCGAGGTCACCCGCCGCGAGATCGCCGCCTGGCCGGAGGGCGAGCCGTGCGGGCTCTGGCCGGGGATGCAGCGGATCACCCTGGAGGTGGTGATGCGGGCCGTCTTCGGCCCGGGCGCCGACGATCCTCGCCTCGACGACCTG
>JAFDWD010000305.1 GCA_018268695.1 Actinomycetota bacterium
CTTTTCGGGATCGCCGCGGTGATCTGCCTGATCACCTTCGTCACCCTGATCCTCAGCCCCGCGCTGAGCGGCGCCGGGCGGATGTGGGAAAAGGCGGCGGCGGGCGCGCTCTCCCTTTTCGTGCTGGCCGCGCTGATCGTCGGCGGGGTCGTGATCGGGCTCGTGATCGTCAAATACTGGCCCGAAATCCACGAATTCATCACCTGACGTTCGTCACACATTGACGTTCTTGTTCTGGCGCTTTGCGGGCGCGCCGGGATAATGCGTCGGTGACGACGACGTCAAAAGAGGCTGAAAACCGCATGGCAACGGAAGATCCCACGCTCCTCGACGCCCTCTCGGAGGCGGTCGAAGCGGGTGCCGGCCTGCCCGCCGTGGCACGCGCCGCGGCCCGGGTGCTGGACGCCAGCGTCGCCCTGATCGACCGCTCGAGCTCGGTGCTCGCCGTCGCCGGCGCCTCGCCCGACCAGGAGGAACGGCTGCTCGCCGGCGGCGACGGCGTCACCGCGGTCGAGCTGCGCGTCGCCGATACCACGGTCGGGGAGCTGCGCTACCGCGCCAAATCCCCGCCGCCGCCGGCGATCGCCCGCATGGTGACGACGCTCCTGGCGCTGGAGCTGGAGCGTTCCCGTGCGCCCGAGTGGGCGAGCGAGGAGGTGGCGAGCGCCTTCGTCGACGATGTCCTCGCCCGACGGGTCACCGACCGCGGAGACATCGTCGCCCGCGGCGCCGAGCTGGGCGCCGACCTCGACCGCGGCGCCGGCGTCCTCGTCCTGCGCGCCGCCCCGCGCGCCGCGCAGAGCGGCGAGTGGCGCGGCCGCGTCCTCACCCTGGCGCTGCGCGCCCTGCGCTCGCTCGCGCCCGGGTCCCTGGCGACCACAGAGGACGCCGAGCCTGCCGCCGAGGTTGCCGTGATCGTCCCGGCCGAGGACGACGATCGCCTCGCCCGCGCCGCCGCCGGCCTCGCCCGCGAGCTGGCCGACAGCCTTTCCGGCTTCCACCTCACGATCGGCCGCAGCCGCCGCGCCGCCGACCCGGTCGACCTCCACCGCGCGGGCGCGGAAGCGCGCCTCGCGGTCAACGTCGGCGAGGCCGAGGGCCGGCCGCTCCTCGCCTTCGAGGACACTGGCGCCTACCGCCTCCTGCTGCCCGCGATGAGCGACGACCCGGCCGAGCTCGAACGCTTCTACGCCGAGACGATCAAGCCCCTCTCCGACTACGACGACCAGTACGAGACCGAGCTTGTCACCACCGTCGAGGCCTATCTCGACAACGACGGCAACGTCGCCGCCACCGCCAAACAGCTCTTCACCCACCGCCACACGATCCGCTATCGCCTCGAGCGCGTCCGCGAGCTCTGCGGCCACGATGTCTCCTCGACCGAGGGCCGCGAGAAGCTCGGCCTCGGCCTGAAAGCGATGCGAGTCCTCGGCATCGCCTCCCCGAGGGGCCCGGCGCTGGAGCCTGGCGCTGGCGGCGGCAAGGTCGCCCGCGGCGTCGAAGACTGATCCGAGACGGCCGGGGTATGAAGGAGTGTCGGAAGTCCGACGTCGTCCCGGGAGACGTGCGCGAGACGCCACGAACTCCACGCTTACGTGCGCCTTTCCCGACACCGACCGAGCGCGGGCGACCTGCGTTATCAATAGGTTCACCAAGGTCGCCCGCGCTCCCCAGGGGATGGCGGAACCCCGACCGAAGGTCACGGAAGGAGACCGAAGGCGCAAGGGAGCGTGAAGTTCCCGGCGTCTTCGTCACGGACCCACCACTCAGGATCTTGCTGTGGAGAGAAGCTCTCGCTATGCGGGAGTAAAGCTCC
>JAFDWD010000306.1 GCA_018268695.1 Actinomycetota bacterium
ACGCGACCTGGACCTGGTGCCCGAACGTCGATCCGAAGCGCGAATTCACCGACGTCGGCGAGTACTACCCCGGCAACGAATACGTCGACTGGACCTGCCTCGACGGCTACAACTGGGGCGGCAGCCGCTGGATGAGCTTCGACGAAACCTTCTCCTCCACCTACCACCGGATCGTCGACGAAGTCGCCCCCGGCAAGCCGATGGTGATCGGGGAGGTCGGCTCGGCCGAGAACGGCGGCTCGAAGTCCGCCTGGATCGCCGAAATGCTGCGCAAGCTCCCGACCTCCTACCAGGGCATCCGCGGCGTGATCTGGTTCGACAAGAAGGAAGAAGGAGACTGGCCGATCGAATCTTCGCCGGCCGCCCAAAGCTCGTTCGCGAGCGGGATCTCGTCCTCCTCGTATCTGCCGAACAGCTTCGGCAACCTGGGCTCCGGTACCGTCCCCGTACCTGGTTAGTCCCCTTGGCCGACCGCCGCGACGGCGAGCCCGGCGGGTCGCTTCGTTACCCTCGTGCGCTCCCTTTCGATGCGCCGTCTGCCTCCCATCCTTCTCGTCGCGCTCTTCGCCTGCCTGCTCGCGCTGGTCGCCGCCCCGGCGGGATCGGCGAAGACCAAGCACGCACCGATGTACTGGGGCGCCTGGATCGGCAACCAGATCACCGGCGAAGAACCGCCCTGGGACATGAGCGCCGTGAGCGGGCTCGAAGGCGCGGTCGGCAAGAGCCTCTCGGTGGTCGAGTTCTCGGCGCCGCTGGCCCAGTGCGGGGATCCGAACGTGAGCGCGAGCTGCCGCTTCTCCGCCTTCCCCACCGACGCGATGCAGACGGTCCGCGACTACGGCGCGATCCCCTTCCTGAGCTGGAGCAGCGCGGCGACGCCGGAAGCGGTCGAAGAGCCGGAATTCCAGCTCTCCGATCTGCTCAGCCGCCGCTACGACCGTCACATCAGGGCGTTCGCCAAGGAGGCCGCCCAGTGGGGCCATCCGTTCTTCCTGCGCTTCAACTGGGAGATGAACGGCAACTGGTTCCCGTGGGCCTCGGGCGTGAACGGCAACCAGCCTGCCGAATACGTGAAGGCCTGGCGCCGCGTCCACAACATCTTCAAAGCGGCGGGCGCGACGAACGCGACCTGGGTCTGGTGCCCGTACGTGCGACCGGAAGGAAAGACCGGCAGCCTCGCCACCTACTACCCGGGGAAGGCGTACGTCGACTGGACCTGTCTCGACGCCTACAACTTCGGCGCGAACTCGGCCAATCCGCGGCCCTGGCAGAGCTTCGAAAACCTCCTGCGCCCCTCCTACGAAGTCGTCACGCGGCAGATCGCGCCGGGCAAGCCGATGATCCTCGGCGAGCTCGCCTCGAACGGGCCGCCGGCGCGCAAGGCCCGCTGGATCCGGCAGATGTTCAAGTCGATCGGCAGCAACTTCCCGGCGGTCGCCGGCTTGGTCTGGTTCGACAAGTTCGACCGCGACCTGCGCTGGCCGCTGGAGACCGACCGCGGTCCCTCGAAGGCGTTCGGCGCCGGGCTGCGGAGCCTGCCTTTCCTCGGCAATGCCTTCTCCCAGCTGGACGCAAGTCCGATTCCGGCACCGCGCTGATCCTGCCTGATCCGGGTTCCGTAATCAGAATGGAGAACTGATGCGGCTAGCGCGCGCCAAACCGACAACCTTTCTTGCCCTCGCAGGCCTCCTGGCCACGGCGATCGTCTCCCTGGCGATGCTGGTCGACGTCGGCTCGGCGCCCGCAAAGGGCAAGGCCAAGCCGATCTTCTGGGGTGCCCAGATCGGCCCGCAGTTCACCTGGGAGCAGCCGCCGTGGGACATGAAGGCGCTGACCGCGTTCCAGAAACGGGCCAAGAAGGGCCTTTCCCTGCTGGCCTTCTACGAGCCGTTCTCGAACTGCGGGGTGGAATCGAAGAAGTGCGAACTGAACGGCTTCCCCGCGGAGCCGATGCAGGAGGTCCGCGAATACGGGGCGATCCCGTTCCTCAGCTGGAGCTCGGCGACCACCGACCAGGACGAGACCCATCAGCCGCAGTTCAGCCTCTCGAAGATCATCCACGGCCGCTTCGACAAATACATCCGCGCCTGGGCCGAAGCCTCACGGGAATGGGGCCATCCCTACTTCCTGCGCTTCGACTGGGAGATGAACGGCTTCTGGTTCCCCTGGAACGAGGGCGTCAACGGCAACCGCCGCGGCGAATTCGTGAAGGCCTGGCAACACGTCCACGACATCTTCACCAAGGTCGGCGCGACCAACGCCAACTGGGTCTGGTGCCCGAACATCGCCTTGATCAAGCGGCTCAAAAACTTCGGCAGCCTCTACCCGGGCAACCGCTATGTCGACTGGACCTGCCTCGACGGCTTCAACTGGGGCGACACCCAGAACTCGGCCGGCTGGCAGTCCTTCACCCACGTCTTCCGAACCACCTACAAGGAAGTGACCAAGATCGCGCCGAGCAAGCCGATGATCATCGGCGAGACCGCCACCGACGAAAAGGGCGGCTCCAAGGCCGACTGGATCCGCAACGCCTTCTCGGTCATCCCGCAGAACTTCCCGAAGGTCCGCGGCGTCGTCTGGTTCGACGAAGACTCGCAAGGCATGAAGTGGCCGATCGAGAGCTCGAGGTCATCCGAACGCGCCTTCCAGAAGGCGATCGCCCACCCGCTCTACAAGCCGAACGTCTACGCCCACCTGTCGGGCCCCAAGATCGCCCCGCCGGGATAGGACGTGAGGGTTCCATCTCCCGCCAGCTGTTCTTTATGGACCCTACAAGGCCATAAAGAACAGCTGGCGGGCAGGGCACACCCGCGTCGCACTTCCTCCACCGCTTTCATACCCCGGCCGTCTCGGCCACGGCCACAGCCAGCCCCCTGCCCCCGCCCCTAGCGGGCGCTCGGCGAACGCGACGCAGTGAGGCGGGACAGCTCGACGTCCAGCAGTTCGCCGGCGGCGCGCTGGGCGGCCAGGGGGCGCAGGGTGTGGTCGTTGCCGGGGAGGGTGGCGAACTCGACGTTCGGCCAGCGCGAGGCCTGCTCGCGGAGGTGCTCGCGTTCGACTTCTTCGCCGAGGGGCTCGTCGTCGGAGAAGGCGAGGAGGAGGTGGACGCCGCGATCGCGGAGCACGTCGAGGTCGCCTTCGATCTGCGCTTTCAGCGGGCCTCCGCCGCGACCGAGGAGGCGCCGTCCGCCACGGCGGAGGAGGGCGAACGAGTTGACCGCGACGGCGCGCATCAGCTGGGCGATCCGGGAGGGCTCGATCTCGCCGTGCAGGAGCTTCCGCCACCAGCGGCCTTCGAGCGCTCGCGAGGTCCGGTGCGCTTCGCGCCGCCTGGGCAGGTCCGGCACCCAGCGGAGGGCGCCGGCGTTGACCGCCAGGGCCGCCACCACGCGCGGGTCGTCGACCGCGGTGCGGAAGGACCAGTAGCCACCGGAGCAGAGGCCGATGAGGACGAACCGCCTGCCGAGGCCGCGACGTTCGAGCTCGTCCAGGAGGCCCGACACCTGCGCGGCGTAATGGTCGGCATAGAAGTCGCCGACCCGGAGGACCCCGGCCGGCTCGCCGTCGGCGTCGCCGATCCCCTGCAGGTCGACCCGCAGGCTCGGTATGCCCTGGGCGGCCCAGCGCCGGGCGGCCTCCAGCCACATCCGGTTCGGCCCGACCGAGCGCACCGCGCCGGCGTTGAAGAACAAGGCGCAGAGGTCGTCGCCGGAGCCTGCCGCAGGCTCGGTGAGGACGCCGACGGTCCGCCCCCAAGGCTCGTCCAGGGCGATGACGGTCTCGCGCCCGAAGTCGAAGTCGAGGACCTCGCCGCTCTCCGGCGGCGGCGTCGGCTGCGTCGAGCCGCGCGGCTCGCCCACCAGCCAACGCTCCACCCGGGCGGCGGTCTCCGCGGGCACCACCGCCTGCTCGGGATGGGAGACGAAGTTCTCCCAGCCGACGCCGGCGGCGCTCTCGACCTCCACTCCCGCGCCCTCGAGCGCGGTCGCCAGTTCGGGGTCGACGGGAATTCCGTCGCGGTCGAGCAGGAGCGCCCGCCGGAGTGCCGAGCCCGGTACCGCCTCGGCGGCGAGCGCTTTTAGTTCGGCCAAGGTCTCCGGAGACAGGAGGAAGCCGCCGGCCTCCGTCCACCCCTCCGGCACGCCCGGGTCGAACCCGCCCTTGTCCGCCTCCCCGGCCTGCCAGGGCTGCATGCGGGAGAACGCCTGCGTCTCACGGACGAAGCGTTTGCCGCGACCCGGCGTCCCCCACAGCGCGAGCGCCGCGATCGGCGCGCCGGCCACGATCGCCGCCATCGCCAGAAGTCCGCCGAGCCCGATCCCGAGCGCGGCGATACCGCCCCCGGCCCCCTCCGCGTCGGCCAGCCAGGTCGCCGCCGCGAGGGTCGCCGAGACCCAACTCCCGAGGACTCCGGAATCGCCCGGGCGCCCGGCGCTGTTGCCGGTCGCGGGCAGGTCGAAGCGCAGCGTCGGGAACCCGGCGGCGGCAAGCCGGTCGGCCCACTCGCGCCGCGCCCGGTAGGAGGCGACGTCGGTCCAGCCCCACGGCGGGCAGATCAGGACCGGCGGCCTCTCGGGGCTGCGCGGCTGCTCCGCGGGATGGAGGACGGCGAAGGTCGCTTCGTCGCCGGTGCCGATGTAGAAGGGGCGCTTCATGCCGGTGAACTCAACATCATCCCGCAGAACCTCAGGAGATGGGGACCACGAGCCCGTCGCGCATGTTCACGGCCCGCAGTGAGACGGTGCCGCCCGGCTCCGCCGCCCCCGTGAGCCTGAGTCGCAGGAGGCGCTCGTGGCCGGGCTCCACAGTGACCAGCGGCTCCTCGGCGACCGTGCCGGGGCACTCGGCGCGCAGGCCCCAGACAAGGCGGCGGGAACGGAGGCGGACCGTCACCTCGCCCCCCTCCTCGCGCCCGGCTTCCGCCTCGAGGCCGAGGCGCTCGACCGTTTCGGCGCCGCTCGGCCGACCCGCCGGGAAATGGACGGCGCTCGCCAGCGGCGGCGCCGACGCGTCGCCCGGCGACTCCAGCGAGGCGACGATCGCGTCGGCGAAGGGCGGGCCGAAGCGGTAGGACCAGGAGGCGTCGACGAAGCGGCCGAGGAGTCCCTCGAGATCATAGGAGGCGAACCCGTGGGCCTCCAGGCGAACCTCTTCGTCGACCTCCGCCGTGGCCACTTCGAGATCGCGGTAGAGGCCGACGCGCAGCCGGGCATCGAGCGGCCGCGGGCCGTCGTTGGCGAGGTGGACGCCGACCCCGGCCAGCCCCTCGTCGGTCAGCCAGATCGCGGTCGGGGCGAGCGCCGCGGCAAGGCGGCGCAGCGCCTGCTTCGGCTCGCCGTCGGCGTCGACCAGCCCCCACCCCGCGCCGGGCATCAGGTCGCGCAGCCAGAGCACCAGCCCGCCGCCGCAGGACGAGCCCGCACGGCGCCACTCGCCGAAGACCGCCGCCATCGCCTCGCCGCTCGCCGCCCGCGAGAGCTCCAGGTAGCGCTCGTGGTCGTAGCGACGAAGCTCCGACGGATCGACGCCGAAGAGCTCCCGCAGGTAATGGTCGCGGACGTCGTCGAAGTCCCACCCGGTGCCCGCGTCGCGGGGCACACCGGCCTTCCAACGCGGGTGGTGGACGACGACGTTGCCGGGCGCCTCCGGCATCACCGCCTCGACCCCGCGCTCGTCGGGGACGTTGGCGAAGGCGAGGCACTCGCCGGCGAACCTGACCTCGGCCAGCCGCGCGTCGGTCAACGGACGGCGGTACCCGCCGACGCCGTAGTAGTTGGCGATCCCGACCCCGGGACGGAACGGCAGGACGCCGCCGCTCGGCGAGGACGGCACGTAGATCGCATCGGCGGAGCCGTCCGCCAGCGCCCGCGGCAGGATCGTGCCGAAGAGCTCTCCGCGGCCGGCCTCGGGGTCGAGCCCGAGCATCCCGACCTGCTGCTCGACCTCGCTGTTGCCGCAGAAGACGACCGTGCTCGGCCGCCCGGCGAGGGCCGCCACCCGCTCGGCCGCCTCCGCCTCGACCGTCGCCCGGAACTCCTCGTCGTCGATCGGATAGTCGAAGTTGGCGAACATGAAGTCCTGCCAGACCAGGATGCCGAGCTGATCGCAGAGGTCGTGGAAATCAGGCGACTCGTACGCCGCCGTGCCGGGGATGCGAACCATGTTCATCCCGGCGTCGCGGACCCGCTCGAGGGCCTCCCGCAGGCGCTCGCGGCCGGGCGCCATGCCGACGAAGTCGTCGGGGGTCCAGACCGCGCCGCGGACGAAGATCGGCACCCCGTTCAGGTGCAGATCGAGGCCGTCGGCGAGGACGTCGCGGTCGGCCTCGGGGCCGGAGCGCAGCTCGCGGAAGCCGACCGCGCCGGCGTCGATCCCGACCTCGCCCGCGGGCCCCGCGACCCGCAGCCGCACCGTGTGCAGGGCGGGCTCGCCGTGGGTGTGCGGCCACCAGCGAGGGGCGCCCGGGACCCGGACCTCGCCCCGCAGCTCGGCCCCGCCGCCCGCGGCCGGGACCACGCCCAGCGCCGCCTCGATCTCGGTGGCGCCGCCGATCACCACGTCGGCGGCGGAGACCTCGAAGCCGTCGATCCCCTCGACCGTCGCGGCGATCGCGAGGACGCCGTCCTCCCCCTCGACGCGCGGTCGCAGCTCGATGCCGGAGACGGAGAGGGTGCGACGCCGCTCAATCCACACCGGTCGCCACGGCCCGACCGCCGCCGGCCCCGGCGCGAAGCCCGGACAACGGCCGAGCAGCATCGTGCGGAAGAAGCGCAGCCGGTTGTCGGCAAGCTTGGTGCGCCAGCGGGCCCGCGGCTTGCGCTTCGTGCCGAGCTTCTCGTCCAGGGCCAGGCAACGGATCGCGAGCGTGTTGCCAGCCTCCCGCAGGCGTCCGCCGACGTCGATCCGGGCGGCGGCGAACATCGACTCCCCGGTGCCGATCGACTCCCCGTTCAGGAACACCTCGTGGAACGTCGCGACCCCGTCGAGGCGCAGCCAGACGGACTCGGCAGGCTCGGCCGGGGAAGCCTCGAACTCGGTGCGGAACCACCAATCCTCGGCGTCGAGATCCCGCCCGTCGTGGAAGTCCCAACGCCCGTCGTCGCGCAGCGCCCCGGCGGCGGTCCCGGGGACGGACGCCGCGAACCAGTCGAGTGCCTCGGCGTCGGCCGGCGCCTCGCAGCTGCCGGGCGGACAGCAGGCGATCTGCCAGCCCGAGTCGAGGTCGAGCCGCTCGTGGCCGTCGACGCGGACCGCGCCGGGCGCCGGCGGGGCCGGCGCACGCCGCTCAGCCGAGGGCATCCTCGAGCCTCGCGAAAGCCTCCCCCCAGGCGCCGGCGAGGACATCGATCCGCTCCGCGGGGTCAAACGGCCGGCGCCGTGCCAGTTTGAAGGAGAGGGCCTTGCAGCCCTCGACGATCTCGCGCATCGAGGCGGCCGCGGGGGCTCCGGCCTCGCCCAGCGTCCACTCGACGTGATCGGCCCCGGCCTCGAAGGCCGAGCCCACCATCCGCACGGTGGCGAAGGCGTAGTCGTGGTAGCGCTGCGGATCGCCCTCCAGCAGGAGCGGGAGCTCCCGCTCCAACTGCTCGCCGAAGCGCCGGAACGGATTGTCGGCGGGGCGCCGCGCGGCCTGCGCGCGCAGCATCTCCCGCGTCGCCTCCCGCAGCTCCTCACCCTCGAGCCGTGGCCCGGCGTCCAGTCGCACCAGCTCCGTGTAGGGGGGCAGCACGTCGCCGGGCAGGTCCATCCCGATGCGGAAGATGCCCCGGTAGTCCTCGCCGCCGAGCTCGTGGCAGCTCATCCCGTGGAAGTAGCGGAGGACCTCGGCGTCGGGGTCGATCGCCTCCGCCACCACGGAGCTCTTCACGTTCTCGCGCCGGTAGGCGGTGGCGGCGGTGTCGGGCATGTAGAAGGAGTCGAGCTCGATCAGCAGCGTCCGCCCCAGCTCGATCTGCTCGGCGATCTGCTCCGGCAGCGGCCGGTATGGCTGCATCTCGTGGATGTCGATGCCGTAGAGCGCTTCGAAGTCCGCGGGCCGCGGCTTGAAGAAGGTCCACTGGTCACCCTCGAAGTCGACCGGCAGGGCGCAGCCCATCATCGCCAGCGGCTCGTCGCCGCGGGCGTGGACGAACTCGATCAGGATGTCGGTGTAGCAGTTGGTTTCCGGGTAGGTCCGGTCCGGGCTGTGGAGCAGGTGCGGCCGGTAGGTCGCCGGATCGATCCCGAGCAGGCCCGCGGCGGCCGTCCCGGGGGTGCTCATCGGAGCCCCAGCTCGTCGCGTACCGCGGGCGACCAGGCGTCCGGATCGAGCCCGTGGGTGCGCAGGAGGGCCAGCGTGATCCGCTCCATCCCGAACCCGAGGCACGCCGTGTGCGCGGTCGGGTCCTCGGCGTCGATTTCGATCCCATAGGTCGCCGAGAAGTGGTCCTGGTGGTAGTTGAACGAGGCCACCGCGGTCGGCTCGGGCCCGGCGATCTGGACCAGCACCTCGAACTTCAGCGCCTGCGCCTTCTGCGAGCGGGCGAGAAGCCGGCCACTGCGGCCGAAGAACGGGTCGGAGGCGACGTCGAAGGACGCGTCGAGCCCGACCGAGCGCAGCAGCTCGACCGAGCGATCCCGCCAGGCGTCGCGCCACTCGGCGACCGCCTCCGGCTCACCGATCCGCACGATCTCACGCTGGTGGAACATCTGCAGCCGGGCCGGGTCGCCCGACGGCTCGTGGCGGAAGACGTAGGAGCTGCCGATGTCGACCATCGCCCCACCGGGCGGTAGCGCCCCGCGGGCGGCGATCGCCGGGTAGACCGGATAGCAGGCGGCCGGGGTCAGGCAGAGCTCGGTCTGGGACTGGAACTCGCTCCAGTCCTAGTGGGCCTCCGCGCGCGCCTCCTGGGCCGCCGCCTGTGCTTCGTCGCCCTCGAAGGAGAA
>JAFDWD010000307.1 GCA_018268695.1 Actinomycetota bacterium
GAGCCGGTCGCGGCGCGGGCGAAGGCCGCCTGGATCGACCGCAAGGCGCGCAAAGGCAAAGGCCCGAGCGACCACGCGCCGGTGATCGTCGACCTCGACGGAGCGCCCGACGGCGACATCGGCCCCGTCGTCCCGCCGCCCTCGCGCCCGGTCACCACCAAGGGCGCGGCGAAGCTGCCGCAGTCGAAGGACTAGCCGCGGCCGGGCCCGGGCGATGAGCGACCTGCCCGCGATCCGCGTCTTCGAGCCCTCCCCCGGGGTGCTCGCCTTCTACGGCGGGCGCGACGGCAACCGCTTCGCCGCCGAGGACAACTGGGTCGACGCGGGCGCGCTCGCCCTCGGTATCGCCAGCTACGCGCTGTTGGCGGGCGAAGAGGCGCTCGTCTACGACACCGGCACGACGCTCGAGTGGGGGCAGGAAGTCCGCGTGGAGCTGGAAGCCCGCGGTGCCTGCCGCTTCATCGTCGTCCTCAGCCACTGGCATCTCGACCACGTCGCCGGGACCGCGGCCTTCGCCGACTGCGAGGTCCTCGCCAACGTGCGCACCGCGGACCACCTGACGACGAACCGCGAGGCGATCGAATCCGGAAACCTCGAGGGGCCGCCGGCGATCTCACCGCTCGTCCTCCCCACGCGGACGTTCGATGGCCGCGAGACGCTGAGGCTCGGCGGCACCGACGAGGCACTCGCCGTCGAGCTGCTGACCTACGACATCCACAGCGACGACCAAACCCTCGTCTGGCTGCCCGACCGCGGCCTGCTGATCTGCGGCGACGCGATGGAGGACACGGTCACCTACATCGACGAAGCGGATCGTCTCGACGCCCACCTGCGCGACCTCGATCGACTGCGGGAGCTGGCGCCGCGGACGATCCTCCCCTGCCACGGCGACCCCGAGCGGATCGCCGCGGGCGGCTACCCGCCGGAGCTGATCGACGCGACCGAGGCCTACCTCCGCCTGCTGCTGGGAACCACCGACCCGGACCCCGCCGCCGATCCCGACGACGTCGCCGAGCGTCCGCTGCGCGAGCTGGTCGCCGAGCTCCTCGGCGCCGAGGCGCTGCGCTACTTCGAGCCCTACGAGCGCGTCCACCGCCAGAACGTGGCGGCGGTCGAAGCGCTGTAGCGGCGAGGCCGGGCCGCGCTGCCGCTAGCCTCAGGGCATGCCTTCCTCCGAGCACCCCCTGACCGGCCGCTGCGCCTGCGGCACCGTCCGCTTCCAGGTGACCGAGCCCTTCGATTCGGCCGGCTACTGCCACTGCCACCGCTGCCAGCGGCGCAGCGGCGTGCCGTTCAGCTTCAACGGCCTCGTCGCGCCGAGCGGCTTCGAGGTGACCGCCGGCGCCGATCAGGTCTCGACCTGGGTGCCCGAGGGCGGCGGCCGGCCGAAGAGCTTCTGCCGGCTCTGCGGTGGCCACGTCTTCGGCGGCGACCTCGAAGGCGAGCTGGCGATCGCGGTCCGCTTCGGCTGCCTCGACGCCGACCCGGAAGTCGAGCCCACCTGGCACGCCTGGCTCTCCTCCGCCCCGGACTGGTACGAGGTCCCCGACGACGACCTCGAACGTTTCGCGGAGGGGCGTCGCTGAGGGTTGAGCCGGGGGCGTTGTCCCGGCCGCCGCGGCCGTCCGAGTTGCGTCCTGGGCGTCTCATCGCGGTCCTGGCTGGCTGTGACCGCGATGAGACGCCCAGGACGTGAGGGTTCCGTGGCTAACTCCGAGGGTTCGTGACGCTTCCGCCAGGAACTCCACACTTCCGTCACGGTTCCCCAGCACCCAAATGTTGATGGGCCGAAAACCCGCCTATATGACGGGTTTTCGGCCCATCAACATCTGACCTCCGACGGAATGCGCACGGATGTGGAGGGACCTGCGCGGAAGTGTGGAGTTCGTGGCGTCTCCCGCACGTCTCCCGCAACGGCGTCGGGCTTCCTGCACTCCCTTCATACCCGGCCGTCTCGGCCACGGCCACAGCCAGCCCCCTGCACGCTTGTCTCGCTATGCGAGACAAGCGTGCAGGGGTCCGTGGACGAGACGGCCGAGCTCGCCGCAACGCCTTGCGTCCCGTGTCACACCCCCCGCCGACCACGTGTCATTGCTATGACACGACGTGAAAGGGGTTTGTGACCGATGACTGACGGTGAGCGGATCGTTGACGCTTTCGAGGAGCAGCGGCCGCACCTGCGGGCCGTCGCCTACCGGATGCTCGGCTCGACCGGCGAGGCGGACGATGCGGTGCAGGAGGCGTGGCTGCGGCTGAGCCGCTCCGACGCGGCGGAGATCGAGAACCTCGGCGGCTGGCTGACCACGGTGGTGGCGCGGATCTGCCTGAACATGCTGCGCTCGCGCAGGTCGCGTCGCGAGGAGCCGCTCGACATCCACGTGCCGGACCCGATCGTCGCGCCGATCGACGAGACCGACCCCGAGCACGAGGCGCTCCTCGCCGACTCGGTCGGGATCGCGATGCTGATGGTGCTGGAGACCCTGAGCCCGGCGGAGCGGCTGGCCTTCGTCCTCCACGACATGTTCGGCGTGCCCTTCGACGAAATCGCCGCGATCGTCGACCGCACCCCCGATGCCGCCCGGCAGCTGGCCAGCCGCGGTCGTCGTCGCCTGCGCGCCGCCGACCCGGTCGCCGCCCCGGACCTGGAGGAGCAACGGAAGGTGGTCGAAGCCTTCGTCGCCGCCGCCCGCGAAGGGGACTTCGAGCGCCTCGTCGACATCCTCCACCCCGACGTGGTCCTGCGGGCCGACTTCGGCCCCGACCGGCGGCCGACCGAGATCCACGGCGCCGAGGCGGTCATCGCCCAGGCCCGGCACTTCGCCGCCATGGGCGCCCGCGGGCATCTGGTGCGGGTCAACACCGGCGTCGGCACCGTCGCCTTCCTCGACGGGAAGCTCTTCTCGGTCGGCGCGATGCAGGTGCGCGAGGGCCGGATCGTCGAGGTCGACTTCCTATCCGACCCGGCCCGCCTCGCGCGGCTGGACATCGGCTGGCTCGCCGCCTAGCGCGCCGCCGCCA
>JAFDWD010000308.1 GCA_018268695.1 Actinomycetota bacterium
CCGGGGCTCTGCTCGCCGAGCGCCCACAGCACCGCGTCGGTGATGTTGCTCTTGCCGGAGCCGTTCGGCCCGACGATGACGCTGACGCCAGGGGAGAACTCGAGACTCACCCGCTCGGGGAACGACTTGAACCCCTTCATCGTGATCGATCTGAGATACATAAGTTCAGCATCCAGGGTCGCGCCCAGTTCGGACGCCACCTCGGCCGGGGAAAATCCCTAATTGCGGCTAATTCGCCGGCCCTGCAACTAGCCGCCCAACGCCCGCAACGCCTGCTCGGCCGCCAGCTGCTCGGCCGCCTTCTTGCTCCTCCCCTCGCCCACGCCGACCCGCTCGGAATCGACGATCGCGGCCACCTCGAAGGTGCGCCGGTGCGGCGGGCCGGTGGCGTTCGTCACCTCGTAGTTCACCCGCTCCCCGCGCCGCGCGAGCAGCTCCTGGAGGGCGCTCTTGAAGTCGATCCGCGTCTCCGAGGCGAGCTCGATCCGCGGCGCGAAAGCGGCCGCCACCGCCTCCGCGGTGCGCTCGAATCCGAAGGCGATGTGACAGGCCCCGATCAGCGCCTCGGTCGCCTCCGGCAGCGGCCGCTCGCCGTCCAGAAGCACCTCCGCCGGGATCGCCGCGGTGACGTCCTCGGGCTCGTTGCCGCGCAGCATCTCCGGCACCCCCAGCAACCGTCCCACGGCCGCGCAGGAGACCCCCGACACGGCCTGGTTGTGGATCTTCGTCAGCCCGCCCGCGGCGACGTCCGGGAAGCGCCCATACAGGGACCCGGCCACCGACAGCCCGAGCACGCTGTCGCCGAGGAAGGCGAGGCGCTCGAAGGAGTCGACCCGGCGCTCGGTCCAGGAGGAGTGGGTCAGCGCCTGGCGGCGCAGATCCTCGGGCAGGTCGTCGATTAGCGCCGCCAGCGGCGCGACGGCGGCGCGGCCGGCGAGGTCGTCGGTGTCGCGCCCGGGGGCGGGGTCCGCCGCCGACCCGTCGCTCATCGCTACGCCGGCGCCCGCTCGAGGACGAAGCCGACGGCGTCGCCGACGGTCAGGATCCGGGTCGCCTCCTCCTCGGTGACCTTGATCCCGTAGCGGTCTTCCAGCTCCATCACCAGCTCGTAGAGGTCCAGCGAGTCCGCCTCGAGGTCCTCGCGGAAGCGGGTGCCCTCCTCGATCCGGCCGGGGTCGACTTCGAGCTCCTCGGCGAGATGCTCGCGGACCAGGGTCATGACTTCGTCGCGCTCCATCGGCTGATTATCGCTCAGGGGCGGCGTCGGCCGGCGTCGCGGTCCCCTCGTCGGCCAGCGCGGCGCGCCCGGCGCCGCCCTCGCGCAGCAGCGCCGCGGTCCGCCCGACCGCGTCGACCCGCACCGACCGCGCCGCCATCCGGATGGCGTTGGCGACCCCGTCGGGGCCCGAGGAGCCGTGCCCGACGATCGTCACCGCGCGCAGCCCGAGCAGGATCGCGCCGCCGGTCGTGTCGGGGTCGAATTTCTTGCGCAGCCCGCCCAGCGACGGTTTCAGCAGCATCCCGCCGATCGCCGCGATCGGGTTCTGGCGGGCGACCTCGGAGATCGCCCCGGCGAGTTCCTTCGCCGCCCCCTCCATCACCTTCAGCGCCACGTTGCCGGTGAACCCGTCGGTGACGACCACGTCGACCTTCGCCGCCGGCAGGTCGCCGCCCTCGATGTTGCCGACGAAGTTCAGCCCCGGCGAGTCCTTGAGGATCCGGTGCGCCTCGACGATCTCCGGCCGCCCCTTGCCGGCCTCCTCGCCGACCGTCAGCAGGCCGACTGTCGGCTCGCGGACCTCCATCACCGCCGCCGAGAAGGCGGCGCCGAGGAAGGCGAACTGCACGAGGTGCTGGGGACGGACCTCGACGTTGGCGCCGACGTCGAGGAAGAGGACCGGTTTGCGCGGCGAGGGGATCGGCACGGCGAGCGCGGGCCGCTGCACGCCCTTGAGGCGGCGCAGGCCGAAGGTCGCTGCCGCCATCGTCGCCCCGGTCGAGCCGAGGCTGACCATCGCCTGGGCGTTGCCCTCGGCGACGTCGGCGGCGGCGCGCACCACCGAGGACTCCTTGCGCTCGCGCACCGAGTGCACCGGGTCGTCGTCGTTGCCGATCCATTCGGTGGTCGGGACCACCTCGATCCCCTCGACGCCGGACAGCCCGAGCGAGCGCTCCGGCCCGAAGACCCGCACCCCGATGCCGTCGGCCGCGGCGCGGCGAGCGCCCTCGGCGAGTACGTCGAATCCCTGCTCCGCCCCGAAACCGTCCAGGGCGATCGTCACCGGGCGGCTTTGCGCCACGCTGACTAGGAGTCGGCGGTGGTCACCGTCGGGTCGGTGACTTTGTGGGAGACGACC
>JAFDWD010000309.1 GCA_018268695.1 Actinomycetota bacterium
CGTGTTGTCCTTCGAGTTGCCGTCGACGAGGATGACCTCGTGGAGGCCTTCGGGGAGTTCGCCGAGCACCTGGGCGATGTTCCCCTCCTCGTTCATCGCCGGGACGACCACGGTCACCTTGGTGGTGCGGGTGCCGATCCGGCGGTCGGGCCCCTTGTAGGGGAGGGACGTGCGGGCGGCCAGCGACTCGACTTCGATCAGCGGCACCCCGCCGATCCGGGTCGGACGCGCGGCGGGCGCCTCGAGCAGGTCGAGCGGGCGCGGCAGCATGCTGACCGGGACGCCGACCGCCTTGAAGGCGCGGACCAGGTCGAGCAGCCCGGTGTCGTCGGCGTGGGCGGTGGAGATGACGACGCGGTCGGCGTCGTGGCGCTCGACCACTTCGAGGGCACGGGCCCGGCCGGCCGAGTCGTCGGGCTCCAGCGGTTCGACGCTGGCGACGACCGAGGCGTATTTCCGTAGCGGGGCGTAGGCGCGGAGGCGGTCGGCGATGTCGGCGTCGCCGACCAGGACCCAGCGCTCGGCCGGGTCGAGGTCCTGCAGCAACGGGGCGACGACGGCGCGGACGCCGAAGTCGAGGATCACGAAGGCGGCGAAAAGGGCAAGTTGTTCGGCTCCGTCGATCGTGGTCAGGAGCGAGGCGCACCAGGCGAACAGGGCGCCGACGAGCAGCCGCAGGACGGGCCAGCCCGCGCCCCCTTCGCCGCGCGCGCCGGAGCCCGGGCGGGCGCCGTAGACGCCGAGCAGCCCGTAGGCGCCGACCAGGAGGCCGGGGGCGACCGGCCAGGCGGGGAAGGCGTCGGAGCGGGCGATCAGCGTGACCGCCAGGAGGGCGAGCGAGGAGCAGACGAAGTCGATGATCGGCAGCAGCCACCAGGCCATCCCGCGACGGGCCAACGGCATCGACCCGAGGTCGGGCCGGTCTTGGACGAGCGCCTCGTGGGGGAGGGCCGAAGCGCGCTGCTTCACGGGTATCTCGATGGGCGGCGGAGTCATGCGTCGTTGAAGATCAAGTGCCCGTTTGAACACAGGCTAGAGCGAAAACATTCCTTTTCGGTCTTGTTTGGGCTATCGGCAAGGCCCGCCTCAAAAGTTGAGCCGCGGCCGGATTGTCCCAGCCGCGGCGCCAAAATGGGCTAGAGCCCGTAAGCCTCCTTCAGCTCCGGGTCCTTCGCCGCCAGCATTTCCGCCAGCTCCACCATCACCTTGCACTGCTTCCAGGTGGCGTCGTCCTGCATCTTGCCGTCGATCATGTGGACGCCGGCGCCATCCGGGATCGCCTCCAGGACCCGCTTGGCGAAGGCGACCTCCTCCGGCGGCGGGCTGAATACCTTCTTGGCGATCCCGATCTGCACCGGGTGCAGGGACCAGGTGCCGACGCAGCCCATCAGGAAGGCGGCGCGGAACTGGGCCTCGGCGCCCGCCGTGTCCTTGATGTCGCCGAAGGGGCCGTAGAAGGGGAGGATGCCCGCCGAGGTGCAGGCGTCGACCA
>JAFDWD010000030.1 GCA_018268695.1 Actinomycetota bacterium
GAGCAGGTCGCCCAGCCGCTGCTGAACGCCTATGACGACGGCCGCCTGCCGAACGAGTGGGGGTCGGACGCGATCGACGAAGAGGGGCAGCCGACGCAGCAGACGAAGGTGATCGAGGACGGTCGCCTGATCTCCTACCTCTACGACCACCTCGGAGCGGAGAAGGACGGCGTCGACTCGACCGGCAACGGCCGCCGCGAGAGCTTCCGTCACCTGCCGCTGCCGCGGATGACCAACACCTACATCGCGCCCGGGGAGTCGACCCCGGAGGCGATGATCGAAGAGGTGAAGAACGGCTTCTACGCGGTCAGCTTCGGCGGTGGCCAGGTCGACCCGGCGACCGGCGACTTCGTCTTCGGCGTCTCCGAGGGCTACCTGATCGAGGACGGCAAGGTGACCGCGCCGTGCACCGGGGCGACCCTGATCGGCAACTGCCTCGACGCCCTGGCGGCGATCGACGCGGTCGGGAACGACTTCTTCATGAAGACCGGGATCTGCGGCAAGGGTGGCCAGAAAGTCCCGGTCGGGACCGGCCAGGGCCACGTCAGAGTCGGCAAGATGACGGTGGGAGGGACCCAGCTGTGAGTGAGCAACCGCCGAGCGTCGATCTGTCCCCGGCCGCGAGCCGTGCCGTCGAGGCCGCACTCGGCGCCGGAGCCTCCGCCGCCGAGGCCTACGCCTCCCGCGACACCGGCCGCGAGGTGCGCGTCCATGGCGGCGAGGTAGAGAGCCTCACCGCGGCGACGCAGACCGGGATCGGCATCCGTGCCTGGGACGGCCACCGGGTCGGCTACGCCTACGGCACCGACCTCTCCGAGGCGGGCGTGACCGCACTCGCCGCCCGTGCCGCCGAGATGGCCGCGGTCGCCGACGAGGACGAGTTCGCGGCGCCGCCCGCGCCCGCCGAGATCGAGGCGATCGCCGGACTCGACGACCCGAGCGTCGCCGAGTGGAACGCCGGCCAGGTCGCCGACATCGCCCTGACGGTAGAGCGCACCGCACTCGGCGCCGACCCCCGCATCGCCGGCGTCGAGACGGCCGTCTACGCCGACTCCACCGAGCAGGTCGCGATCGCCTCCTCGACCGGCATCGCCGCCTCGTACGAGAGCTCGAACTGCTTCGCCTACCTGCAGGCGCTCGCCGAGGGCGACGGCGGTCGTGAGACCGGGCTCGGCTTCGGTCTTGCCCGCGGCCCCGCCGACCTCGATCCGGAGGCGATCGGCGCCGAGGGGGCGGAACGCGCGGTCGCGATGATCGGCGCCGGGAAGCCTGCCTCACGCTCCTGCCCGGTCGTCCTCGACCCGACCGTCGCCGCCAGCTTCGCCGGCCTGATCGGCGGCGCGCTCGGCGCGCGTGCCGTGCAGCGGGGCCGCTCGCCCTTCGCGGGACGCCTCGGCGACGAGGTCGCTTCGACGAGCTTCGCCCTCCACGACGACGGCCGCGACCCCGCGGGCGCCGCCTCAGCCCCGTTCGACGGCGAGGGCGTGCCGCGTCGCCGCACCGCACTGATCGAGGGCGGCGCCCTGCGCACCTTCCTCTACGACACCTACACCGCCAACCGCGAGGGGACGAGCTCGACCGGCTCCGCCTCGCGGGCGGGCTATCAGTCCCTGCCGTCGGTCTCGGCCTCGAACCTGGTCGTGGCCGCGGGTGACCTTTCCACGGCCGAGCTCTTCGCCCAGGCCGGCGAGGGCGTCTTCGTCACCGACGTCGCCGGCCTCCACTCGGGCGTCAATCCGGTCACCGGCGTCTTCTCGGTCGGCGCCTCCGGTCGGATCATCCGCGACGGCGCCCTCGCCGAGCCGGTCCGCGAGTTCACCATCGCCGGCGAGCTCGTGGCGATGCTCCGCGCCGTCGTCGCGGCGGGCTCCGAGGCACGCTGGGTCCCGTTCGGGGGATCTGTCTCGACGCCGCCGCTGCTGGTTTCGGAGCTGGCGATCAGCGGGACGTAGGCACCGGCTCGGGAAAGGGACGCAAGGGCAAGGGCTGGCGGCGAGCACGGCCGTCTCGGCCACGGCCCGGGCTGGCTGTGGCCGTGGCCGAGACGGCCGGGTCATGAAGGAGTGTCGGTAGTCCGACGCCGTTGAGAGAGACGTGCGAGAGACGCCACGAACGCCACACTTCCGCGCAGGTCCCTACACGTTCGTGCACCTTCCGTCTGACTCCCGATGTTGACGGGCCGAAAACTCCTCTATATCTGGAGTTTTCGGCCCATCAACATTTGGGTGCGGCGGAACCGTGACGGAGGTGTGGAGTTTCGGGAGGAAGCGTGACGGAGCCTCGGAGTTAGTCACGAAAGCCTCCCGTCCTGGGCGTCTCACGGAGGTCACAGCCTGCCAGGACCTCCGTGAGACGCCCAGGACCGAAATAGGACTGCCGCGACCGCCGGCACAACGCTCCATCCGACCCCCTTTCGGTCTCCTCCAGGTTCGACGGATAACTGACTGCTCAGGGCCTCTTTTGGCTCCCCGCGCGGTTTCCCGCCGACCGGCGTTGTTAGATTGCGCCTCGACTTCAACCCCGAGGAGGAATCTCGACGTGACCAAGGCAGAGTTTCTGGACCAGCTCGCATCTGACGA
>JAFDWD010000310.1 GCA_018268695.1 Actinomycetota bacterium
CAGTCCTTCGGCCCGTCGAGCACCGCCAGCGGCTGCCGGCCGCTGGTGCCGGAGGTGGTGTGGAAGCGGATCGCCGCCTCGGGCGGCTGCGCCAGCACCGCGCCGAACGGCGGGTCCTCGATCTGCGACTCCATCCAGTCGTCGCGGGTGAGGAAGGGGAGGCGGCGGATGTCGTCGTGGCTGCGCAGCACCTCGGAGGATGTGATGCCGGCCTCGCGGAGGCGGGCGGCCTGCCAGGGCGCGCTCGCCAGGGTCCAGTCGACCAGGTCGCGAAGCTTGGTCAGCTGCAGCGCCTGGAGCCGCTCGCGCGGCAGCGTCTCCGTGCGTGGATTCCAGTAGGGAGTCTGCATAGCCCGACGATAGTCGACCTATCGGGCAAATAATCTGCACACGAGGGCGGTGCATCGTCTAGCATCGCGAACTATGCCGCGCGTAGCCGCTGTTCAGCTGGAGGCGAGCCACCATGACCCGGAGGCCGGACTGCGACGGATCGAGGAGTGGGCCCGCAAGGCCGCTGCCGAGGGGGCCGAGATCATCGTCTTCCCCGAGCTGCTCGTGCCGGGCTACCCGCGCTTCGTGCCCGACCCCTTCCCGCCGACCAAGGAGGAGACGGAGGCCTGGGAGGAGGCGGTGCGTTATCACCGCGCCTACGTCGAGGGTTCGCAGGTGATCCCCGGCCCGTTCACCGACGCGCTCGGCGAGATCGCCCGCTCGGTCGGCGCGACGCTCGTCGTCGGCGTGTCCGAGAAAGACCCGAAGGTGCGCGGCCGGCTCTGGAACGCCGGCGTCGTGATCGACGACCAGGGCAACTACCTGGGCAAGCACCGCAAGCTGGTCGGCGTGATGCACGAGCGGCTGATCTTCGACCGTGGCACCGCCGAGGACATCCGCACCTTCGACGCCCCGCAGGCCAACCTCGGCGTCTGTATCTGCTTCGAGAACCTGCAGCCGCTCTTCCGCCGCGCCCTCGGCCGGCTCGGCGAGGAGATCCACTGCGCGCTCTGGACCGGCCCCTCGCCGCGCGAGATGGTGGCGGAGCGCCGTCCGCTCGAGCAGCACGAGGCGCTCG
>JAFDWD010000311.1 GCA_018268695.1 Actinomycetota bacterium
CCGACATCGAGGAGGCCGACGGGCCCTTCGAGCTCGCCCTCGACTCCGTCGGCGGCACCAGCGCCCTCGAGGCCTTCGCCCGACTCACCCAGGACGGCACCCTGATCTGGTTCGGCCAGGCGAGCCGCGTCGCCCCCACCTTCGACTTCTTCGACTGGCGCGGAGCCTTCAACGGCACGATCCGCCGCTTCCACTACGAAGAGAGCGACGTCAGCTTCGCCGTCGATCTGGCCACCCTGGTGCGACTGACGGCGGCCGGCCGACTCCACCCCGAGGTGGGTTGGAGCGCCGACTGGACCCGGACCGCCGACGCCCTTGCGGCCCTGCTCGCCCGCGAGGTGCGGGGCAGCGCGACCCTCACCACCACATAAGGAGGAAACGATGGACGCCATCACCCACACCGACGCGAAAGCAGTCGTCCAGACCTACCTCGACGCACTCGTCGCCGGGGACCTCGAGGCGATCCGCGAGAGCTTCGCCGAGGACGCCACCTGGACCATCTACGGCGACCTGCCGATCGCCGGGCCGTGGCACGGTCGCGACGCGATCGTCGACGAGTTCCTCACCGCCGTGGGCTCGACCCTCTTCGAGCCGGGCAGTGGACCGAGCTTCGAGTTCCCGACGCTGATCGGCGAGGGCGACACGGTCGCGCTCGAGTGGCGGGTGGACGCCCGCTCGGCCGCCACGGGCGGCGAGTACCGCAACAACTACTGCGGCATCTTCGTCGTCCGCGACGGCCGCATCGCGGCGATCCGCGAGTACCTCGACTCGGGCTACGCCAAGCGGGTGCTGTTCCCGGACGCGAGCTGAGCGAAGCGCCCGACGAACTCCAGGCTCCTGTCGAAGACCTCCCGCCAGCGGTCGTCGATCACCAGCGCGTGGTCGCGGTCGGCGAGTTCGATGTGCTCGGTGATGCCGGGGTTGCGCCGCTGCTTCTTGTAGGCGGCACGGCTCATCGACGGCGGCACCGCGTGGTCGACGCCCCCGGTGAAGAGGAGGAGCGGCCCGCGGTCGGGGTTCTTCGTGTCCACGCTCGTCTCGGCGCCCGGGTTGAGGTTGGCGAACGCCGCCTGGAAGATCGGCTGGCCCGGAGCGGCGACGTGATGGCGCTCGTAGATGCGGCGGGCCTCCGCCGCGTCGATCCCGTTCGCCCAGGCGTAACGGAACTGGTCGAAGCTGAGGGTGACGGCCCGGCCGCGATTGGCCTGGTTGGCGAGGACCGGGAAGGTCGAGCGGATCGCGGCGAG
>JAFDWD010000312.1 GCA_018268695.1 Actinomycetota bacterium
AGGGTCACCCCGACACCTCCCCCCTCGACACCCCCCGTTAGTCCACCTGCCCCGGCGTGAGATAGGCCGAGCTGAGGCCGCCGTCGGCCATGAAGGTGGTCGCGGTGACGAAGCTCGACTCGTCGCTTGCCAGGAAGAGGGCCGCGTTCGCGATCTCCTCCGGCTCGCCGAAGCGGCCCATCGGGACGTGGACGAGGCGCTTCGCGGCGCGCTCCGGGTCCTTGGCGAAGAGCTCCTTCAGCAGCGGCGTGTTGACCGGGCCGGGGCAGAGGGCGTTGACGCGGACGCCGCGAGCGGCGAACTCGACCCCGAGCTCCCGCGTCAGCGCCAGCACCGCGCCCTTCGACGCCGTGTAGGAGCCCTGCGAGACGGCCGCCCCCATCACCGCGACGAAGGAGGCGACGTTGATCACCGAGCCGCCGCCCGCGTCGAGGATCCGCGGGATGCCGTGCTTGCAGCAGAGGAAGACCCCGCGCAGGTTCACGTCCTGCACCCGCTGCCAGGACTCGAGGCTGGTGTCGAGCACCGAGCCGTCGTCGGTCGGGTTGATGCCGGCGTTGTTCATCAACACGTCGATGCGGCCGTACTGCTCGACCGTCGTCGCCATCGCCGCCCGCACCGACTCCTCGTCGGCGACGTCGGCGGCGATCGTCAGCGCGCCGACCGCCTGCTCGGCGTCGAGGTCGATCCCGACCACCGTCGCCCCCTCGCGCTCGAAGAGCCGCGCCGACTCGGCGCCGATCCCGCTCGCCGTCCCCGTGATCACGGCGATCTTTCCCGCCAGGCGTCCAGGCATCCTCAGTCCTCCGTCGCGTAGTAGACGTTCTTCAACTCGGTGTAGGCATCGAGCGCGTCGGGGCCGAGCTCGCGACCGATTCCCGACTGCTTGAAACCGCCGAAGGGCGTCGAGACCCGCACCGAGCTGTTCGAGTTGATCGAGATCACGCCAGTCTCGATCGCCCGCGCGACGCGCAGCGCACGGGCGCCGTCGCGGGTCCAGATCGATCCGGAGAGCCCGTAGATCGTCTCGTTGGCAAGCGCGATCGCCTCCTCCTCGCCGCTGAAGGGGATGACCGCGGCGACCGGGCCGAAGATCTCCTCGCGGGCGGCGCGGTCGTCGTTCGAGACCGGGCTGAGGACGACCGGCGGGAACCAGAAGCCGTCGCCGTCGGGGGCCGAGCCGCGGACCGCGACCGGGGCGTCGGCAGGAACGAAGGAGGCGACCGACTCGCGCTGCCCGGCGGAGATCAGCGGGCCCATCTGGGTCGACTCGTCGAGCGGATCGCCGACTTTGATCCCTTCGACCTCCGGCGCGAGCGCCGCCAGGAAGTCGTCGAGGACCTCGCGCTCGACCAGGATGCGCGAGCGCGCGCAGCAATCCTGGCCGGCGTTATCGAAGACGGCCCAGGGCGCCGCGGCGGCGGCCTTCTGCACGTCCGCGTCGGCGAAGACGATGTTGGCCGACTTCCCCCCGAGCTCGAGCGTCACCCGCTTGATCGTGTCGGCCGCGCCGCGCGCGATCCCCCTCCCGACCTCGGTCGAGCCGGTGAAGGCGACCTTGGCGACGTCGGGATGCTCGACCAGCCGCGTGCCGCAGACCGAGCCCGGGCCGACGACCACGTTCAGGACCCCCTCCGGGATCCCCGCCTCGAGCGCGATCCGCTCCAGCTCGATCGCCGTCAGCGGCGTCAGCTCGGCGGGCTTCAGGACGATCGTGTTGCCGGCGGCGAGCGCCGGGGCGACCTTCCAGGAGGCGATCGTCAGGGGGAAGTTCCAGGGGACGATCAGGCCGACCACGCCGAGCGGCTCGCGGAAGGTCATGTCGACGCCGCCGGCGACCGGGATCGTCTTGCCGAGGAGCCGCTCCGGCGCCCCCGCGTAGTAGCGGAAGGTGTCGATCGCCATCCCGATCTCCCCGCGGGCGCTGCCGATCGGCTTGCCGGCATTCCGCGCCTCGAGCCGGGCAAGAGCCTCGTGCTCATCTGCGAGCGCGTCGGCGAGCCGGTGCATCAGCCGCGCCCGGTCGGCCGGAGCGACGTCGCGCCAGGCCGGGAAGGCGGCCTTCGCCCGGGCGACCGCCGCGTCGGTCTCCCCGACCCCGGCCCGCGGCACCTCGGCCATCGGCGCCGCCGTCGCCGGCTCGATCACCGAGAGCGAGCTCACTGGCTGTTCCTTTTGCGCCTCATAGGCGCATTAAGAACAGCTGGCGGGGTCATGACGCCACCCGCTCGCGGGCGGCGTCGACCAGGGCCGGGATGATCTCCGACGCTTCGTCCTCCTCGGGGTGCCAGACGACGCCGAGGGCGAAGCGGCGGTCGGGCAACTCGATCGCCTCGACGATGTCGTCGTCGACCGACCAGCCGCTCACCGTCAGCCCCTCGCCGAGCTCCCCCACGCCCTGGTGGTGGTGGGACATCACGAGCAGGCCGTCGGTGCCCGCCGCCCCGCAGGCGAGCGTCCCCTCCGCCAGCCGCACCCGGTGGGTGCCGAAGCTGCCGGCGATCGAGCGGTGTCGCCCGTCGCCGGTCGACTCCGGCAGGTGCTGGTCGAGCGTGCCCCCCATGGCCACGTTGATCAGTTGCATCCCCCGGCAGATCCCGAGCACCGGCATGTCGCGCTCCAGCGCCCGCCGGGTCAGCGCCAGCTCGAAGGCATCGCGCTCGGGCCAGGTCCCCTTCGTCTCCGGGTGCGGCTCGGCGCCGTAGCTGGCCGGGTCGATGTCGGCGCCGCCCGCCAGGAGCAGCGCGTCGATCCGATCGAGCAGCACGTCGGGTTCGCGCACCGCGACCTCGTCGGGCGGCAGCACCAGCGCGATCGCCCCCGCCCGCTGCAGCGCCCGCACGTAGTTGCGCGGCGCCAGCGTCACCTCGTACCCGTCCCAGACTCCCCAGGACACCCGCTCGACGGCGGCACAGATCCCGACGACAGGACGATTCAAAGTCGCTCGAACCCTCGGTAGCGCTCCCAGTCGGTGACCGTCGACTCGAACGCGTCGATCTCCACCTTGGCCCGGTTCAGGTAGTGCTCGACCACCTCTGCCCCGAAGGCGTCGGCCGCGACCCCACTCGCCGCGAAGGCGTCGCGCGCGTCGTAGATGTTGTGCGGGACGCGGGGCTTGTCGGAGGTGTAGGCGTTGCCCTCGAAGGCGGGCTCCAGCTCCAGTTCGTTGTCGATCCCGTGCAACCCGGCGGCGATCAGCGCGCTCAGCGCCAGGTAGGGATTGACGTCGGCGCCCGGTAGCCGGTTCTCCACCCGCAGCCCTTCGCCGTGGCCGACCACCCGCAGCGAGCAGGTGCGGTTGTCCTTCCCCCAGGCGATCGCGGTCGGCGCGAAGGAGCCG
>JAFDWD010000313.1 GCA_018268695.1 Actinomycetota bacterium
AGCATCAGGCCGTCAGGCCTAATGTTCCCAGGCGGAGCGGATCTAAGCGTGGGAACCCGGATGCGAAGCGTCCTCGAACTCGCGGAAAAGCCCGGTAACCACGAAAGCGACCTGCTCGCCGATGTCGACCGCGTTGTCGGCGATCCGCTCGATCGCGCGCGCGGTCAGCAGCATCGTCATCGCCCATTCGCGCGCGTCGGCGTCGTCGCCGATCGCCAGCGCCTGGCGGAACGCTTCCCGATTCAGCTCGTCGACGACGTCGTCGCGGTCGACCAGATCGCGCGCCATCTCCACGTTGCGCTCGCAGAAGGCGCGCTTGGCCTGGGCGATCAGCGATTTCGTGTGCGCGCCCATGGTGAGGATCAGCTTCACCATCTCCTCGTCTGCGGGCGGTGCGTGCCCGGTCATCGGGATCACCTTGCAGACGTTCACGCACTGGTCACCCATCCGCTCGATGTTCTTCAGCACGTGCAGGAGCGCCGAGATCAGCCGCAGGTCGGTCGCCACCGGCGACTGGGTGGCCAGCAGCGTGATCAGCGACTGGTGCACCTCCAGGTAGCGACCGTCGATCCGATCGTCGTCGGCGACGACGATCTGGGCCAGCTCGATGTCCTGGTGCTCGACCGCCTCCAGCGTCCGGGTCAACGCGGACGTGACGAGATCAAGCCCCCCCAGGGCGCTCGCTTCGAGCGCCTCCAGTTCCTCCACGTATTCGACCCGGATCTCAGGCATCTACCCGAACCGACCCGAGACGTAGTCCTCCGTCTCTTTCTGCTTCGGTTTGGTGAAGATCTCGTCCGTCGGCCCGATCTCCACCAGGTGCCCGGGCTTGCCCGATTCGTCGAGGTTGAAGAAGGCCGTGTTGTCGGACGCCCGCGCCGCCTGCTGCATGTTGTGCGTGACGATCGCGATCGTGTACTCCTTCTTCAGCTCCCCGATCAGGTCCTCGATCGCCAGCGTCGCCACCGGGTCGAGGGCCGAGCAGGGCTCGTCCATCAGGAGGACCTCGGGGCTGACCGCGGTCGCCCGGGCGATGCAGAGCCGCTGCTGCTGGCCGCCGGAGAGGCCGGAGCCAGGGCGCCCGAGCCGATCCTTGACCTCATCCCAGAGGTGCGCCCCGCGCAGGCTGCGCTCGACGATCGCGTCCTTGTCGGACTTCGACACCTTGCGGGCGTTGAAGTTCAGCCCGGCGGCGACGTTGTCGTAGATCGACATCGTCGGGAACGGGTTCGGCTGCTGGAAGACCATGCCGATCAGGCCGCGCACCGCGACCGGGTCCACCCCGTTCGCGTAGATGTCCTCGCCGTCGAGCTCGATGTCCCCTTTCACGGTCGCCCCCGGGGTCAGCTCGTGCATCCGGTTGAGCGAGCGCAGGAAGGTCGTCTTGCCGCAGCCGGAGGAGCCGATCAGGGCCGTGACCTTGTTCGGTTCGATCGTCATGCTCACGTTTTCGACCGCGTGGAAGTCCCCGTAGTAGAGGTTGACCTCCTTCGCCTCCAGGGTCTTGGCCCGGCGCGCGGGCGCGACGGCGCCCTGGGGCTGACTCGAGGTCTCGGTGACAGGACCGGCTTGCGACATCGTGTTGCGGCCCTCCTCGGCCTCGGTTCCGGACTTCTCCTCGGACCCGAACATATCTTTCAGTTTCCTTCCCTCCACGGCAAGCTCCTAACGGATCTCCGTTTTGTAGCGTCGATAGACCAGGCGGGCGATGACGTTGAGGATCATCACGATGGCGATCAGCACCAGCGCCGCCGCCCAGGCCCGGTCGTAAGACGCCTGTTTCATCACGCCGGGAGATCGGTACTCGTTGTAGGCGTAGACCGCGAGGTTCTGCATGCGGCCCTGGAACGGGTTGGTGTTCAGCGAGGTGACGACGCCGGTGGTGACCAGCAGCGGGGCCGTCTCGCCGATGATCCGCGCGGTCGCCAGCATCACCCCGGTGACGAGCCCGGCGAACGAGGTCGGCAGCACGACCTTGACGATCGTCTTCGACTTCGGCGTGCCGAGCGCATCGCTGGCTTCGCGGAGGTGGTCCGGGACGATCTTCAGCACCTCCTCGGCGGAGCGGATGACGATCGGGATCATCAACACCGAGAGCGCGATCGACCCCATGATCCCCATTTGGATG
>JAFDWD010000314.1 GCA_018268695.1 Actinomycetota bacterium
CTCGGGCGAGCCGAAGATGAACATCTGCTCGATCGCCTCCCAGGGCGCCTCGGCGGCGGCCTTCTCGCGGTCGCGGGCGTTCCAGGCGTCCAGCATCGGCTGGATCTTCTCCCCCCAACCGAGCCAGCGGTAGAACTCGGTGTAGACCGGGACGGTGATGTAGGAGGAGAACATGAAGCGGGCCAGGGGCTCGACCTCCTCGCGGGTGCCGGGGAGGAGGAAGAAGCGGCAGAGGAGCTCGAAGCCCTCCGGCGCGTCCTTTACCCCCTCGACCACCTGCGGCAGGCCGTCGAGCGGGAGGAAGTTGGTGAAGGCGCCGTCGGCCTTCTCGACCGCCAGCTGCAGCATCTTGCCGCGCAGCGCGGCAAGGACGATCGGGATCTCGTGGCGGGGCTTCGTTTCCAGCTTGAAGCGGGTCTCGGTGCGCTCGCCCGCGAGGGCGGGGCGGAGGAATTCGAGCGTTTCGCGCACCTTCGAGAGCGGCTTCTCGAACGGGATGCCGTTCCAGCCTTCGATGATCCGGTCCGAGGAGGAGCCGATGCCGAGGACAAAGCGGCCGTCCGAGGCGTCGGCGAGCGCCGCGGCCTCTTGGGCGAGCAGCGCGGGGCCGCGCTGGAAGACGCCGACGATGCCGGTCCCGAGCCGCATCCGCTCGGTCCAGGCGGCGCTCAGGGCCAGCGGCGTGAAGCCGTCCGGGCCCGCCGTCTCACCGGTCCAGAGGTCGGTGTAGCCCGCCGCCTCGGCGCGTTTCACGTACTCGCCGTGCTCCCCCAGCGGCACCCCGTTCAGCGGCAAGCTCAGACCCCAGCGTCCCTCCATGAGCCGCGACCTTATAGGGTCCTCGCTCCGATGCCGTCGCCCGATCAGGCAAAGCCGGACCGCAACCTCGCGCTGGAGCTCGTCCGCGTCACCGAGGCAGCCGCACTCGCGGCCGCCCGCTGGGTGGGACGCGGCGACAAGATCGCCGCCGATGGCGCCGCCGTCGACGCGATGCGCTTCGTGCTCGACTCGGTCTCGATGGACGGCGTCGTCGTCATCGGCGAGGGGGAGAAGGACGAAGCCCCGATGCTCTTCAACGGCGAGAACATCGGCGACGGCAGCCCGCCGCAGGTCGACATCGCGGTCGATCCGCTGGAGGGGACGCGCCTCTGCGCCCTCGGGATGCCGAGCGCCCTGGCCGTGATCGCGCTCGCCGAGCGCGGCTCGATGTTCGACCCCGGGCCCTGCGTCTAC
>JAFDWD010000315.1 GCA_018268695.1 Actinomycetota bacterium
GCCATCTACATCCCGCCCGACTTCCCGGCCTACCGCGAGGCGTCGGCGGTGGTGATGGAAGTGCTGCGCTCGAACGTCGAGACCGTCGAGGTGGTGGGGCTGGACGAGGCCTACCTGGACCTGACCGGGATCTTCTCGCCGAAGGCGACGATGCGGCGGATCAAGGCCGAGATCCGCGAATTGACCGGGCTGACCTGCTCGGTCGGGATCGCCGAGTCGCGCCTGCTGGCGAAGATGACCAGCGAGCTCGGCAAGCCGAACGGCATGGTCGTCGTCTCCCGCGAGGACGCCCTGGCGCGCTTCGGCGGCGGCCCGCCCGGCGTCGTCCCCGGGATCGGGCCGAAAACGGTGGAACGACTGGAGAAGCTCGGGATCACGACCCTCGCGGAGCTCGGCGCCTGGGATCGCGGCGACCTCGAAGCCCGTTTCGGCCCCCGCTCGGGCGCCTGGCTCCACGCCCGCGGCAACCTGCTCGACAGCACGCCGATCAGCGTGACCCGCGAGACCAAATCGCAATCGGTGGAGACGACCTTCGACATCGACGTGGCCGAGCTCGCCGCGCTCGAGCGGACGCTCTACGAGCAGACCGAGGAGCTCTGCCGTCGCCTCAAGAAGAAGGACCTGGAGGGTCGCTCGATCGGTATCAAGGTCCGCCTCGACGACTGGACCAACGTGACCCGCTCACACTCCGTCGAGAGCCCGACCAACGACCCCGAGGTCGTCTGGCCGATCGCCCTCGACCTCCTACGGGCCTACGACCCACCCCGCCCGGTCCGTCTCCTCGGCGTCCGCCTCGCCTCGTTCGTCGGAGAGGAGGCCGAGGCGGCGGCTGTGGTCGAGGAGGACGAGCCGCAACTGCGACTGGCGCTGCCGGGGTGAGGGAAGTGCGAGGGACGGGGGAAGGGACGCAAGGCGCTGCGGCAGACACGGCCGTGTCTGTGAGGAGGATGAGGGATCGTCGCCTGCGCGTCACACGCGTTGAGCGGTCGGCAAGGAGGTGCGTTCGTACTTAGTCGACATATACGGGACAAAGTACGAACGCACCGGACGATCCCGGCGGGGTGTGGCAGATCACGCACGGACCCTCGGAGAAACACCGCACTCCAGGACCCCAAACTCGGACGGCCGCGACGGTCGGAACAACAGCCGCCGCGACCGCCCGCCCGCCCGCCGAACCGCTTAGTGGTTCGCCTGCACGTAGCCGACCCCCGGGAACCCGAGCCGATCCTTCACGGCTTCGGTCAGGTCGTACTCGCGACCGGCGACGTAGGGGCCACGGTCGATCACGGGGACGGTGATCGAGTGGCCGTTGTAGCGGAGCTTCACCATCGTGCCGCAGGGCAGCGTCTTGTTGGCGACGCCGAGGGTGCCGGGCTCCAGGGTGCCGCCGCAGGCGACGCCGTTGCCGTAGAGGCCGGGGCCGTAGTAGGAGGCTCCCGCCAGGCGGTAGGAGGTCAGGTGGCGGACCTTGCTGTGGGAGGCGCGCACCCGCTTGTCGCTGATGCCGTAGGCCGTCACGTCGTAGTTGCCGATGTCCGCCACGTTCCACTTGGCCTTGAAGGTGCCGTTGGACCTGGTGTGGACGGTGAGGACCTTGTGGTCGGTGCC
>JAFDWD010000316.1 GCA_018268695.1 Actinomycetota bacterium
ACGCACGGACCCTCGGAGAAACACCGCACTCCCTCCCGTCCTGGGCGTCTCATGGAGGTCACAGCCTGCCAGGACCTCCATGAGACGCCCAGGGCACCGCATCTAGTAGGACTGCCGCCCCACCCCGATCGCCACCATGCGCTCGATCGGCACCTTCCGCCCCGCCGCGACCTCCTACGCCGGTACCGCGTGCAGGGACTCCCAGAGGTAGAGGCAGGCGAGGCTGCGGTTGGGACGCCAGGGCTCGGCCCGGGCCTCGACCTCCTTCGGCGCCGGCATCGAGTCGAGGCCGTACTCGAGCATGATCGCCCGCTGGATCCCGAGGTCGCCGGAGACGACCACGTCGGGGCGGCCGAGGTGCATGATCAGGAAGATCTCCGCCGTCCAGCGGCCGAAGCCGCGGACCGCGACGATCTCCGCGATCACCTCCTCGTCGTCCAGCGAGGGCAGGCGGTCGAGCTGCAGGGACCCGTCGAGGGCGTGGCGGGCGAGGTCGTGGGCGTACTCGACCTTGCGCCGGGAGAAGCCGATGCCACGCAGATCCTCTTCGCTCAGCGCCAGCATGGCCTCCGGGGTCGGCGGCCCGTCGAAGAGGCCGAGCATCCGCAGGTAGATCGCCCGCGCCGCTTTGGTCGAGATCTGCTGGCCGACGAGGGGGCGGAGCAACGCGCCGAAGGCGTCCGCGGGGCGCTCCTCCTTGCGGCGGCGCAGGCGCGTCGCGTAGCTGAGCGGCCCGAGGCGATCGATCAGCTCGGCCATCACCGGGTCGGCGGCGGCGAGCTGCTCCCGCCGCGCCTTGCTCATTCCCCTGTCCAGGCGGGGCGGCGCTTCTCGGCGAAGGCGCGGATGCCCTCGCGGAAGTCGGCCGAGCCGAAGCAGGAGCGGCGCAGCTCGACCAGCTCCTCCTCCTGGGCATCGCTCAGCACCGGGTTGGCGACGAGGACATCGATCACCCGTTTGTTGCCGCGGACCGAGAGCGGCGCGGCGGCCGCGATCTCGGCGGCGAGCTTGACGGCCGCCGCGTCGATCTCCTCGTCGGGGACCACCTCGTTGACGAGACCGATCGCCTCCGCTCGCGCGGCGTCCAGGTTGCGGCCGGTGTAGAACATCTCGCGGGTGCGGGGGAGGCCGATCGTCTCGAGGAAGCGGCGCAGGCCGGTGTGACCGTAGATCAGCCCGATCTTCGCCGGCGGCATGCCGAGCTTGGCCCCGGCCGCGGCGATCCGCAGGTCGCAGCTGACCGCCATCTCGAGGCCGCCGCCGAGGCAGAGCCCGTTGATCGCCGCGACGGTCGGCCAAGGGTGGGCGACGATCGCTTCCATCGCCGCCTGGAAGGGGTGGGCGACCAGTGCCTCGGTCTCGTCCTCGAAGGCCTCCTCGGTGAAGCCCGCGATGTCATAGCCGGCCGAGAAGAGCGGTGGTGTGCCGGTGATCAGGACGCACCGGGTGGCGATCCCGTCGTCGAGCCGCGGCAGGGTCTCGGCGATCGCGGCGAGGATCTCCTGGTCGAGGGCGTTGCGCCGCTCGGGGTTCGCGATCCGCAGTCGCGCGACCGCGTCGGCGGGGCGGTCCAGCAGCAGCTTGCCTCCGGCCAGGCGCTCCGGCTCGACGGCGCGCCCTCCCGTTGCCGTGTCGCTCTCGGGCCCCCCGGCCGAGCGCTCCACCTTCGCGTCCCTACTCGAGGACGACGAGGACGTCGCCTTCGCTCACGCTCTGGCCCTCCTCGCAGCGGATCTCTTTCACCGTGCCGTCGTCCTCGGCCTCGACCGGGATCTCCATCTTCATCGACTCGAGGATGACGACGGTGTCGCCCTCGCTGATCGAGTCGCCGACCGCGACCTCGATTTTCCAGACATTGCCGGTGATGTGGGCCTCGACGTTCGGCATCGGCGGGGACAATAGCCGCAGGCGAGGCGATGATGTGTGTGGACGATGATGGGTAGATGATGATGGGGCCGGATGGCATCTGAGGACCTGGCCGTGGTGGTGGCGGCGCACGAAGAGGCGGACCGGATCGCGGCGACCGTGGCGGCGCTGCGGGGCGCGTTCCCGGGAGCGGCGATCTGGGTCGGCGACGACGCGTCCCGCGACGGCACGGCCGAGCGCGCGATGACGGCGGGCGCGCAGGTGGTGCGGCGGGGACGGTCCCACGGCAAGGGCGGCAACGTGACGGCCGCCTGCGAGGCGGCGCTCTCCGCCGACCCGGCGCCGCGCCTGATCCTGCTCTGCGACGGCGACCTGGGGGAGAGCGCGGCGAAGCTCGGCCCGCTGGTCGACGCGGTCGAGGCGGGGGAGTGCGACCTCGCCGTGGCGATCTTCGCGCGGCGGGTCGGCGGTGGTTTCGGCCTCGCGCTCGGGTTCGCCCGCTGGGCGGAGCGGCGGCTCTGCGGTTTCGAGGCGCGTGCCCCGATCTCCGGGCAGCGGGCGATGTCGGCGGCGACGCTGCGCACCGTCCTGCCCTTCGCCCGCGGCTTCGGGATGGAGATCGGGATGACGGTCGACGCGGTCCGGGCCGGCGCCCGGGTGGGGGAGTACGAGATCGACCTCTCCCATCGCGCGACCGGCCGCGACGCCCGCGGCTTCGCCCACCGCGCCATCCAGCTCCGTGATTTCGGCCTCGTGTTCCTCAGTCGCCTCCGTCCCCGCCGTTCGTCCCCTCATCCGTAACTCCGCCGCGCCGGTCGAGTAGAAATCGACGCGGGCCTTGGCGCCCGCACCTTGCCGATGCCCGAGATGAAGCCACAGGTCTACC
>JAFDWD010000317.1 GCA_018268695.1 Actinomycetota bacterium
AGCCGTGGATGAACGGCGTCGGCATCTTGACCGTCGTCGGCATCGTCGTCTGGGTCAGCTTCGCAGGCCCGAGGACGATGGTCCGCAGCGCGTTCGTGTAGCTCCTTCTGGTCACCGCTTCGACCATCAGCCCGACCACGATGTTGTCGGTGTTCGAGTACTCGTACTTGCTGCCGGGCTTGAAGACGAGCGGTTCCTTTTCGACCCAGCCGATGATTTCCATCGGTGCCACGTAGGCGCGCGGCTTCGTGCCCGCATGCTTGAAGAAGGCTTCCGACTGCGTGTAGTCGGGCACGCCGCTGGTGTGGTTCAGCAGCTCGCGCAACGTCACCTTGCCCCAGGCTTTCGGCAGCGTCGGGACGACCATTTCGATCGTGTCGTCGAGGCTCAGCTGTCCCGAGCGCACGAGGTTCAGCGCGATCGCGCCGCTGAACGCCTTGGCGACGCTGGCGATCCGCATGTGGTCGGTGGCGCGCGGCTTCGTCGCCTTCGCGTTGTCCGCCCGGCCGGTGCTGAGCGTGGTCAGCTTGCCGTCGCGGTAGAGCGTCGCGATCGCTCCGGGAGGCCCGCCCGGTGAGGTGACCAGGCCTTCGAGGCCCTTGAGGACCTGGGCATCGGTCGTCTTCGCCGCCGCGGTCCCGGCGCCGAGCGCGAGGACGAGGCAGGAGAGGAGGGCAGGGACGCTGAGCGAGCGGACGAGGCGCATCGGCCCATCCTAGGCCGCCCGCGGCCGCCGGGCCAGGGGACCGGAGTCCCCTTGCGACATATCTCGTGTTTCTTGATAAGCTAAATCAAGAATGGACCGAGGAAGCGACATGCAGGCCGTGGACGTGCACCAGCACCTACTCGGCGAGGCGCTGATCGAGGCGTTGGCGCGCCGCACCGAGGCGCCGATGCTCGTCCGCTGCCGCGAGGGCTGGACCTTCAAGGTCGCCGCCGAGCCCGACAGCGTCCTCACCTTCGAGGCGACCGACGCCGAGCTGCGCCGCGCCGACCTGGGGGAGGACGGGATCGACCGGGCGCTGGTCGCGCTGTCGACGGCGCTCGGGATCGAGACGCTCCCGGCCGAGGACTCGCTGGCGCTGATCGAGGCCCACCATCAGGGCATCGAGGCGTTGCCGCCGGAGTTCGGCGGCTGGGGCGCGGTGTCGCTCGCCGGGCCGGAGCTCGATCCGGCGGTCGTCGACTCCGCCCTCGACCGCGGCTGCGTCGGGATCTCCCTGCCGGCCGCGGCCCTGATCGACCCGCCCGCGGTCGATCGTCTCGAGCCACTGCTCGCCTGCCTCGAGCGCCGCGGCGCGCCCCTTTTCGTCCATCCGGGACCGGTGGGCGGCATCCCGACCCACGACCCCGCCGGCCTCCCGCACTGGTGGCCGGCGCTCACCGATTACGTCGCCCAGATGCAGGCCGCCTGGTTCGCCTTCCTCCACGCCGGGCGCCGCGCCCACCCGCGCCTGCGGGTCCTCTTCGCGATGCTCGCCGGCGGCGCCCCGCTGCAGCTCGAGCGCTACGCCGCCCGCCGCGGCGTCCCCGCGCCCGACCCGGATCCGCTCGTCTTCTACGACACCTCTTCCTACGGCCCGCGGATGATCGGCGCGGTCGCCGAGGTCGTCGGCACGGCCCAGCTCGTCTACGGCTCCGACCGTCCGGTCGTCGACCCGCGCCGCCCGCGCCTCGACCCCGACCTTCGCCGCGCGCTCGTCGCCACCAACCCGGCCCGTCTCTTGAACCCCGACCCGAAAGGAGCCCTCGCGTGACTCTCACTCACGAGGACATCGTGCGGCCGTACGGCCGCGACCTCACCGCCCAAGAGCTGGAAGCAGTCGCCTGCCAGTTCGCC
>JAFDWD010000318.1 GCA_018268695.1 Actinomycetota bacterium
CAGGGAGCCGGAGCCGACCTTGCCGTCGAAGGAGATGTGGCGCCCGGGCAGGTGCCAGCCGCGCGGGCGGACCAGCAGGGTCGCCGTCTCCGGGGCGAGCTCGTAGTGGCGGCCGTCGGAGGCCTCGTAGGTGATCGTCCCCTCGATCGCGTCGATCAGGTTGGCGTGGCCGGAGACCTGGTTCGCCCAGGTCGGCGAGTTGGCGTCCTCGAAGTCGGCCATGAATCCCTTGGCGCCCGAGTTCAGCGCGTTGATCACGAGCTTGCGGTCGGTCGGCCCGGTGATCTCGACCCGGCGGTCGGCGTAGTCGGCGCGCGGCGGCGCGGTGCGCCAGGAGGAGTCCTCGCGGATCTCGCGCGTCTCAGCGAGGAAGTCGAGCCTGCCGCCGGCGGCGATCTCGGCACGGCGCTCGCGGCGCGCCGTCAGCAGCTCCAGCCGGCGGGCGTCGAAGCGCGCGTGCAGCTCGGTCAGGAAGGCGAGCGCCTCGGCGGAGAGGATCTCGGTGCGGGAGCGCTCGTCGAGGGGGGTGTCGGCGATCGTCGGGGTGGGCATCGGGGATTGATCTCCTTTACAGGGTTCGTGAGTAGGCGCGGTCGAGGATCTGGACGGTGTGGAGCGCCGGGATCGGCCGGCCGAGCGCGCCGAGGTGATTCTGGAGCTGGGTGAGACAACCGATGTTGCCGCTGGCGATCATTTCCGCGCCGGTCGCGAGCAGGTTGCGCGCCTTGCGCTCGCCCAGCTCGGTGGCGACCTCCGGTCGTTCGACGTTGTAGATGCCGGCCGAGCCGCAGCAGAGCTCGGCCTCCTCGGGCTGCAGCAGCTCGACCCCCTCGATCTCGGCAAGCAGACGACGCGGGGCGGCGGTCACCTTCTGCGCGTGGGCGAGGTGGCAGGCGTCGTGGTAGGCGATGCGACGCGGGGACGCGAGCGCGGGCGGGGCCGCGGCGAGGCCGAGCTCGGCGAGGAACTCGGCGACGTCGCGGGTGCGACCGGCGAGGCGCTCGGCCGCCTCCTCCTCCGGCTCGCCGAGGAAGAGCGCGCCGTACTCCCGCATCCCCGAGCCGCAGCCGGCGGCGGTCGTGATCACCGCGTCGACGTCGGTCGGGAAGGCGTCGAGGTTGCGGCGGGCGAGCTTGCGCGCGCCCTCGGCCTCGCCGGCGTGCATCGCCAGCGAGCCGCAGCAGCCCTGGCCGGCGGGGACGATCACCTCGACCCCGTTGCGGGCGAGGACGCGGCCCGCGGCCCAGCCGATCTCGGGATCGAGCTCCTGCTGCACGCACCCGGCGAGCAGGGCGACGCGGGCCCGGCGCTCCCCTTCGGCGGGGAAGCTCGGGGGCAGCGGGCGGCGGGCGGGCAGCCGCTCGGGGAGCAGGTCGACCATCGGGCGGAGCGGCTTCGGCACCAGCGGACGGGCCTTGCGGGCCACCGCCCCGGTCTTCGCCGCGGCCCGGAACCGCCTCCCGTCGGGAAGCGTGCGCAGGGCGAGCTCACGGCGCAGGCGCTGCGCCGGCGGGCGCTTGCGCTCGGGCTCGGAGCGGCCGCGGAACTCGGTGATCAGGTCGCCGTACCTGACCCCCGAGGGGCAGGCCGTCTCGCACGCCTGGCAGCCGAGGCAGTTGTCGAGATAGGGCTGCGCCAGCTCCACCTCCAGCTTGCCTTCGAGCACCTCTTTCATCAGGAAGATGCGCCCCCGGGGCGAATCCATCTCCTCGCCCATCGTCACGTAGGTGGGGCAGGTCGGCAGGCAGAAGCCGCAGTGGACGCAGGACTCGATCGGATCGGTCATCAGCGGGCCGCGCACGCCGAGGCTCTCGGTCGGGATCTCGTGCTTCATCGCGCGGCTCCGGCAAAGACGCCGGCGGGATCGAGGGCAGACGCCACGCGGCGGGCGAAGGCACCCCCGGACCGACGCTCGCCGAGCAGCGGCTCGGCGAGAGGCTCGCCGGTCAGCGCGACGCCGCTGAGCGCCTGTGCCGCCAGGAGGTCCGACAGCTCGGCGAGCGGGGTCGCCGCCGGCCAGGCGACCCAGGCGACGTTGGCGGCGAGCCCGTAGCGACGCTCGACCCCGCGGCGCCCGAGCTCCGCGTCGAGCGCGACGACCTTACGCGGAGAGAGCGGCACGACGACCAGCCGCGCTTCGCCCCCGACCCACGCGAACCGCCGCGCCTCCCCCCAATACGCCCCGTCCAACTCGTCCTCCCCCACCGCCAGCTGTTCCTTATGGACCTGTGGCGTCCATAAGGAACAGCTGGAGGCGAGGCGGGTGGCGCGGGCCTCGATCAGCTCGGCGGAGCCGGCGATGCGGGCGGTGACGGTGCCGTCGGGGGCGAGGTCCAGGGCCACGGGCGGGACCGGGCCGCGGGCCAGTTCGGCGATCGCCTCGAGGCCCTCTGCCAGGCCCCGGCCGGGAAGCCGCACCGTCGCCGTGGCCTCCAGGCGCGGGAAGACCTTCAGCGAGAGCTCGGTCATCACGCCGAGCCGGCCGAGGCTGCCGACCATCAGCTTCGGCAGGTCGAACCCGGCGGCGTTCTTCACCACTTTGCCGCCGCCCATCGCGACCCGGCCGGTGCCGTCGACGAAGCGGACGCCGACGACGAAGTCGCGGATCCCGGCGGCGAAGCCGTTCGGGCCGGTCACCCCGGCGGCCACCGCGCCGCCGATCGTCGCGGCGTCGCCGAGGCGGGGCGGGTCGAAGGGCAGGTGCTGGCCGTGCGACGCCAACATCGCGTCGATCTCGTCCAGCCTGGTGCCGGGGCGGGCGGTGAAGGTCAGCTCGGCGGGGTCGTAGTCGACGACGCCCGCGAGGCCGCCGACGTCCAGGGCCCGCAGGGGGCCGTCGGGTTCGGGCGCGGTGGCGGTGTGCGTCCCCCCCGCCACCGGGATCAACGGCGCGCCTTCGCGGACCGCCTCCTGCACCTCGGCGGCGGTGTTCGCGACCACGGCGCTCATGCGGGCACCGCCGGGGGGATCAGCATCTTGCCGCGATTGGCGAGACGCAGCGGGTCGACGGCGGCGCGCAGGTCCTCCATCAAGGCCAGGTCGTCGGTCCCGAACATCAGCTTCATGTAGTCGCGCTTCTCGACGCCGACACCGTGCTCGCCGGTGATCGAGCCGCCCAGCTCGACGCAGAGGGCGAGGATGTCGGCGGCCAGCTCCTCGGCGCGCTCGACCGCGCCGTCCTGGCGGCCGTCGAAGAGGATCAGCGGATGGAGGTTGCCGTCGCCGGCGTGGAAGACGTTGGCGACGCGGATCCCGCGCTCGGCGCTCAGCCGGTCGATTTCGCGCAGTGCCTCGCCGAGGCGGGTGCGGGGCACGACGCCGTCCTGGACGATGTAGTCGGGCGAGAGCCAGCCGACCGCGGAGAAGGCGCTCTTCCGGCCCTTCCAGATCAGCGCCCGCTCCTCCGGATCGGCGGTGGTCCGCATCTCGCCGCAGCCGGACTCGCGCAGCAGCCCTTCGACCGCGCCGAGCTCCTTCTCGACCACCGTCTCCTCGCCCTCGAGCTCGACGATGAGGAGCGCCTCGCCGGCGGGATAGCCGGGCTTCACCGACGCCTCGGCAGCCTCCATCGCGAGCGCGTCCATGATCTCCATCGCGACCGGCACGAGGCCGGCGCCGACGATCGCCGCGACCGCGTCCCCCGCCCGCTCCAGCGAGTCGAAGACGGCGAGCGCGGTGCGCACCGATTCGGGGACCGGGACCAACCGCAGCGTCGCCTCGACGGCGATGCCGAAGAGCCCCTCGCAGCCGCAGAAGACGCCGGCCCAGTCGGGGCCGACGTGCTCGGATGACGCGCCGCCCAGCTCGACGGTCTCCCCGTCGGGGAGGACCACCCGCAGGCCGAGGATGTGGTTCGCGGTCATCCCGTGCTTGAGGCAGTGGGCGCCGCCGGAGTTGAAGGCCAGGTTGCCGCCGATCGTGCAGACCGACTGCGACGAGGGGTCGGGCGCGTAGGCGAGGCCGTGGGGCGCGGCGGCGGCGCTGACGGCGAGGTTGATGACGCCCGGCTCGACCACCGCGATCCGTGCGTCGGGGTCGACCGAGAGCACCCGATTCAGCCGATTCAGCGCGATCACGATGCCGCCCTCGACCGGGAGCGAGCCGCCCGACAGCGAGGTGCCGCTGCCGCGGGCGACGAACGGCATCTCGTGCTCGTGGCAGAGCCGGACGACGGTCTCGACCTCCGCGACGCTCTCGATCATCACCACCGCGACCGGCCGCTGGTGGAAGGCGGTGAGCGCGTCCGAGCCGAAGGCGGCGAGCTGCGACTCGGACCTCAGCATGCGATCGCCGAGCCCGGCGCCCTCCAGGGCCGCGAGTAGGCCGTCTGCATCCATGTTGCATCTATATCGCATCTGTCTTGATATAACACCCTTCGATTTGACTTCGGCGACCGAAAACTCGCTCCGAGAGGGCCTCGCCCGCGGCCAGGAGGCGTTCCGCGACGGCGTCGGCCGAAGCGCCGGGCGTCTGGGCTGGAAGGCCGGCTTCGGGACGGCGGCGGCGATGGAGAAGCTGGGTACCTCGGGGCCGCTGGCCGCGCCGCTGAGCGATGCGACGCTGGCCCCCTCGGGGACCGCGTTCGACATCTCCGGCTGGGACAAACCGGTCCTCGAGCCGGAGGTCGCCGTGCTGCTCGCCGCCGACATCGAGGCGGGACGGAGCGGCGTCGAGATCGAAGCCGCCGTCGGTTCGGTCGGTGCGGCGATCGAGCTGGTCGACCTAGGCGAGGCCGGTGGCGACGCGGGCGCGATCCTCGCCGCGAACATCTTCCACCGCGCTGTCCTGCACGGCGACCTGGCCCCCCTCGACCCGGGCACCTCGCTCGCCGACCTCCGGGTCGACGTCCGTGCCGGCGGCGAGGACCACGTCCTCGGTGCCGATCCGGCCGCCGTCCTCGGCGACCTCGTCGACGTGCTCGCCGGGATGGCGGAGCTCCTCGCCCTCGGCGAGGAGCGGCTGCGGGCCGGCGACCTGATCATCACCGGCGCCGCGATCAAACCGTTCGAGCTGGCGGGCGGGGAGATCGTCGAGGTGCGGGTCGGAGACTCGGTCGTCTCCGCCCGCATCGACTGAGCCGGGTCATACGGCGGCGCCCTCGGGAGCCACCGAGAGGTAGCGGTGGGCGGCGATCGCCGCCGTGGCGCCGTCGCTCGCCGCGTTGACGAGCTGCCGGGGCGAGTCGCGACGCAGGTCGCCCGCGGCGAACAGCCCCGCGGAACGCGTCGCCATCCAGGCATCGGTCTCGACGTATCCGCTCTCGTCGAGATCCGCCAGGTCGCGCAGCAGGGACGTATTCGGGTCGAGGCCGACGAAGACGAAGACCCCGGCGGCCTCCACCTCCGACTCCGCTCCCGACCGGACGTCACGCAGCCTGACTCCGGACACCGCGGAATCGCCGAGGATCTCCGTCGGTTCGCAGAACGGCCGGACCGAGATCCGCTCGTCCGCGAGCACCCGCTCGACCGTCGCCGCGGCCGCGCTCAACCGCGCCTCGCGGGTGACGATCACCGTCTCGGCGGCGTGCTCGGCGACGGCGAGGGCCTCGTCCGCGGCCGAGTCGCCCCCACCGACGACGATGACCGGACGACCGGCGAAGAGGGGGCCGTCGCAGCTACCGCAGTAGGACACGCCGACGCCCTGCAGGCGATCCTCCCCGGCGACCCCGAGGCGGCGCAGCCGGGAACCGGTCGCGACGATCACCGCGCGTGCCGCCAGCCCCCCTTCGGTGGTCGACACGTCGTAGCCGTCGCCGGCGGCCGCGATCCCCAGCGCCTCGCCGAAGATGAACTCGACCCCGGACTCCCGTGCCTGTTGCTCGATCTGCGCCGCCAGGTCCATCCCCGTCCGCGCCTCGGAGAGACCGGGGAAGTTCTCGATGTCGGCGACGTTGACGATCTGACCGCCGACCAGGATGTCGGTCACGCAGGCGGCCCGCAGACCGAGCCGGGCGGCATAGGACGCGGCCGTCAGCGCCGCGACCCCGCCGCCGAGGATGACGACGTCGTTATCGGCCGACATCGGCCGCCTCCGCCCCACCCCGGTCCCCGGGACCGCCGTCCTCGACGCCGAAGAGCGCCAGCACCTGGGGCAGCGCTTCCTGCGCCCGCTCCCGCAGGGCCGCCTCGTCGAGGCTGCTGAGCGGATGCTCCACGAGCGCCCCGGCGAAGTCGGGACGCCCGTGGCGGGCCCCCATCGCCTGGATCGACTTGACGAACGGTTTGGTGCCGACCGGTACCGCCGGGACGCCCCGCCGCTCGAAGTCGATCGCGATGTGGGTGCTGAGCGCGCTGCACGAGCTGCAATCGCCGAGCCCGGTCAGCACCACGTCACACTCGGCCGCCATCTCGTCGATCTGCTCCTCGGTCGGGAGCATGATGCCCTCGGTGCGGACCGGCCCGACGACGGCCTTGATGTCGTAGCGCTCGACCAGCAGGTCGGCGACCGCGGTGAGCATCTCGCGCGCGTTCTGCTTCGAGTTGTACATGACGCCGAGCGTCGCCCCGTCGAGGCCGGAGCGTTGCGCCGTCCCGGTCGTCTCGAGGTCGCTCTCGGCGGTTGCCACCGGAATCAATACCCGCAGGCTCATCGTGGATCTCCGTTCGTCTCGATTGCGGCGGTCACGTAGTCGCCGTAGGGAACTCCGTACGCCCAGTTGGTGATCACCGAGGAGACGCCGGCGTTGTTGCCGCCGCCGACGATCAGCAGGACGTCCTCGGGCCCGCTCAGGCCCTGCAGGTGGTCGACGCCGTCCACGGTCACGATCCGGTCCTCCGGCAGGTCGACCATGCCGACCGCGGCCAGCTCGGCGACGGGCCGACGACAGTGCTCGTGGAGGAACTGCTTGACGTCTTTCTTCGACCAGCCGAAGCCGGCGATGATGTTGGCGTGCTCGGGGCCCATGACCACGACCTTGAGCGGGGTGACCACGGCGGTCGCCAGTGCCGCCAGACGCGACATCGTGTCGGCGATCGAGAGCAGGATCCCCTCCGGCGAGTGGCTGAGGCGATTCTCGACCGGTTCCGGGCCGCGGGCGCTCACCGAGGTGACCGTGCTCTCGTCGGGGGCGAAGCCGCGGTCGACGTGCAACGGGTCCCAAGGGCTTTCGGCCTCGTTCTCGGCGATGCAGAAGCTGTACTTGCCGGGGTGCCCCTGGGACGCGTTGTCGACCACGCCCGGCGTGAACCCGCAGGCGTTGATCAAGATCAGGCGGATCGCCCGTCCGATCGTCGCGTTCGCCCGCTTGCCCGGGCCGTAGATGTTGATCCCGCCGTTGATGTCGAGCCGGTCCCGGATCGGGCCGTTGACGATCTGCAGCTGACCGCCGCCGCCGGTGCTGTTGCCGGAGATGTAGAAGAACTCGGGATCGCCCGAGCCCCAGCGCGGGTCGGACCAGTTCCGCACCGTGGTGAGGATCACCGGGAAGTACTCCGGCAGGCATCCGGCCATGACCGCGTTGATCGCGGCCAGCCGCACCGTCACCCGGCGCTGGGTCATCGGAAGTTCGAGCAAGACCTCCTCCCGCCCGAGGCCGGTCTGCGCCAGGAACTCCTCGACCCTGTCCTCGGTCGGCGGGATGACGGGCAGTCCGTCGGTCCAGCCGCGCTCCTGGAACGTCTCGATTGCAGCGAACGCATCGGGTGCCTCCAGTACGTCGGTGCTCACGCTTCCCTCCTTGGTTCTTTCGTCGTCAGGTCAGATGGGACGGTTGGGCAGGTCGGTTCGCCCTCAGGCGATCAGGTCGAGGATGCGGGCCTCGGTCGCGGCGTGGACGCCGGTCAGCTCCGCCTTGATGCGGCCGCGCTGCAGACAGATCACGCGGTCGCAGGTGGCGCTCAGCTCCTCCGGCTCGGCGACCAGGAGGACCCCGCAGTCCCGGGCGAGGTCCCGCAGCACGGCCAGGAGCTGGATCCGGCCTTTGATGTCGACGCCGACCGTCGGCTGGTCGACCACCATCAGATCGGCCTCGGCGTCGGTCCATCTCGACATCAACGCCCGTTGCTGATTGCCACCGGAGAGCGAGGTCATCGGCGCCCCCTGATCCCCTTTGACGGCCAACTTGTCCAAGGCCTTGGCGACCGAATCCCGCTGGCGCCTGCGCGAGACCACGACACCGCCGATCGCCATCGAATCGAGCGTCGGCAGGGCGACGTGCTCGGCGACCGTCATGCCGGGGACGACAAGGCTGGAGCGGTCGCCCGACACGAACCCCACCCCGGCCCCGAGGACCTGGTGCGGCGCCTTCGGCGTGACGCCGTCCGGGCCCACTTCCACGGTGCCCTCGCTCGGGCGCGCCTGGCCGGTCAGCATCTCGATCACCTCGCCGGCTCCCGAGCCGAGGATCCCGGCGAGGCCGACGACCTCACCGCGGGAGACGGTGAGCGAGAAGCCGTCGAGGTAGCGCCCGCGGACGTCGACCATCCGCGCCACCACCTCGCCGAGCTCGGCGGGAGCACGCTGCTCGGAGCTCAGCTCCGCGTCGACGCCGCTGAGCAGCTCGTCCACGATCGCGCTCTTGCTGACCTCGTCGGCCGCGAACGTCCGGGTCGTCCGCCCGTCCCGCATCATCGTCACCCGTCGGCAGTTGCTCGCGACCTCCTCGATGTGGTGGGAGACCAGGATGATCGAGCGTTCGGCCTCGACCAGGCTCCGCATCGCCGCCAGCACCCGGATCGCGTCAGCGTCGGGCAGGCCCGCGGTCGGCTCGTCGAGGATCAGCAGCCGTGCTCCCGGCTGCGCGGCGCCGCGGGCGATCATCACCAGGCGGCGCTCGACCGGAGTCAGCTTCGCGACCGCCGAGTCCAGGGGCAGATCGAGGCCGAGCTGGGCCAACGCGTCGGCGGCGACCTGACGGGCCGCCCGCCGCCGGATGATCCCACCCCGACGCGGCTCGGCGCCGAGGACGATGCTCTGCCAGACCGTGTCTTCGGGTGCCAGCGCCAGCTCCTGGGCGACGAGGAAGACGCCCCGCTGCTGGACCCGCCGCTGGTGCCCGAGCGGCAGGTGCTCGCCGTCAAGGAGGATCTCCCCCTGGTCGGGCCGCAAGGAGCCGGAGATGATGTTCAGCATCGTCGACTTGCCGCAGCCGTTCGGCCCGACCAGGCCGACCATCTCGGACCTCTCGACCGTGAGATCGCCCTCGATGACCGCCCTGATCCCGCCGAAGCGCTTGGCGAGCCCGCGCGCCTCGAGCAAGGGTCGGCGGGTGCCGTCGCCGGGACTCACGGCCGCCGCCACGCCGCGCTTGCGAGGAGGACGGTGACGAGCAGGATCACGCCCTGGACCAGGCCGACCACCCACTGCGGCTCGTTCAGGATCCGCAACCCGTTCGAGAGGATCGCCAGGTAGATGACCCCGAACAGGGTCGACGGGATCGAGAATCCACGCCTGCCGACGGCGGCCGAGCCGAAGAAGGCCGCCGCGTAGGCGGGCAGGAGGAACTGCGGCAGCGCGTTCGGGTAATAGCCCGACCGGGCCGCGAAGAAGACTCCGGCGACACCGGCGAGAAGTCCGGTGGCGGTGAAGGCGATGACCTTGTCCCGCCGCACCGCGACGCCGGCCAACCGCGCTGCCGTCTCGTTGCCACCGATCGCCTGCACGTGCCTTCCCCAGGGGGTATGGACGAGCACCAGGCCGACGACCAGGGCGATCGCGACGAAGAGGATGGTCTCGAGTTCGAACCCGGCCACCCCGTGTTTGCTCAAGAAGAGGATGCCGTCGGGCAGGTCGAGGCGAGGGATCGAGGTCTGGCCGAGGTGGATCCGACCCTGGACGAGGAGCTCGATGCCGGCGGCGATGGTCCCGACCGCGAGCGTCGCCACGAACGCCGGGGCCTTTCCGTACCCGACGCTGAAGCCGCTGACCGACCCGGCGAGCGCGGACCCGGCGAGGGCGATGAGGACCGCCGGCAGCGGGGCCACCCCGGCCTGCGACGCGAGGATCGCGACGATGACCGACGCCATCGCCGCCACGTTGGGCACCGAGAGGTCGAACTCGCCCAGCACGAGGACGATGGTCACCGCCACGGCCATCGTGCCGAGGATCGGCAATTCGTTGATCAGGTTCTTGAAGTTGCTGGTGGTGAGAAAGCTGTCCGGGCTTTCGATGCTGAAGAACCCGACCATCAGGAAGAGGGTCCCGACCAGGCAGATCTGCCGGATCGGCAACCGTCGCGAGCGACTCCGCCACGAGCGCTCGGCCCCCGGAGTGGGGTCGCTGCCGAATGCGGCAGCGCCCCCTTCCGTGGTCTGCGGGGAAACGTCGTTCGCGGAGGCCATCAGCCGGCGAGTTCGTAGGTTTCAGACCATTCTTCGACCTGCTTGGCGAGGTCCGCTTCGAAGTCGAAGAACGATTCCGCTCCGGCGGGGAGTTCTTCGATCGTGTGGACGCCCGCGTCGAAGACGGAGAATTCCGGCTTCGGCAGAGGCGTACCTTCGGCGTAGGCCAGCAGTGCGGTGTAGGCGTTGAAGATGTGTTGGTACACCTTCGACGTCGCCATCAACACTTCGAGTTCGGAGTTTTCCGCAACCCGCATGGTCGCCGGATCTTCGTACCGGGTCAGCACGGCGGTTTCCGATTCGCGTCCGGCCTTTTCCAGCACCGGCTGCAGGATCGGCGTGCCGAAGTCGGAGAAGTCGAGCACGGTGAGCGGTCCCGGGGGCGCGGTGGTCAACTCCGCTTCCAGGTTCTTCGTCATCGAGTTCGTCATGTCCGTGAGTTCCGCGTCCTTCAGTTGCGGCGTTTCCAGACCTTCTTCCTCCAGCACTTTGAGGATGCCTTCGGTGTAGGCATTCGAGGTTTCGTTCTGGGTGAGGCGGCTGCCGATGACGGGGATGTCGGCCCGTTCTTTGGCGATGTATTCACCCGCGACTTCGCCCATTTTCGTCACGTCGTCGGCGAAGATGCCGGCGAAGTTCTTGACCTCCGTCGGAGACGGACTGAGCGTCAACGCGATCACCGGTATCCCCGCCGCCTTGGCCGCGGTGAACCCCTTCGGGATTTCTTCGCCGCCGAGCCCGATGGTGCAGATCGCGTCGACCTTTTCGCCGACCAGTTTCTGCATGCCCTGTTCCATCACCTGCGGATTCGCCTGTCCGTCGGCGACGACGACGGTCCAGCCCAGCGGCGCCGCGGCCTTTTCCATCTCCTGGACGCGAAGCGCCACGAATTCGGATTCCATCGTGACCGGGACCACCCCGATCGTCAGCTTCGGCGGGGTCTTGCCGCCTCCAGAACCGCCTTCCTTCGCGGGTTCGCTCGTGCTTTCGGCAGTCGTTTCGGAAGAGCTGGAGCTGCCGCCCCCACCGCAGGCGGTGAGTGCGACGCCCAGCGCGACCAGCAACAGAAGGCCGACGGTCCATGACTTGAAAGTGCGCAATTGAGATCTCTCCTGGTCGAGGCTTCGGTGGCCTAGTCGCGTGCCAGCAGCGTCGGGATGTCCATCGAGCCGTGGTCCTGGGAGTGCACCATCGTGGCCCACATCTGATGGCCGAAGTGCATCCGGAAGTCGTCGGTCATCGCTCGATGCCAGGGCCGCTTCACGATCTGGCTGGTGATGCGTCGCGTGATCGGGTCCTGCTGCATCACCACCGACGCCAACTCCCGCGCGCGCTCGAGAAGCTGATCTCGAGGCAGCACCTCGTTGACCATGCCCCACTCCAGCGCCTTGTCGGCGTTGATGTTCTTCGCCTGGTACATCGCGTAGTTCGCCCGCTTGATGCCGATCAGCTCCTGGAGGACCAGGAAGAGCGCATCGCCGGGGGCGAGGCCGACGGCGTAGTGGGCCTCGAGGAATTTGGCGTCGTCGGCGCAGATGGTCATGTCACACAGCAGCGTCACCTCGCTGTGATGACCCGGGCCGTTGAGCACCCCGATGGTCGGGATTTC
>JAFDWD010000319.1 GCA_018268695.1 Actinomycetota bacterium
ACATCAACTCCCCCGGCGGCTCCGCCTACGCGGGCCTGGCGATCTACGACACGATGCAGTTCATCAAGCCCGACGTGCAGACCATCTGTTACGGGATCGCGATGTCGGCGGGGTCGTTGATCCTCACCGGCGGGGCGAAAGGCAAGCGGATGGCGCTGCCGAACAGCCGCATCCTGATCCACCAGCCCTCGAGCGGCTTCGAAGGGCAGGCCTCCGACATCGAGATCCACGCCCGCGAGGTGCTCGAGTTGCGTGACCGCCTGAACCAGATCTACGTCCACCACACCGGCCAGCCGATCGAGAAGATCTCCCTCGACATGGAACGCGACAAATTCTTCAAGCCCGAGGAAGCGCGCGAGTACGGCTTGATCGACCGGGTGATCGAGTCCCACGACTTCACCCCGAATCCGACCGGGTTCCGCCCCGGCGGCAACGGGAACGGCGGCGGCAGCGACGACGGCCCCAGCACCGGGGGCGGCACCGCCTAGCGTCGCGCGCGTTGCGTCTGCGCAGGACGAAGCGGCGGCCGCCCGCGAGCGCGCCGCCACCGGCCAAACGGCGGTCGCCGAGGGAGCGGCCGCCGTCGTACTACGCCGTCGCCGGGATCCGGCTGGACGAGGAGCTCGAGCGGCTGCGCGGGCTGCCTGTGTTCGCGGGCGGTCCGCTGACGAAGAGGCGGCCGGAGCTGAAGGTGCGGCGGGCGCGCACGCGGCCGAACCGGGTCGGCTTCGCCGTCCCGACCGAGCACCGTCTGCAGGTGACGGCGTATCCGGGCATCCGGCCCGGCGACGTGCTGGAGACGCTGCTCCACGAGCTCGTCCATCTGCATGTGGGGCGCGCCCGCGAGGCGCACGCCTGGCACGGGCGGACCTTCAAGGCGGCGCTGGCGCAGGCGATGGACGAGGCCTACGGAGTGCGTGGCGTCCCCACCCGGAGCACGCTGCACGGCGCCTACGCCGAGGCGATCGAGCGCCTGCGGTCGAAGCCGCAGATGGAGTTGGACCTGGCCTGAGGGAGCCGTCTGCAGTTGACCGGCCTATAGCCGGTGAAATGCAGACGGTCAGCTGAGGCGGCGCAGCGCCCAGGCGCCGACGACGGTCGCGCCGCCGCCACTGAGGATGCCCTGGACGGCGGCGCGGCCCGCGGCGGGGTCGCGTCCGGCGATGCCGAAGCAGATCGCGTCGCCGAGGTCGACCGCGGTGGCGACGGCGGCGACCTCGCGGAGCCGCTCGCGGTCGTCGCGGGCGGCGAAGGTGAGCAGGCCGAGCGCGATGTCACGGCCGCCGGCGATGCGGGCGAGGGCGCGGGCCGAGGTGTCGGAGGCTTCGAAGCCGAGGACCTTCAGCGCCGGGCGGGTGGCGAGCAGCGCGCCGACCCCGATCGCGATCCGTCCCCCGGCGATCCCGAGCACGGCGGCGCGGGCGAGCGGGTCGGGCTTACGACGGCGGCGTCTCATGGCCCAAACCTATCGCCACGGCCGCGCCGTCAGGGGATCCTGGTGTCCGGCCGGGTAATGATGGGTGGATGGCCGAGGGCGACACCATCCTGCGCGCGAAGAACCGGCTCGCCGATGCCCTGGTCGGCCAGCAGATCGCGGTGAGCGCGCCGAACCCGCGTGGCCGGGCGGCGGGCATCGAGCGCCTCGATGGCCTCACCCTCGACCGGATCGACTCCCACGGCAAGCACCTGACGTTCTACTTCGGTGACCTCGTCCTCCACAGCCATCTGGGGACGAGTGGCGGATGGCACGTCTACCCGCATCGCGCTCGCTGGCGCCGGCCGCGCTCGTCCGCCTGGGCGGTCCTCTCCGGCGAGCGCGCCGACGCGGTCCAGTTCGGCGGCCCGACCCTGCGCGTGATCCGCGCGAGTCGCGTCGCGATCGACCCCCAGCTCACCCGCCTCGGTCCCGACATCCTGGCGCCGAACTTCGACCTGGACGCCGTCCTCGCCCTCTTCCGCGCCGCCGATCAGTCCCGCACCCTCGGGGACGCCCTCCTCGACCAGCGACTCACCGCGGGCATCGGCAACGTCTTCAAGAGCGAGGCCTGCTTCGCCGCCAAGATCGATCCCTGGGACCCCCTCTCCGAGGTCAGCGACGAGAACCTCCGCCTCGTCCTCGAAGCCGCCCGCGAGCAGATGCTCTCCGCCGTCCGGCTCGGCGACCGCCATCGATTCCGCGTCTACAAACACCGCGGCCCCTGCTCCCGCTGCGGCGGCACCGTCCACCACCGCGGCCAGGGCGACGCCAACCGCACCACCTGGTGGTGCGAGCGCTGCCAGGTCTGACCCGCGCATCTACGTCGCGGGTCTGATCTTGAACCGGAAGACCGCTGGGGTCCGATCCGGGTCACCCCTGGAGTTGACCGCCTCCGACTCGAAGACGTGCCTTCCCGCCTCGAGATTTCTGTAGATGACGGTCGCCTGGCACCTGACAAAGGGGCGAGAGTCCAGTCGGCAGCGGAAGGTGGAGTGCGGCTCGTCGGACCGGAGATGGAAGGTGGCGAGCCGCCGCCCGGGCTCCACGTTCCTTCGCGCGATCATCGTCTGCGGTCGACGGGCGGCCCTTTTCCCGGATGCCGGAGCAAGACTCGTCGAAGTCGACGGAGGTACTTCTCCGGTTGGAACCAAGGGCAGCCGTTCTTTGCTGGTTTCCATCTCGATACCGAAGCTTCCCCAGGCTCCTTCGTAGCCGTCGACGGCGATCCGGTATTCGGTCCCCGCATCGACGTCGAAGCTCAGCTCCCGGGAACCCTGCGCGAACGGATTGCAGGGCGGGCTCTGCGGGTTGCTGCTCGCCGCCACGGGCGAGACCCCGCTCAATGCCGATCCCGTGTACACCGCGAGTAACGTGTGGAAGTCGGCGCCACAGACGCTCATCCGGACCGATCCGGATTCGTAGGCCGTCCACCTGAACCAGACCGATGCCCCGCCCGGGTTTCCCGCATGATCGGGCTCACCGGCTTGCTTGGTCGCACCGATGTTCCCGAAGCCATAGCTGCCAAAGGTGCTACCGAGAGAGCCGTCGGTGAGTCGGTAGGCATTTTCGAAGTCATCGTTGCGGGGAAACGTCGCCAGCGAGATCTCCGGTTCGTCCATAAACGGCGATCCGGTCGCCGGGTCGTACTCGCCATCGACCGCTATCCGATAGGTCACCCCAGCGGCAACCGGGAAGGCAAGCGCGGACCCACCCCAGATTTCCGTCGACGGCACCGGGGTGAGGGCGCTGACGGACGTGCCCGTGTAGACCGCGAGAAGGCTCTTATGGCCGATCGGGCCGCCGTTCGCCTGGAGTAGGGCTCCGCCGCTCCGTGGCGCCGTGAACTTGAACCAGACGGAGGCGCCGCCTTGGTTTCCCTGGTGCGCGGGCTCACCTGGCTCTTTGGTCGCGCCGTAGTTGGGAGCCGGCACTGCGGAGGAATCGAGCTCGATGGGCTCGGCATTGACAAAGTTGTCGTTCGCCGGCGCCGCCTGGCGTTCGATCTGTAATTCGAAGGATCCTTCTGCGCTCGGCGGAGGGAATGAGGCTTCATGGTTGGTGGAGCCATCGACCCGGATCGAGTAACTCTTCCCGGCGACCGCCGTGAAGGTCGCCCGGGGATCGCATCCAGGACCCCAGTGGTTGCCGGCGACTTCCGTGAGGCCGCTCAGTTCGCTCCCGACAAAGACTCCGATGAGCGGCTCGATCTGGGCTGTGCACGCACTTACCGTGATGACTTCGGTGCTCGGGGCTTCCCAGCGGAACCAGACTGAATGGCCTGCGGGCGAGCCGAAGGCCGGTATCGGTTCGCCGGCCTCGCGCGTCGCTTCGACGTTCGAGGCCGGAACGTCGAGCGGAAGCGCTCCGCTGAGTACCTGGGCAGTCGCGAAATCGTCATTGGGCGGGGGAGCGGCAAGAGCTGACGGTGCGAGGAGCAGTAGGCCGAGCATCAGCATCGCCAAGAGCACCCCACATGATCTCGCCACCGCGCCCCGCCTCACCGTGCGCGAATCCTATCGAGCGTTCAGCGTATTCTTGTCCGCCGCCGAGAAGGCCCGCCCTGGCTAGGCCAGGTTCTTGACGAAGCGGCTGCGGCTGGTCTGCAGCTCATAGCCCGCGGAGGCCCAGAAGGCCATCGCGCCGGGCTTGTGGGATTCGGCGATCGCGTTCAGGCGTTTGGCGCCAAGGGCGCGGAAGCGCTCCTCGCCGGCGCGGACGAGGGTGGTGGCAAGGCCGTGGCGACGATGGTCGATGGCGACGGCGAGGCGGTAGAAGGTGGCGCGCCAGCCGTCCCAGCCGGCGATCAGCGTGCCGACCACTTCACCGTCCAACTCGGCGACGATCAGGGCGTCGGGATCGCGCTCCAAGAGGCCACGCACATCCTCGGCCGATTCCGTGCTCGACGGCGAGGTCTCGGCGCGGCGCCAGAAGTCGAGCAGCACCTCGATGTCCTCGGGGCGGCCGGTGCGGAGGATTGGGACTGGCCGGGCGTTCATCGGAGTGCGGGGCATGGTCTGTGGGAGTGGTTCGGCGAGATTCGGGTCAGAATTGCAGAGTCTGCGGCGCTGGTTGGCTTGCTCAGGATGACGCAGATGCCCTCAGGTTCGAGTAGGCGAACCGACAAATGTCGTGAAATTTCGCTGCTACTGGTCGAGCTCGATGAGTGCAGCCGCCGCGTCGCGGCTTCCTTCGCCTGAGAGGCGCCGCAGTTCCTCGATGTCTTCCCGCTCGATTGCGAATTCGACGAGCAGGCCGACGGCGTCGTCGCTCCCAGACGCGGCAAGACGTCGCAGCTCAACCAGGTCTCCCAGTTCCGAGGAATGCTCGACCAACTCATCGAGCGCATCCTTGTCCCCGTCTGTGACAGCACGGCGCAGGCGCCCTGGTTCCGTCTTGGCGACAACGTCCGCGACGGCGATCGCGACGACATCGGGCCGGAGCATCGGGAGCGTCGCGTGTGATGCGTCGGCCACCTGGATGTGGCGCCAAGATGGGTGCCTCCGCATCAGCTCGGCATAGAGGCGTCGGCTGCCTTCCATCTGCGCTTCCAGCTGATCGGCGGGCACGAAGAGGCGCTGCTGGGCATCGGTGCCGGTGGCAGTGATCAGCGTCGTCGGCAGCTCCGGTAGCGAGCCACCGCCGCGCAGTTCGTCGAGGAGTGCGATCACGTTGAGGCCCTCCCGAAATCCGCTCCCGATGCGAGCGGGAGCGAGGTGCCTCGTAACGATCTCGCTGCGAATCTCGGCCGGGAAGTCGTCGAACCAGTCGAGCGTGACCGTTTGCAGCTGCTCGACGACCGGAGGCGGTATCTCCGGGAGGTCCGCATCCGTGTTCTGAGTGAACTTGGCGCTCTCCGGCATGAAGTCGTTCCAGTCCTGGTGGAGCGGATCGATCAAGACCAATCCGACTACCTGGTCGCCGAAGCGCTGGGCGTAGCGCTGTGCGTATGCGCCCCCGAGCGAGTGCCCAACCAGGATCACCGGACCCGCAATCCCGAGGGCGTCGAGCACGCGTCTGAGCTCGTCCGTCACGTCATCGAGCGTGCGCGGCAGCATCGCATCGTCGCTCCAGCCGGTTCCGGCGCGGTCGTACAGAAGCGTGGCGGATTGTCTGGCGACGAGCTCATGCACCCGCAGAAAGTCGAGCCCGAAACCGCCGGCGCCGGGAAGCACGACGCTGGTCGGCAACGGACCTTCCCCGCGGAGGAACCAGATTCTGCGGCCGTCGACAACGGTGAAGTTCTCGTCCCCCAATGGTCTCATAGACTGAGAACAATATCGAACGGTGCGATCATTCCCCGGTGGCCTTGATCGACGTTCTTCTAAGCCCGCTGCGCCTGCGTCTCATACATGCGGTCTCCGACGGCGAACCTTTCACGACGGCGGAGCTGGGCAAGCGGTTTCCGGATGTGTCGAAAGCGACGATCTACAGGCAGGTCGCTGTTCTCGGCGAGCACGGCCTGCTCGAGATCGTCGGGGAGGAGCGCAAGAGGGGCGGAACGGAGCGGACCTATCGGCTCAAGTCCGGCTCCGCCGCGATGGACCCCGGTGCGATGGCTGCCCTGACGGCGGATCAGCACCGCGAGCTTTTCACCGCCGCAATGGGCGGACTGATCGCGGAGTTTGCCTTCTACCTCACGAGCGAGGACGCCGATCCCTACGCCGACGCTGTCTCTTACCGCCAGTTCTCCCTGTGGTTATCTGACAAAGAGAAGACGCAGTTGGTCGAAACAATCGCCGCTGCACTCAAATCGGTGTGGGCGAACAAACCCGGCGACGACCGCCGCCGCCACGTTCTCAGCACGATCCTCTTTCCGACCGATTGATCGCTACGAAGGGCTTTCTAGAGCCAAATCTGGGACAT
>JAFDWD010000031.1 GCA_018268695.1 Actinomycetota bacterium
CCCGCGGGAGGCCGAGCCATTCCCCGCGCGCGATCTGGTTGAAGGAGCTGTCCGAATCGATGTTGACCGAGACGCTGCTGGTCGCCCAGACCAGCACCCCGGTGAGGATCGACTGGGTGCTGAGCGTCGCGATCAACGAGGGCAGCCTGCCGTAGGCGACGAGCAGGCCGTTGGCGGCGCCGAAGCCGACCCCCGCGAGCACGGTCAGCAGGATCGCCGGCGCCGGGCCGAGCCCGGCGTTCGTCAGCAGCCCGGCCACCAGCACGCCGCCTCCCGCCATCACCGCCCCGAAGGAGAGGTCGAAGGCGCCGGCGGTGAGGCTGACCGAGAGGCCGGCGGCGAGGATCGCCGCCACCGAGGCCTGCGAGACGATCAGCTTGAAGTTTTCGGTGGTGCCGAAGGTGTCCGGTTCGAGCACCCAGAAGATCGCGACCAAGGCCAACAGGCCGCTGATCCCGGCGATGCTCGCGAAGGCGCTCCGGGCCCGCCGCGAGAGCGTGGAAAGGGTGCCGGGGACCGGCACGGTGATGTCGTTAGTGCTCATAACAGCTCCTCAGGATCTGGTCACGGGTAAGCGCTTCTCCGGTCAGTTCGCCGACCACCTGGCCCTCGCGCAGGACGAGCGCGCGATCGCACAGGTCGCAGAGCTCATCGAGGTCCGAGGTCGCCACCAAGACGCCGCCCCCCTGCTCGGCGGCGAAGGAGCGCACGAGCGCGTGCAGCTCGGCGCGCGCGCCGACGTCGACGCCGCGGGTCGGCTCGTCCAGCACCAGCAGCCGGGGCAGGCGGTCGAGCGCCCGCGCGAACAGCACCTTCTGCTGGTTGCCGCCGGAGAGTCGCTCCCAGGGTCCGCGCGGGGCGGCGCCGCGGATCGAGAGGCGCTCGATCCAGCGGCGGCCGAGCTCCTCCTCGCCGCGCCTGCCGATCAGGCCGCGCAGGCGACCGAGGCCGCGCCGGCCGAGCTTGATGTTGGCGGCCACCGGCAGCCCGCCGACGAGCCCTTCGCGCAGGCGGTCCTCGGGCAGCATCACGATGCCGCGCCGCAGGGCCGCGCGCGGGGTGGAAGCGGTGCCGGAGACGCCGTCGACCTCGATCGAGAGCTCGTGCC
>JAFDWD010000320.1 GCA_018268695.1 Actinomycetota bacterium
GGCGTGTCGATCCGCGCCACCAGCTCCTCCGCCACCCCGTCGGCCCGCAGCTCCTCGAGCACGCCGGCGCCGCGGCGGGGACTGGCGACGAGCCCGACATAGGGCACCCCGGCCTCCACCCCGGCCCGCAGCGCGCCGAGCTCGTCCCGCCCGTGGGCGGCGACCACGAGCGCCAGGTCGCCGGCCGCCGGGGTGGCCTCCCCCGGCCCGCCTACCACCATCTCGAGGCCGAGCCGCGGACCGAGGTCGGCGAGCGCCGCGACGATCGGCGAGCCGCCGACCACCACGACCCGCGGCGCGGGCACGAACGGCTCCAGGAACATCTCGATCGCACCGCCGGAGAGACAGGGGTTGTGGACGGTGACGACCCCCTCCTCGCCATCCGGCTCGGCCGCCCCGTCGAGGTCATCGTCGGGGAGGATCCGCAGCAACATCGGCTCGCCGCTCTCGATCGCCCGCAGCGAGTAGGCGCGCACGCTCTGCTCGGCGCAGACGCCGCCGACGAACCCCTCGATCGAGCCGTCGGAGCGGACCAGGGCGACGTTGCCCGCGCGGGCGCTGGTCGGCCGCTCGGTCCGCACCACGGTCGCCGTCACGAACGGCTCGCCCCGCGCGCGCAGGCCCCGCAGGCGCTCCTCGAGGTCGGCCGGAATCACTGCGGCGGCTCCGGCCGGCCCTGCATCGTCGCCCAGACGCGGTCCGGGGTGCACGGCATGTCGATGTGGTCGACCTCGGGGTAGCCCTGGCGCAGCGCGTCGATCACCGCGTTGACGATCGCCGGCGGCGAGCCGACGTTCGGCGACTCGCCGACGCCCTTGGCGCCGAGCGGGTGGTGCGGGCACGGCGTCACCGTCGCGCCGAGCTCGAAGTCCGGGCACTCCATCGCGGTCGGGATCAGGTAGTCCATGAACGAGGAGTTCAGGCAGTTCCCCTCCTCGTCGAAGGAGATCAGCTCCATCAGCGCGATCCCGATCCCCTCGGCGAGGCCGCCGTGGATCTGCCCGTCGACGATCATCGGGTTGATCCGCACGCCACAGTCGTCGACCGCGATGAAGCGGCGCACCGTCACCTGGGCGGTCTCCGGGTCGATGTCGACGACGCAGATGTAGGCGCCGTAGGGGTAGGTGAGGTTCGGCGGGTCGTAGATGATCTGGGCGTCGAGGCCGCCCTCCATCCCGGCCGGCAGCTCCTCGCCGCTGTAGGCGCGGATCGCGATGTCCTCGATCGCCGCGCCCTGCTCAGGGTCGCCCTTGACGAACCAACGTCCCTTCTCCCAGGCGAGGTCCTCGGGCCGCGTCTCCAGCATCTGCGCCGCGATCAGCCGCGCCTTGTCGCGCACCTTGCGGGAGACCAGGGAGACCGCCGCCCCCGACA
>JAFDWD010000321.1 GCA_018268695.1 Actinomycetota bacterium
CACCTCGGCGAGGATCGCGTCCTGCTGCTCTTCGGAGACGTCGGCGCCGAGCCGCTGTTTGTCGGCGGAGAGGTGGGCGAGCTGGCGGGTCAGCGAGTGCGCCATCTCGCGGAAGACGGTGAGCATCGTCCCCTCGGCCGGCTCGCGAACCGAGTCGTAGGCGGCGTCGGCGGCGGAGGCAAAGGCGGCGGCGACCAGCAGCGGGTCGACCAGCTCCCCCGGACGCGAGGCGAGCTCCTCGGCGGCGCCGCGGACGATCTGGGAGAGGATCACGCCGGAGTTCCCGCGGGCGCCCATCAGGGCGGCGCGGGCGAGCGTCTGGACCAGCACCGTGCGCCCGACCTCGTCGTCGCCGTCGACCCCGGACTCGTCGACCCGGTCGAGCTCGTCCAGCACCGCGCGCAGCGTCATCGCCATGTTGTCGCCCGTGTCGCCGTCGGCGACCGGGAACACGTTCAGGTCGTTCACCTCCTGGCGCCGGGACTCAAGAGAGGCCAGGGCGGAGCTGACGACCCGCCTGAAGCGGGCAATCGAAGGATCGGGCATTCGGCCAAAAATCTAGCCACTGGGGGCGACGACCGCCGATGCGCACGATTCGAGAAGACGGCTGCCGACAAATTTCATACAGTCGAGGCCGCCGCACTTATCGGTAGCTTCACCGTCTCCACCCTCGGGTGGAGGACGATCTCACATTGATTTCCCCCCACGGGCCGATGAAAGGCCCTCGGCGTCGCCCTAGTCTCGTCCGAAGCTCGGGCGCCACGAGTACCCAGTTACGGAAGGAGACACATGCGCCGCTTTGCCACTTGGATCACCGGACACCGAAAGACGGTGATCTTCGGTTGGATCGCCGCTCTGGTCGTCATCGGCGCCATCGCCGGCAACGTCGGCTCCAACTTCTCGGAAGAATTCAAACTTCCGTCGTCCGACTCGACCGAAGCCTACGAACTGCTCGAAGACAGCTTCCCGCAGCAGTCCGGCGGCACGGCGACGATCGTCTTCAAGGCCGACGAAGGGGTCGAATCCCCGGCGGTGAGGCAGAAGATGGAAGGCGTCTTCAAGCAGGTCGAAGGCGAACCGCACGTCAGCGAAGTGGCCAGCCCGTACGGCGAAAGCGGTGGCGCCGGGGCGATCTCCAAGGACGGCAAGATCGCCTACGCGACGATCCAGTACGACGTCGCCGGCAACAAGCTGAACAAGGACAGGACCAAACGGATCATCAACGATGCGCAGGCGGCGAGCGGCGGCGGCCTCGAAGTGGCGCTGGGCGGG
>JAFDWD010000322.1 GCA_018268695.1 Actinomycetota bacterium
ACCCAGCTCACCTGGGCCAACGCGCACGAGCGGATCGCCTCCTCCGCCCTCTGCGCGGTGGTCGAGCTACAGCCGACCGGGACGCAGATCCTCTTCGCCGTCGACTCCGGCTTCATCCTCACCGGGATCTAGTCGCTGCTCTCCGGCGGGCCGGAAGAGCCGCCGCCGGACCGGCGGCTGACCGAGATCGACCTGGCCCTCGCGCGGCGCCTCTTCGACGACATGCTCTCCCAGCTGACCGTGGTCTGGCGCGATCTCACCGGAGCCGAGCTGGCGCTGGCCGCGATCGACTCGCAGTTGGAGACGGCAGGGACCGCGCCGGTCTCCGAGCCGACCCTGGAGCTGGCGATGCGGGCGCACATGCTGGGCCGTGAGTTCGCGCTGACGCTGCTGCTGCCCCACCGGGCGATCGCCCCGGTCGAGGAGCGCATCCTCGGGCGCCGCGGCGGCGGCGACGAGGCGCCGGACCCGGTGACGGGCCTGCGGCTGCGCGAGGCGATGGCGGGGATCGAGGTCGCCCTGCGGGCGGAGATCGCCGGGCCGCAGACGCCGGCGGCGGAGGTCCTCGGGCTGGCGCCGGGGACGTCGCTGCGCCTCGGCGGGCGGGTCGGCGAAGGCCTCGGGCTCTGCGTCGAGGGGGTACGGGTGATGCGGGCAAAGCCGGGACGCAGCGGCAGCCGGCGGGCGGTCCAGGTGCTGGAGGCGCTCGAGCCGGGGGCGGCGGAGGGGCTGGCGCGGCTCGCGACCGGGGCGCAGCGGGCGCCGGGCGCGGTGGAGGGCGGCGGCGGGGAGGCCGACCCGGCGCTCCGCGGCGCGCTCGGCCAGGTGCCGGTGCGGGTCTGGGCGGAGCTCGGCCGGGCGCGGCTTCCCTTGGCGGAGGTGGTGGCGCTCGGGGTCGGCGCGGTGGTCGAGCTCGACCGTCGGCTCGAGGATCCGATCGACCTCTACGTCAACGGCCTGCGGCTCGGCCACGGCGAGCTGGAGATCGTCGACGACGAATGGGCAGTGCGGGTGGACGCGGTGACCGGGCTCGGCGAGCCGGCGGTCGCGCTGAGGTGATCTGACGTGGCCGACGTCAGCGTCATCGTCCACCTCGAGGGAGGCCGCGACCGGACCCGCCGCTGCCTGGAGGCTCTTGCCGCCCTCGACGAGCAGCCCACCTTCGACGCGATCCTCGTCGACGACGCGTCCCCCGACCTCGGCGAGCTCCTCGCCGGCCTGAGCGGCGACGTCAAGGTGCTGCGGAACGAGCGCCGCGAGGGCTTCGTCGAGTCCGCGATCCGCGCCGCCGCGGAGGCCACCGCCGACCTCCTGGTCCTCCTCCGCGGCCCCGCCCTCCTCGCCCCCGATGCCCTCGCCCAACTCGCCGCGTGCTGTGACGAAACCCGCGCCGCAGGTTCGGGCCCTCCTGGGGACCCAATGTGCGCGTCGACTTCGGGCGCTCCTGGCGCCCCAACTCGACGCGCGTCAGATTCACCCCCTCACAGGGGGTCAACCTGCCTCGCGTCCGCGGCGGCCGCCACGGCGGCGGGTCCCGCGGCGCATCCGACCTCCACCCACGCGCTCGCCTTCCGTCGCCGCGACGCGGATTGCCTCCGGGGCGCGGCCGGGGCCGCGCCGGGGTTCGAGCTTGCCGCCCTCTGCGCGGAGCTCGCGCGGCGCGGGGAGGTCGTCACCGTCGCGGACGCCATCGCCGCGCCCGCGCACGCCGCCGTCGCCGCGCGCCAGGCACCCGGCGAGCGCGCCGAGCTCACGTTCGTCGTCCCCACCCTGGACGCCACCGCGCCCCGGGTGCGCGATTGCCTGGCGGCGATCGCCGCGAACACCGCCGCCCCGCACCAGGTCGTCGTCGTCGACAACGGCTCGCCGCCGCAGGGCTTCACCGCCCCGGTCAACGCCGGCCTGCGCGCCGTCGACACTCCCTATGCGGTGGTGATGAACGATGACGTCGAGGTGCTCGACGGCTGGTGGCAACCACTCGGCGCCGCGCTCGACGATGGTGCCTCGGTCGTCTTCCCACGGACCGTCGAAGGCGCGATGCGCGAGGACTTCGCCGCCTGGTGCTTCGCGCTCGGCGCCGGGACGATCGCCGAGATGGCCCACGCCCCCGGGGAGTTCTTCGACCCGGCGCTGCGCGTCTGGTTCCAGGACACCGACCTCCTGCTCCGGCTGCGCGCGATCGGCCGGCCACCGCTGCTCGTGCGCGAGGCCCGGATCCGCCACGCGCTCTCGGCGACCGTCCGCAGCGAGGACCCGGCGCTCCGCGCCTGGATCGACCGGACGATCGCCGCCGACAAGGCCGCCTTCGCCCGCAAGCACCCGACCGTGACCGTCACGTGAGCCCCCAGGGCGACGCCTACTTCGAATTCGACCGGCCCGAGCTTCGCGCCCTGGTGCCGGACGGCGCGCGCCGCGTCCTCGACGTCGGCTGCGGCGCCGGGGCGCTCGGCGCCGCCCTGCGCGAGGAGCGCGGGGTCGAGGTGATGGGGCTGGAGCTCTCCCCCGACGCCGCCGCCCGCGCCCGCGAGCGCCTCGACGCGGTGGTCGAGGCCGACCTCGACGCCCTCGACGCCCTCCCCTTCGAGCGCGGCAGCTTCGACGCGATGGTCTTCGGCGACGTCCTCGAGCACCTCCGCGACCCTCACCGCCTCCTCCGCACCCTCCGCCCCTGGCTCGCCCACGGCGGCGCCCTCGTCTGCTCGATCCCCAACGTCGGCCACTGGTCCGTAGTCCTCCCCCTCCTCACCGCCGATCGCTGGCCCTACGCCAACGCCGGCCTCCTCGACCGCACCCACGTCCACTTCTTCACCCTCGCGGAGGCCGAGCTGATGCTCCGCGACTGCGGCTTCACGATCGAGTCCGCCGCCTCGACGACCCTCGCCCAATCCCCACCCCCCACCGTCGACCACCTGACCCGGTTCCTCGCCGCCCTCGGCACCGACGAGCCCCTCGCCCGCCAACGCCTCACCGCCTACCAGTACCTGCTCGTCGCCCGCCCGACCGCTGCCTAGTAGGAGTCTTCGAAGTTCTTGTCGCGATAGAGCAGCGTCCCGGCCCTGTTGAAGGTCATGATGCCGGTGACGAAGCCTTCCGGCTTGTAGTAGGCGACGAAGTACCGGACCCCACGCAACCAGCCGACCTTGCGACGCAGCTTCGCGGCCGGAAGCTTCGGGTGGATGACGAGGCGCTTGTTGTTGCTGAGGGTGGCGACCAGCTTCACCGCTTCGCCCTCGACCGACCCACTGAAGACGCGGTCGCTGCCGTCGAGGAGCAGGTTGTCCAAGGCGTCGATTTCGGTGTGCCGGCCGAGCTCTCCGCCAGCCGGGATCCCGGTCCCCCAGCTCCAGCCGATCGCGCCTTCGAGGTTGAAGTCCATCCCGAAGAGCCATTCGCGGCAATGGCCGCCGTTGTTGCCGATCGAGCCGTCGACCGACCAGTGCCAACCAGTCGGGCTGGTGCCCTTCGCGATCGGAACCTGGTGGCGCTTGATGCAGTGAGCGCCGGCGGAGGGCGCGAAGGCGACCAAGGCCGCGACCGCGATGAGGAGGGGAAGCAGCCGTCGCAACATCGGCGGGCATGTTAGTGGGTGGTACGAACGGGATACGGCGATGTGTTCGTATAGGGTCCGCCGATGCGGATCTTCGGCGTCGCTGTCTCCGCCGGCCTTCTTCTCTTGGCGGTCATCACCGGCGTGGCCACTGCGGCGCCACGGGCTACGCGGCGCGGGGGATCGGTGCGGGTCACAACCGATAGCCACCTTCGTCCCGGTCATCTTGAGACGATCAAGGTGAAGGGGTTTCCCGGCAAGGGCAATCTCTACGCGTCCTTCTTCCCGACCGCGATATGCGAAAGCGAATGCGGCGCAGCCGACCTCTTCGGTGGGAGGGCCAACGCGAAAGGCGAAGGGACCATGAAGATCCGCATGCCCGGCACCTTCGAAGATCTTCACGGGCACCACGCGTATTTCCGCGACCGGGAACGGATCGAAGTCCTGGTGAGCTGGGAAGGCGAAGACGGCACCTTCAAGACGGGCAACGCCGAGCCCGAACCGATCATCGTCCGTGACCACGGGGGTCGGCACGCCCCGGCAACGCTCGCTGCGGACCAGTTCTCGGTCTCCCCCGGGTCCGTTCCGAAACCCCGACTGCCGCTGCCCATCCCGCCGGGCTTCCAGCTGCAGGCGAGCAACGACTACACGCTCTACGTCAGCGCACTAGGGCTGACCCGGCGCGACGGCACCCTCCTCGTGGTCGCCGCCGCGAAAGGCCGGGAAGTGAGTTACGAAGCGCCCGCGACCATCACCGAAACCTCGATCCACGCAGACCTCGGCGCGCTCGGCCAGATCTCGGTCGAATTCCAGCGTTCCGACAAGGCGGCGAGCGTGCGCTGCAACAAGGAACAGGAACCGATCCGCTTCGACTCGGGGTCCTGGGTGGGGACGATCGACTTCCACGGCGAGGAAGGGTTCACCGACGTCGAAGCGACCTCCGCCCGCGGCTACGTCGAACCCGCCGCCCTCGGCCCCTTCTGCGGTGGCATCTCCACCGGCGGCACCTCCGAACGGGCGAAGGGCGCCGAGCTCTACGTCCGCAATCCCGGCCTCGGCCCGCGGCTGAGCGTGTACAAGCACCGGCCCGGGGCCGCGGCGCTGATCATCGCCTACCTCTCCGAATGGATCGACGGCATCAGGATCGACCGCGCGACGGGCAAGTGGATACCTGGCCGCGACTTCGCCTACGCCCCGAACCTTCGCACGGCGACGGTCGCTCCCCCGGGCCCGTTCAACGGTAGCGCCCGGTTCGACCTCGGCGCCAGGGCGGGCCGACGCTGGAGCGGCGACCTGACGGTCGACATGCCGGGACGGGCAGACGTGCCGCTCACCGGGCCCCTGCTGCGCGCCGGCCTGATCCCGAGCGAATAGGCCCATCGGCCACCTACCGGAATTTCCCTAAAGGTTCCCTCCGGCCGGCCGATCAGAGGGACGACATAAACCATGGGGCGACACGGATGTCGCCTCGGGACCATCAATCAACGATCCAAGGAGAGAGATCGGAATGTCCCTTCGTGTTCAGACCAACATGGAAGCCTTCAATGCGCACCGGAACCTGGTGTCGACGAGCGAAGGCATCGGCAAAGCGATGGAACGCCTGTCCTCGGGCTACCGCATCAACCGTGCCGCGGACGACGCTGCCGGCCTGGCGATCAGCGAAAGGCTGAAGGCTCAGGTCAAAGGCATCGGCCAGGCACAGCGGAACGTGCAGGACGCCGTCTCCGTCGTGCAGACCGCTGAAGGTGCCCTCAACGAGGTCCACTCGATGCTCCAGCGCACCCGCGAACTCGCCGTCCAGTTCAAGAACGGCTCG
>JAFDWD010000323.1 GCA_018268695.1 Actinomycetota bacterium
CGGCGAGCCGAGCGACGCCGAGCAGGGGTACCTGCACTGCGGCGCCAACGGTGCCGGCCACTTCGTGAAGATGGTCCACAACGGGATCGAGTACGGGATCATGGCCGCCTATGCGGAGGGGCTGAACGTCCTCGAGAACGCCGACGCGGGCAAAACGAAGCGCCTCGACGATGCCGAGACGGCGCCGCTCGACCAGCCCGAGTACTACGAATTCGACCTCGACATCGCGGCGATCGCCGAGGTCTGGCGGCGCGGATCGGTGGTCGGCTCCTGGCTGCTCGACCTGACCGCGCAGGCCCTCGCCGAGAGCCCCCAGCTCGCCGAGTTCAGCGGCCGCGTCTCCGACTCCGGCGAGGGTCGTTGGACCTCGATCGCGGCGATCGAGGAGGGCGTGCCGACGCCGGTCCTCACCACCGCCCTGCACGAGCGCTTCTACTCCCGCGACCTCGGCGACTTCGGCGACAAAGTCCTGTCGGCGATGCGCTACGGGTTCGGCGGCCACAAAGAGCGCGACAACTAGGGGCGAGGAGTCACGACGATGCCGCTCGATCTCGAGGTCACCAAGGACGACAAGGCTGCGGCCCGGCGCGCCGCCGAGCTGATCGCCGCGGCCGGGGCCGCCGCCGTCGCCGACCACGGCCACTTCGCCTTCGCGATGAGCGGTGGGCGCTCGCCCTGGGCGATGCTGGCGATCCTCGGCGAGTTGGAGGAGATGCCCTGGGCCGAGACCGAACTGTTCCAGGTCGACGAGCGGATCGCCTCGCCCGGCTCGGAGGAGCGCAACCTCACCCACATGGTGCTCGGCCTCTCGATGGACCACCAGTCGACCCTGCGGCCGATGCCGGTCACCAACCGCGACCTCGACGCCGCCGCGCACGAATACGAAACCTCGCTGCCCGAGCGCCTCGACCTCGTCCACCTCGGCCTCGGCCCCGACGGCCACACCGCCTCGCTGGTTCCGGACGACCCGGTCCTCGGGGTCGACGACCGCCGCGTCGCGATCACCACCAACCCCTACCAGGGCCACCGCCGCATGACCCTCACCTTCCCGGCCCTCGCCGAGGCCCGCCAGATCCTCTTCCTCGTCACCGGCGAGGAGAAGCGCGGCCCGCTGCAGCAGGTGATCGCCGCCGACCCCTCGATCCCCGCCGGCCGGGTCACGAACGAGGCGA
>JAFDWD010000324.1 GCA_018268695.1 Actinomycetota bacterium
GGGGCCGCCTTTGATCGTGTCGTTCCCGTCGCCGCCGTTGACGCGGACGAAGTCCACCTTTTCCAGCGTCCCTTCGACGGTGAGGCTGTCGTTGCCGGGGCCGAGGTCGGCCATCAGCCAGCGGCCCGGGCCGAGCGCCGGGCAGGTGACCTGCTTCGGGTTGCCGGGGGTCCGGGCGCAGTCTTCGCCGGCGGCGAGCGGCGCCGCGGCGTTCACGGTGAAAATGCCGGTCGCGGTCGTTTCTTCGGCCCCTTCGCCTTGCGCTTCTTCTTCGGCGTAGGAGACGGTGAAGTGGTCGGGGCCCGCGCCGCCGACGATCTGCAGGCCGCCGCCGCCCGCCGCGTCGGGGTCGATGGTGACGTAGGCAGAGCCCTTCGGCGGCGCTTCGGGACCGCAGGAGATCCGCGTCGGCCCGCCCTGGCAGCGGTCGGTTCCCTGGCCGCCGTTCAGCGTGTCGCGCCCGCCGCCGCCTTTGATCGTGTCGTTGCCGGGCCCGCCGAGGATTTCGTTCGGGTGGCCGTCGCCGATCAGCGTGTCGTGGAAGGCCGAGCCTTCGATCGACTCGAAGCGGAAGAGCCGGTCGTGCCCGTCCCCGAGCGCCTTGTGCCTCGGCAGGGAGACCCAGACCCCGGAGCCTTTGCGGCCCGCGACCGCGGTCGAGAAGGAGGCGATGTCGCCGTTGCCGGGGCCGCCGTCCATGCGGTCGTAGCCGTAGTCGCCGCGGACCAGGTCTTCGTTACCGGGGCCGCCGCTGACGGTGTCGATGCCGAGGCCGCCGCTCACTTCGTCCTGGTTCCCGGCGCCGCCGCCGACGTGATCGTCGCCGAGGTCGCCGAAGAGGCGGTCGGTGCCGGCTTCGCCGAGCAGCCAGTCGTTGCCGCGGCCCCCGTGGATCAGGTCGTCGCCCGTGCCGCCGCAGATCGTGTCGTTGCCGAGCCCGCCGTAGATCGTGTCGTTGCCGGGACCGGCCCAGATCACGTCCGATTCTTCGGTGCCGATGATGGTGTCGTTGCCTTCGGTGCCGACGATCGTCGCGCGCTTGCCGTGGCACATCGGCTCGGCGCCGCTTTCGGCGCCCGAGGCGGCGACGACGAGCGTCGCCACGGCCGCGCAGGCGAGCAGGGCGATGGCGGTCAGGCGTCTCCTCATCGCGGGGGATTCTGCCGTTTCGGGCGGCGGGGCGGCGGCTCGGGTACGGCAATGGCTAGCGTGGATCGGATGGCGAGGAGTCGAGAGGGCATCCGCGGCAACCCGGCGGTGGCGGTCGGGATGGTCGTCGGCTCGATCTCCTCGGTCCAATGCGGGGCGGCGCTGGCGACGACGCTCTTCGACCGCGTCGGGCCCGCCGGCGCGGTCTTCCTCCGCGGCTTCTTCGCGGCGCTCATCCTGCTCGCGGTCGCCCGCCGCGACGTGGCCAAGGTGCGGCGCGCCGACCTCCGCGAGATCGCCCTCTTCGGCTTGACCCTGGCAGCGATGAACTTCTGCTTCTACGAGGCGATCGATCGGCTGCCGCTCGGCATCGCGGTGACGCTCGAGTTCACCGGGCCGCTGGCGGTCGCGATCTTCGGCTCGCACCGGCGCCGCGACCTGATCTGGGCCGGGCTCGCCGCGATCGGGATCGTCTTGCTGGCCGGGGACTTCGGCGGCGGCTCGATCGACCTCTTTGGCGCCGCCCTGGCCCTGATCGCGGGCGGGTTCTGGGGCGTCTACATCCTGCTCAGCGCGCGCGTCGGGGGACGCTCGGAGGGGCTCGGCGGCCTGGCGGTGGCGATGTCGATCTCGGCCGTGCTGCTCGCGCCTGCGGGCCTTGCCGCCGGCGGCGGCGAGATGGCGTCGGCGGAGGTGCTCGTGCGCGGGTTCGGTACCGGGCTGCTGAGCTCGGCGATCCCCTACGCGCTGGAGATCGAGGCGCTGCGCCGGCTGCCCAACGCGGTCTTCGGGGTGATGATGAGCCTCGAGCCGGCGGTCGCCGCCCTGGTCGGCTTCGTCGCGCTCGGGCAGGGGCTGGAGGCGATCGAAATGGTCGCGATCGCCCTGGTCGTCGTCGCCAGCGCGGGCGCGCTGCGCTCCGCCTCGACTCCGGCGCCGCGAGACGGGTAGAAACCCATCGTGGCCACGCGCGGGAAAGCGAAGGGGAAAGGCGTCCGGGTGACGGTGCGCGGAAGCGTCCAGGGCGTCGGCTTCCGCTACGAGACGGTGGAGCGGGCGCGGGAGCTCGGCGTCCTCGGCTGGGTGCGGAACGAAGACGACGGCACCGTGGTGGTCCAGGCCGAGGGACCCGACGAGGCGGTCGACGCGCTGGTCGAGTGGCTCGGCGAGGGGCCGCGGGGCGCGTCGGTCGAGGGAGTCGAGGTGGCGAAGACCAAGGTCGAAGGGCACGAGCAGTTCGCGGTCCGCGGGGTCAGCGCCGGCGTCTTCGTCGTCCAGGAGCACCAGGCGACCGCCCACCACTGGGACCTGCGGCTGGAGGTCGACGGCGCCATGCGCTCCTGGGCGGTGCCGAAGGGCCCCTCGATGGACCCGGCGCAGAAACGGCTGGCGGTCCAGGTCGAGGATCACCAGAAGTCCCACAACGACTTCGAAGGGCGCGCGGGGGAGGGGGCGGTCATCGTCTGGGACCGCGGGACCTACGAGCAGGGCGGCCGCGTGGCCTGGCCGGAGGCGATCGAACGCGGCCACGCGGTCTTCGTCCTCCACGGCGAGAAGCTCTCAGGCGGTTTCGCCCTTCAACGGACGCGGCCGGGCGAGAAGCCCCAGTGGCTCCTGATCAAGCGCAAAGACGACGCCGCCCGCCCGGGATCCGACGTGGTCGCCGAGTTCCCGGAGTCGGTGGTGAGCGGCAAGACCTCGGCGGAGGTTCTGGCGGGGGAGTAGGGGACCGGTCGTTGTCCTGGCGGGGGCGGCAGTCCTAGATGCGGTGCCCTGGGCGTCTCATGGAGGTCCTGGCAGGCTGTGACC
>JAFDWD010000325.1 GCA_018268695.1 Actinomycetota bacterium
CGCGGGTACGGCCCGAGCCGCGAGAACAGCGGCATGTAGTGGGAGCGGCTGAAGACGTTGACCGAGTCGAGCTGGACGATCCCGATCGCGTCGAGAGCCCGCCGCAGGTGGCGCACGTCGACCCGTCCCCGCGGCCGCGCCGTCGCCAGGCCCTGCGCCGCGATCGCCGCCCGCCGCGCCTGCGCGGCGCTCAGCTCGATCTCGGCGACGGTGGGGGAGGGGGCCACGCGCCGATTCTCACCGACCCGGCGAGCAGGCGCCGCCCCGCACCCGTCCTTCCGAGCTTTTAGGCCATATATGGCCTAAAAGCTCGGAAGGACGTTGATACGGGAGAACTACCCATGCGGCAGCGTCGTCAGACGCCGGCGCCTCCTGGCGGGCCTATCCTGCCGCCGTCCGTCCGATTCGCACGCCAGGAGAGCATGCAGAGATGAAGCGCCGCCGCAGTACCGCCTCGATCGCCCTTGCCCTTGCCGCCCTCGGCCTGCTCGCCTTCGCCGCGAGCGCCGGGGCCGCCACCATCACGACCAAGTGCAGCGGCAACGCGCCGCAGAGCAAGGCCCAGGAATACTCGACCGCCTCGTGCGCGGTGCGCCCTGGGGAAAAGCGCAAGATCGAAGGGGTCATTCTTAATGACAAGAAGGGGCCGGTCGCGGCGAAGCTGAAGGTCACCTTCAGCAAATGGATCCCGCAGGGGGATTCGAGCTTCGCGATCACGCCGGAAAAGACGGTCGGAATCAAGGCCGGCGCCAACGGCAAGTTCACGATCCCGACCACCACGGCGACCGAGGAGACGGTCTCGATCGAAGCGATCGGGGACCCCGGCCTGGAACTCTCGACCGTCGGCGCGGAAGTGAACGTGCAGCGGCTCGTCACCGCGACGGCGAAGAAGCTCGGCGGCGGCAAGGTTCAGGTCACCGTCAAGGGCGCGTCGTCCCCGGTCAAGGTCGGGATCACCGACGAAGCGGGCTACTTCGTCTCCGGCGGCGCCGCCCGCAAGGCGAGCAAGGCCGGGGTGGCGACCTTCGACCTCGGCTCCCAGCGGGGGACATTCGGCATCTACGTCGACGCCGGCGAACTCGGCGACCTCTACTACTTCGAAGTCAAGCCGCTGAAGCTCTGAAGCGGCGGCCCGCCGCCCTTATGTGACGTCCCTCCGGAGTGAAAACTCCGGTTTAGTGGAGCCACTGCTCCGGTTCGTGGTACAGTCGCCGGCATGAACCGGAGCGATCACCCCCACTTCAATCCCTGGCTCGCCTTGGTCGTCGTCTGCTTCGGCCAGTTCATGGTCGTCCTCGACGCGACGATCGTGAACGTGGCGCTGCCCGCCATCCAGACCGACCTCGGCTTCTCCGACACCTCGCTGGCCTGGGTGGTGAACGCCTACACGCTGTTCTTCGGCGGCTTCTTGCTGCTCGGCGGACGCGCCGCCGACCTGCTCGGCAGGCGCACGCTGTTCCTCGCCGGGGTCGGGCTCTTCTCCGCCGCCTCGCTGTTCAACGGCCTGGCGACCTCGGAGACGCAGCTGATCATCGGCCGCGCGATCCAGGGCCTCGGCGGCGCGATGCTCTCGCCCGCGGCGCTCTCGGTCATCACCACCTCCTTCAGCGAGGGCGCCGAGCGCACCAAAGCGCTCTCCGTCTGGGCGGGCGTCGCCGCGGGCGGTGGCGCGGTCGGCCTCCTGCTCGGCGGCTTCCTGGTCGAAAGCCTGTCCTGGGAGTGGATCTTCTTCGTCAACGTTCCGGTCGGCATCGGAATCGTCTTCGCCGCCCTGAAATTGGTCCCGAACTCGGTCCAGGAGGGCGCGATGCGCCACTTCGACATCGCCGGCGCGACCGCCGTGACCGGCGGCCTCGTCGCCCTCGTCTACGCGATCGTCGAGGCCTCGAGCTGGGGCTGGGGATCGGGCAAGACCCTCGGCGTCGCCGCCCTCGGCATCGCCCTGCTCGTCGCCTTCGTCTTCATCGAGCGCCGCTCGCCGTCCCCGCTGGTGCGGCTGGAGCTGTTCAAGCTGCGCTCGCTGGCGACCGGCAACGGCGTCTTCCTGATGGTCGCGGGCGGCCTCTTCGCGATGTTCTACTTCGCTTCGCTCTACCTGCAGAACATCCTCGGCTACTCGCCGTTGACCACCGGCCTCGCCTTCCTGCCGGTCACCGCCGGGATCGGGATCGGCGCGACCATCGCCGAGAAACTGATCCCCCGCGTCGGCCTGCGCCCGGTCCTCCTGACCGGCATGCTGGTCGCCTCCGCCGGGCTCGCGATCCTGGCCGCGACCACCGAGGTCGGTGGCCAGTACCTCGGCATCGTCGGCGGGCTCTTCCCGATGTCGATCGGGATGGGGGCGACCTTCGTCTCGCTGACCCTGGTCGCGACCACCAACGTCGAGGAGCGCGACGCCGGCCTCGCCTCGGGGATCTTCAACACCTCCCAACAGATCGGCGGCGCGCTCGGCCTGGCGGTGCTCTCCAGCATCGCCAACTCGAAGACGACCGACTTCCTCGCCGGCGTCGTCGGCAAGCCGAGCGTCCTGGAGCAGCAGGAAGCGCTGGTCTCCGGCTTCCAGACGGCCTTCGTCGTCGCCGCGGCCCTGGTCGCCGCCGGCACGGTGGCCGCGGCGCTCCTGCTCCGCCGTCGCGACGTCGCCCGGATCGAGGCGGGCGACGCCGTCGCGGTGACGGTCGCCTAGCCGGGTACTCTTCTGCGATGGCAGTAGGGGTGAGCGCAACGGCACTGCGCGCCGATGCCGCTCGCAATCGCGAGCGGATCGTCGCCGCCGCGATCGAGGTCTTCGCCGAGCGCGGCCTGGAGGCCTCGACCGCGGAGATCGCCGCCCGCGCCGGGGTCGGCGAGGCGACGCTCTTCCGGCGCTTCCCGACCAAGGACGACCTGGTCACGGCGATCATCGGGGTGCAGCTCGAGGAGGCCGCCGCGATCGCCGAATCGTGCCTCGCCGACGAGGACCCCTGGCACGGAGTCGAACGCTTCCTCTACGAGATGTCGGAGCGGGCCGCGGTCGACCACGGGATCGCCGAGGGGAACAAGGAGAAGTGCGTCGCCTCTCCGGCCCTGGCGGCGGAGCGGCGCCGCATCATCGACCTCACCTCGCAGCTCGTCCGCCGCGCCCAGAAGGCCGACGCGCTACGCGACGACATCGCAGGCCAGGACCTGATGTTCCTGATGTCGGCCGTCGCCTCGCTGGCCGAGGTGCCGTTCCCCGGCCTCCGCGCCGACCTCTGGAAGCGCTACCTCGGCATCTTCCTCGACGGCCTGCGTCCCGAGGCCGCGACCAGACTGCGCCCCGGCGCGCCCTCGCGCAAGCTGATCGAGAACCCCGAAGCCGGGTAGCGCCGTAGCGCGCCGGGTAGCCTCTCGGCATGACTACCTCAGAGGAGCTTTTCGGCGACGAGCACGTCCGGCGCTACATCGAGACCGACGGCGAGGTCGGCTACGACTGGCGCAACGGGACCAAAATCCTGATCCTCTTCACCAAGGGTCGAAAGTCGGGCGAGGAGCGGGCGAACGCGCTGATCATGGAGCCCGACGGCGACGACTTCCTGATCGTCGCCTCGAAGGGCGGATCCCCGTCGCCGCCCGCCTGGTTCCTCAACCTGGAAGCCCACCCGGAGGCGGTCGAAGTCCAGGTCAAAGGCGACCGCTTCAAGGCCGACGCGCGCGTCGCGACGCCGGAGGAGAAGCCGCGGATGTGGAAGAAGATGGCCGAAGCCTGGCCCGACTACGACGCCTACCAGGGGAAAACGGACCGCGAGATCCCGGTCGTCGTGCTCGAG
>JAFDWD010000326.1 GCA_018268695.1 Actinomycetota bacterium
ATGGACGATCAGGTCGAGCCGCGCGAGGAACTCCGCCTCCTCCAGTTCCAGCAGCGCCGCGATCTCCCGCAGCCCGTTGAGCAGCCCCCGCGAGGGGTCCTCGGGCGTGCTCGGGGACTTGTGCGCCCAGTAGCCGAGGTCGTCCTGATCGACGACGACGAAGTCGGTGAACGTGCCGCCGACATCGATTCCGACCGCGTAGCTCATGCGCAAACCCTCTTACGATCTCCGGCGTGGACAGGACCAACCGCCTCCGCGCGACGCAGGTGCAGACGCTGCCGCAGCAGATCGCCGCGTCGATCCGCGAGTCGATCCTCGACGGCTCGCTCGGCTCCGGCGACCGGCTGCCGAGCGAGGAGGCGATGGCGGAGATGTACGGCTGCAGCCGGCCGACGGTGCGCGAGGCGCTGCGGACGCTGCGCGACGACGGCGTGCTCACCTCGGCGCGCGGGCGCGGCGGCGGCTACCGGGTGGCGGAGCTCTCCCCCGAGGCGCTGGCCGCGTCGGTCGGCGAGGTGATCTCGCTGTCGCTGGGGATGAAGACGCTCGACTACGGGCAGCTCTTCGCGGTCCGCTTCGATCTCGAGCTGCGCGCCGCCGCGACGGCCGCGCAGATGCGGACCGAGGCCGACCTCGAGACGCTGCGCGCGATCCTCCCCGAGGATCGGGACGACCTCCCGGTCGAGGCGGCGATCGCCGCCGACGTCGCCTTCCACCGCGCGCTCGCCGAGGCCAGCCACAACCCGCTGCTGATCGGCTTCGCCGGCGCCACCGCGACCGCCTTCCGCCGCTTCGCCGAGGAGGTGCAGGAGGTCGACCCGCCCCGCGTCCTCGACGGCATCGCCGAGGTGATCGAAGCCGTCGCCGCCCAAGACCCCGAAGCGTCCCGAGAGGCAATGCGCGCCCACCTCGCCTACTTCACCCGCCACTTCGGCCTTCATTAGCTTCGGCGCGGGAGCGGTCCCAGAGGTCGGTCAGCCGGGCGAAGGTGGCCTCGGTGACCGGCATGTCGGCTTCGCGCTCGCGCACCGCGCGGATCACCGCCTTCAGGTCCTTGTCGAGGATGTCGAGCGCGTTTTCGGGCTCGTAGTCCTCCCAGAGGCTGCGCATCCAGTCCCAGTGGGCGAGCGGCCAGCTCTGTCCGGTGCCGTCGAGGACCGCCTCGATCACCGGGCCCGGCTCCATGCCGTAGTCCGCGGCCAGGCCGAGCGCCTCGTAGGTGCCGGCGATCGCCACCGCCATCATCACCTGGTTGGCGAGCTTCGCCGCCTGGCTCATCCCGGGGCGGTCGCCGAGCAGGTGGATGTGGGACCCGAGCGGCTCCAACAGGGGTCGGATCCGCTCCAGCCCGGCCGGTTCGCCGGAGGCCATGATCGAGAGCGTCGCCGCCTCGGCCCCGCGGACGCCGCCGCTGACCGGGACGTCGAAGATCGTCAGCCCGCGCGCCGCGCACTCGTCGGCGAGCCGTTCCATCGCGGGCGGGTCGAGCGTGCTCATCACGATCACGTCGCGCGGCTCACCCGCCGTCAGGTCGGCGACCCCGCCGTCGCCGAGGAGCAGGGCCTCGGTCTGGGCGCCGGTCCGCAGCATCGAGACGATCAGCTCGCCTCGCTCGACCAGCTCCGCGGTCGCGTCGACGGCTTGGACCCCGGCCGCGGCCGCGGCCGCGCGTTTCTCCGAGTCGAGGTCGAAGCCGTAGACGGTGTGGCCGGCGGTGACCAGGTTGGCGGACATGGGAAGCCCCATCTCGCCGAGGCCGATCCAGCCGATGGGCGGGAGGGGAGAGTCTGCATCCGTGCGGGGCATGCTGTCGACTATAGGTCCGACCCCGCGCCGTGAAAACCGAAAATTTCTGACGTTTGCGCCCCCTCCTCAGGCCCAGCTCGGAGGTTCGTAGCCGGGGCCGGCGACGGCGCCGAACAGCAGGGCGGTGACCGGGGCGGAGGAGCGGTTCAGCAGCGTCCGCTCGCTGTCGGGCTCGATCGAGGCGAAGGTCCCGGCCGGCGCCGCGTGCTCCTCGCCGTCGATCACGACGACCGCCTCGCCGTCGAGGACCACGTAGAGCTCGACCTGCCTGCTGCCGGACTCGTCGTGCGCGGGCAGCGCCCCGCCCGGCTCCAGCTCGACCAGGTTGTAGCCGAACGCCTCCGTCCCGAGCGCCTTCCGGGCCAGCGTCCAGGTGCAGCCGCCGGACCCGGCCAGGGTCTCGAACTCGTCTCGGTGCTTTACCGAACTGATGGGCATCGCGTCCTCCTTGCAGTCGCCTTTCCGGTTTTGCCTCCCACGCATATATAAATCGCCGAGAACGAGATCTGGAAGGCGTCAGGCCGCCCCCGGCGCCCGGCCGAAGCTCGTCGACCGGAGGACGATCCGGGTCTCGGTGCCGGCGGCGCCGGCTTCGCGGCGGATCGCGCGGACGGTGTCGTTGAGGTCCTCGGCGTCGCGGCAGGCGACGCGGAGCTGGAAGTCGAAGCGGCCGGTGAGGAAGGCGACTTCGCGGACCGAGTCGAGGCGGGCGACGCGCTGCTCGAACTCCTCGGAGTCGGTGGTGGGGAGGAGGCGGAC
>JAFDWD010000327.1 GCA_018268695.1 Actinomycetota bacterium
AGACCTATCTCTGGGGGCCGAAAACGATCCCCACCACCGGCACCTGGACGCTCGAAGTCGATCCCGAAGGCTCCGTCACCGGCTCCGCCGACCTGCACCTCTACGAAGACCCCGACCTGACCGGCTCAATCACGCCGACTTCGGAAGGCGAAACCAAAGAATTCTCGATATCTGCCCCCGGCCAGCGTCAACTTGTGACCTTCGCCGGAACGTCAGGCCAGACGGTGACGCTTAAGACTTCTGAATCAACGGTTACCGGTGGTTCGCTCCTTCTTCTTAATCCCAACGGCACCCAATTGGGAAGCACGCGCACCTTCACCCCGACTACCGCGGCGAGGCTTGAAGTCAGCCTGCCGACGACCGGTACCTACAGCGTCGTTCTAGATCCCGAATCGGCCTACACCGGCAGCGTGACGTTCACCGCCTACCTTGGCTCGCATGTCGCCTACCTTGGCCCGCTCCCAAGCCGCAGCGAGCTCGTCAGCTTCTCGACCCCTGATACGCCGGGGCGGCAGGACGTCATCGACGTCGGCGGGTCCGGGATCACCGAGCCGACGACCATGTTCGCCGACTATCGACAGCCCGCCTCGGACGGCTCTGAAGGGACCGCGGCGCATCGCAAAGAGCCAGCGCAGGCGAGTCAAAAGTCAAGCCAGATACTCGGCGTCCCGGCCGCAGCAGGAAAGTTCAAGCCTCGCGGAGGCGCCTACTGGTATCCGCCGCAGAGCAGTCGCGGGTCCCGAGGTTGGGTCACCGAAGAGCCGCAATCCCCGTGGACGCGAGCCCGGGACCTTGCCGGCAAGGAAGGGGACACCGCCCTCGCCGGGCAGGTGCTTGCGCAGGACGGACAGCCGCTGCCGGGCGCGCACGTTGCTCTCGAGGGCTCGGCGGTCACGGCGCAGACCGACGGAGCGGGACGGTTCCTGCTCGAAGGAGTCCCTGCGGGTCACCAGATCCTCATCGTCGATGGGGGAGAGAGCGAAGGGCGACGCTATGGCAGCTACGAAATGGGTGTCGCCCTCGAAGCGCACAAGACCACCGAGCTCGAATATACGGTCTGGCTGACGCCGCTCGACCCCAATGGCACCCGAAGTGTCGCGACGTCGGCAAAGCATGGGATCACTCTTCGCAACCCACGCATCCCCGGGCTGGAAGTGAAGCTGCCGGCTGGGACGGTGATCCGCACGGCCGGCGGCCGCCGCGTCAAGAGCCTCAACATCACGGCGATCCCTGTCGACCGGACCCCTTCGCCGCTGCCCGCCTTCCAGACCATCCCGCTCTACTACACGATCCAGCCGGGGCGGGCCTATCTGAGCAAGGGGGCGCGGATCATCTACCCGAACTGGACCCATCTGCCGCCTGGAGAGCGTGTGTCCTTCTGGAACTACGATGCAGGCGGTCGTGGCTGGTACATCTACGGGCACGGCTCGGTGTCCGCCGATGCCAAGCAGATCGTTCCCGACCCAGGGGTCAGGGTCTGGAAACTCAGCGGGGCGATGATCTCGGGCACGCCGACTCCCCCGGGGACGGCGCCGGGAGAATCGGGCGCGGGAGATCCCGTCGACATGCACAGCGGCCTGTTCACCTACCACAAGCGGGACCTGACCATCCCTGACACGATCCCGATCGACATCGAACGCACGTACCGCCAGATGGACTCGAACTCATATGCCTTCGGCAAGGGCACCCAGAGCCTCTACAACATGGAACTGTGGTCCGTGCACAACTACCAGGACTGCAGCCTCATCCTGCCGGACGGCCGCCGTGTCTACTACAAAAGGACCTCGCCCGGGACGGGGTGGTCGGACGCCGTCTATCGGTCCGAAAACCTGCCGGGACCGTATTTCGGCTCGGAAGTCCGCTGGGACGGAGCGACGCCGGGTTTCGATCTCGAACTCAAGGACGGGACGACCTACGTCTTCGGCGAGGTCGCGCCGCTTCAGGGGATCAGGAACTCCGCAGGAGAAGAACTCAAACTGACCCGCGAACATGGCCAGAGCGGCAACATCACCAAGATTACCTCCCCACACGGCCACTGGGTGAAGTTCACCTACGACGGCTCCAACCGGATCACCGAAATCACCGACAACGGCGGTCAGCACCTCAAATACGCCTACACCGGAGGCCTCCTCACCAAAGCGACGAACGCCGCCGGCGGCGCGACCGAATATGCCTACGACGCCGCGGGTGAGATGACCTCGGTCACCGACCCGCGGGGGATCGAATACCTGAAGACCTCCTATGAAGCCTCGGGGCGGGTCGAGAAGCAGACGACGGGCGACGGGGCGGCCTTCGAATTCTCCTATGCCCTAGGTGAAGCCGGAAAGGTCCTCTCAACGACGGTCACCGATCCCCGAGGCAGCACCAAGGAGGACTTCTTCAATTCCGAAGGGCGGACGACGAAAGAAGTCGTCGAGCCCGGGACGGAATACGAACAGACGACGAGCTACGAACTGCAGCCGGAAACCGGCCTTCTGTTGTCGAAGACCGATCCGGCCGGCAACATCACGGCCTACGAATACGACGGTCAGGGGAACCCCACCGAGATCACCAGACTCGCCGGCACGGCCGAAGAAGAGACCTGGACCGCGTCGTATCAACCGGGGACGAGTTGGATGACCGAAGAGGTCGATCCGCTCGGCCACGCCACCCATTTCGAATACGGGACCCACGGCGAACTTCTGAGCGGCACCGATCCTCTCGGTCACGAAACGACCTACGAATACTCCGGCGCCCAGCTCTCAGCCGTAACCGACCCGCTTGGTCAGACGACCCACTTCGGCTATACGGGCGGGGCCCTCACCTCGGTGACCGACCCCCTCGGCGGCACGACGACCAGCTTCGTGGACGGTCTCGGTCGGGTGCTGTCGGTCATCTCGCCGGAAGGGAGGAAGACGCGCTATCGGTACGACGAACGCGGCGATGTCCTCTCCACGACCTCGCCCTCCGGCGCGGAAGCCTCCTTCGCCTACGACGCCGACGGTAATCTCGTCAAGATCGTCGCCCCCGGCGGCGGCGAAACCACGCGGAGCTACGACGCGATGGACCGCGTAGTGAGCGAAACCGACCCCCTCGGCCACACTGCCGAATGGGCCTATGACCCCGCCGGCGACCTCACCGGCTACACGAATCGTGACGGCAAGATGACCGCGTACTCCTACGACCCGCTGCGGAGGCTCACGGGCGCCGCCTACGGCGTATCGGGCCTGACCGCCGAATCATCGGTGTCCTACCAATACAACGACGCAAACCGGCCAGTCATCATCGACGACAGTGCAAGCGGTGAATATGGCCTTGCCTACGACCGCCTGGGCGAGGTCACCAGCGTCGAATCGCCGCAGGGCACCATCGGGTACGGATACGACGCCGCGGGGCGCCGCACGACGATGACGGCCCCCGGGCTCAGCACCACCGAATACTCCTACGACGCGGCCAATCGCCTTACTGGGATATCTCGCGGCCCAGAATCGGTCTCGATGGCCTACGACGCGGCGAATCGCCTGCAGGGCATCACGCTCCCGGACGGCGTGGAAGAGATCTACGGCCGCGACGCGGTGGGTAAGGCGACGTCGATCGAATACCTCCACGGCAAAGAAGAACTCGGCACCATCGACTATGCCTACGGTGAAGATGGCCTGCTCGAAGCCGAGTGGGGCTCCTATGCACGGGTAGGGCTGCCCGAAGCCCTCGCGTCTACCACCTACAACGCCGCGAACGAGTTGACCGAACGCGAAGGACAGAAACTCAGCTACGACGCCGAGGGCAATCTGATCGCCGAAGGATCGACCGAATACGGCTGGAACGCCCGAGGCGAGCTGACCCACATCGGTGGCGAAGGCCCGGCGTCGTTCTCATATGACCCGTTCGGCCGGCGGGTCTCCAGGGCCGCCGAAGGGCAGACCACCGAAAGCCTCTATGACGGCGTCAATATCGTCGAGGAAGTAGTCGGCTCGACCTCGACCAGCCTTCTAACGGGCCTGGCGCCCGATCAGTTGTTCTCGCGTACCGACGAAGGCGCGACCCAGAGCTACCTGACCGATCGCCTGGGGAGCGTCATCGCGCTTGCCGGCGAATCGGGCAAAGCTCAGACCGAATACACCTACGAGCCATTCGGGTCCGTCGTCGAATCAGGGACCCCGAGCCTCAATCCGTTCCGTTTCACCGGCCGGGAAGTTGACGGGGCGGGCCTCGAGTACGACCGGGCGCGCTACTACGATCCGACCCAGGGCCGATTCATCAGCCAGGATCCGATCGGCTTCGCCGGGAGCGGGACGAACCTCTATCTGTATGCGGGGGGTGATCCGTTGGACGCAACGGACTGGAGCGGTCTCTGTGAATTCTGCATCTCCATTCCCGATCCGGTCCAACTCGGCGAAGACGTTGTCAGCACGGTCGGCGAAGCGGTCACGGAGGCCGAAGAACTCGCATCGGCCGCAGTCGGGAATTTCGAGATCAGCATGAATTGGGCCTGGGAAAACAAAGGGACGGTCGCCGGGGTCGCTGCAGCAGGTACGTGCATTGTCGCCAGTGCCGGTGTGTGCACCGTAGCTGCGGGCGGAGCCTTGCTGGCCTCGACGGTGGAAAACGCTGAAAACTGCTCGAGTGTCCCGGGCTTCCTGGGCGCCGAGGGGGTCACTGTCGGAACCACTATCGTCGGCGGCGCACCGGGGTTTCTCAAAGCCGGTGTGGAGATCGCTGGGGGCGCCCGCGCCGCGGAGGCGGGGCTGGGGCCGGTTGGAGCGGCGGCGGTGAATCTTCCGCCCTCCGCGGCGGCCGCAGGCACCGCTGGAGTGGTCGATCCTCGCGCACATGATGAGATCGGAACCTGTTGATGACCGACGGCGAGGCAAAGACCTTCCGCAGCAAGGGTCAGCTGATCGGAGGTATCGCCGTCGCCGTCATCGGTGGCGGGGTCGGCGTGGGAAGCATCTTTTCGGCACGCAATGCGGTGTTTGCTCTCGCGTGGGCGTTCGTCGGGTTGCTGTGCATTCTCATGGGCGCGAGGCTTGCATCGGCGCGTATCCGGGTCGACAGCGGCGGCATTCACGTCGTCAACTTCTTCAATAGCTTCCACCTCGACTGGACCGAGGTTCAGGGCTTCGAGATGGGTCGCTGGTCGGCGTTTCCATCGGTTTGTCTGATCAACTTGAACGATGGGCGTCATGCACACGCGTTCGGCCTGCAGGAAAGCACCAACTTCGCAAATGGCTCGGCGCAGAAGATGGTGGACGAACTGACGGAGGAACTCGCTTGGAAGCGATCCGCGGCCAGGCCAGGAACCGACCCATCGACTGGGAGCGCGCAGCGGCAGCTCTTTTCGTGATGAAGCAAGGAGTGTCGCCAAAAGGTCTGTCGACCCGTGAGTGCAGCGATCATGGCCCCTCGTGGTCTGTGGCTGGGGCCGGCACGGTTCCGACCATGATCCCGTTGTGAGCGATACCGGTTTCACGCGACGATCGGCCTTGGTGGCTGCGGCTTCGTTCGGCGCAGGGGCTGCGCTTGACCATCTGGTCGAGCCCTCAGACGGAGGACCGTCCTCCCCGCAGGAAAGAGGCCAGGATCGGATTTCGTTCTACGCGCCGAACCAGGCCGGTATCGACACGCCGGCGCAAGAATTTCTCGCCTTTGCCGCATACGACCTGACGGCGGAGTCCCTGGACTCGCTGCGCTCCCTGCTCATGTCCTGGACCGCTGCTGCGGCCGCTCTTGCCGAGGGCAAGTCCTTCGAAGAGGGTGGAGGGTCCAGGTTGGCCCCACCGGTCGACACGGGGGAGGCGGTCGGCCTTCCGGCGAGTGCACTCACGCTCACGTTCGGTTTCGGACCTTCTCTATTCCTCGGTCCGAAGGGTTGGAGACTTGGTCTCTCGGCGAAGCGCCCGCCGGCATTGCAGTCGCTGCCGCCCTTCGAGGGCGAGGATCTCGACCTCTCCCGGTCGGACGGCGACCTCTGTGTCCAGGCCTGCGCGAATGACGCCCAGGTGGCCTTCCACGCGATCCACGTACTGACCAGGCTCGCCGAGAGCGTCGCGACCCTCCGTTGGGGTCAGCAGGGATTCGGCCGGACCTCCAGCACGAGCGCGACCCAACCCACGCCTCGCAATCTGATGGGTTTCAAGGACGGGACCGCCAACATCCGCGCCGAGGATCGCACGGCGATGGAACGCTTCGTCTGGGTGGCGGACCGGGACGGACCGGAGTGGATGGCCGGAGGCACCTATCTCGTCGCCAGACGGATACGCATCCTCTTCGACGTCTGGGATGCGAGCACGTTGGAGGAGCAAGAACGGACGATCGGTAGGCGCAAGTTGAGCGGCGCTCCGCTGGGGGAGCGGAAGGAGTACGACCCGATCGACCTTAATGCCAGGCGGGACGATGCGCCAATCATCCCGGCAGACGCCCACGTTCGTCTCGCCAGTCCCGATGAAAACACCGGCCGGCGCATCCTGCGCCGCGGCTACTCCTACTCGGAAGCACCTGCGCCAGGCTCCGGTCAACTCGATGCCGGTCTCTTCTTCATCTGTTTCCAGCGAGACCCGAGGCGCCAGTTCGTCCCGATCCAAAGGCGTCTCGCATCATCGGACGCCTTGAATCGCCACACGCTGCATACCGCCAGCGCCTTGTTTGCGTGTCCCCCGGGGACGAGGCGCGGCGGTTTCGTCGGCGAAGGGCTCTTCGCCTGATGAGCCGGATCTGCGTTCCTCTCGAGTAGCAGAAGCACGTCGTCGTTTGCTTGTGTGCCGATTGACGGGATACGGGGATCCCCGGTAATCCGATGCTCGGCGGCCGTTGGAAGGCACGAGTGGCGTGGTCTGACGCTCGTTTCGTCGCCCCACTGAGGAGCGCCGCCCGTCGAGAATCGCGCACTTCTAGCTAGGTATCTAGCGGGACTAGAGCTGGCCGCAGCGATTGCTTCGAAGCTCGTGCGATCCAGGCGTTCTGTCAGCTGAGATTTCCAGCCACGGGAGCCGAGTTGGATCTCAGTTGGAAAGGCAGTCTCTTCTGATCCAGAAGAGCCCGTTTGAGCTTTCCAATTTCGATTGTTTGAGGCCAGGTCCCCCTGTTAGTGCGGCACCGCAGACGTCTCCGTAACGTCGGTTATCGGGCGTCTATGTGAGCGCTCTTGGCATGCATCCTGTTGATGCCATTAGCGTGCGAGTTGAACCGGCGCCGTGTTCCCGCCGACAGGACAGGCCTATCCGCGGATTTCGCTTGCTGGAGCCGAATCTCACCACCGGAGGGGTCCAATGCTGGCCGGGGTGGTCCAGGTCGATGCAAGTCCGCGCACGGAGAACGACAGACAGTTTGGCTCTACAGCACTCTTTAGAGAGTGCCCCGAGGTGAATTCGAACCGCCGGCCTGTCCCTTAGGAGGGGAGTCCTTCTATGCCGCGCGATCCAAGCGGGAATCTCGGCTATCGGTGAGGCCAGCCGGTGGCCGCTGCTATCCGGAGCGGAATCCGATTTCCTGGGTGCGCTCCTCGCGCAGGGCGCGCAGGTGGACGCTTGCCCAGGATCGGAACGGACGCCAGGCATCGGCGACGTCGTCGAGCGTGCGGTCCGGGCCATAGCGGTGGGCTATCTCGCTCTCGAGGCGGTGCTCGTGGCGGGCGAGTGCATCGGGTGCGTTCGCGCCGCGGATGACCACCAGCTCGGCCGCGAAGGGCCCTAGTCCCTTGATGTCCCGGATCGACTTCATCGCCTCCTCGGGCTCGACCGAGCGGAGGGTGGCCCCGTCGAGGCGCCCTTCCAGGGCGGCGCCGGCGACGGCCTCCAGGTACTCGGGCTTGCGGCCGGGCAGGTCGAGGTCGAGGCGGTGGAGCACCTCGGGGGCGGGGAACGCCCCGTTGTCGCCGTGCCGATCGATCAGGTCGTTTCGGAGGCGGTCGGCCTGGGCGATCCGCATACGTTGAGAGAGCACCGACCAGGCGGCTGCCTCGTAGGGAGAGTGAAACCCGCAGGGACGCAGCCCCGGAAGCCGCGCCTGCGCCTCGGCGATCACCGGGTCCCGACGGGCGACCTCGGGCCACTCGCGAGCGTCGATGTCAAGGGAGAGGAATCGGCAAACCTGCTCCGCGGCGGCTTCGAGGTCCCCGTCCCCGTGGACGACGACCCGGGCCGCTGCGCCTTCCTGGAATACCTCCGTCTGCGCCCGTCGCCAGTCGTGCTCGACGAGGAACGTGCTGCGCAGAACGTCGCCGCGGCCGCGGCCGGGCGCCAACGGCGCCGGGGCGAACCCTTTCCAGAACGCGATGCTGGTCTCGATCGACCACGGGCCGGCGACCTCGACGGTCAGTTGGTGCGATCGCATCGTCGATCAACGGCCGTGGACGGTGAGCAGGTAGCCGTCCGGGTCGACGAAGCTGAAGGTGCGCCCGAAGGGTCCGTCGCTCGGCGGCTGCGGGATCGTCACACCGGCGTCGACCAGAACCTCATGTATCCCGTCAGGGTTCTCCGCGGCCAACCAGAGGGCCACGCCGACGCCGGGTCCCGGGTCGGCGGCGTCGAGATCGACCCCGGGCAATGGCTCGCGCACGGCGAATGGGATCGGAGCGGTGTCGAAGACGATCGCACCCGGTGGGCTCACCGCCGCCCGGCGCAAGCCGAGGTGGGTCTCGTAGAAGTGGGCGGCACGCTCGGGATCGCGAACCTGCAACGCGACGAAGTCTGGTCCTGTCACAGCCATCGAAGTCACCTTTCGTTGATGTCAGGACATTGACATTATCACCCCATGTCAAAATGTTGACATGAGTTCTCAGGATCCCCCCGTCGAGGCGCGGGTCGGCTACGCGCTGAAACGGGCCCAGGCCTCCCTGCGTGCGGCGATGGACGAGGCGCTCCGTCCGCTCGGGCTCACCGTCGCCCAGTACGCCTGCCTGCAGCTGATCGGCGAGCGGCCGGGCGTCTCCGGTTCGGAGCTGGCGCGCGGCATGTTCGTCTCACGCCAATCGCTGAACGTCGTCCTGCGCGGACTGCAGGAGCGCGATCTGGTCCACCGGCCCAGCACCGCACCGCAGGCCCGCAGCCTTCCTGCCGAGCTGACCCCCGCGGGGCGAAAGCTGGCCAGGCGCGCCGACGCGCTCGTCGCCGACATCGAGGCGCAGATGGTCGTCGCGCTGTCGGCCCGGCAACGATCGCAGCTGCTCGCCAGCCTCACCGCCTGCGCCGACGCCCTGAGCAAAGAGGCGGCGTGGAGACCGTGACGTCGCCCAGCCGAACAGGGCACAGCTACTCTTGCGCCGGCCGTTGACCGAGAGGCCCGCCTAGTCGGGGCGGGCCTGGACTCCCGGGCGTTCAGAACGGCGAGCCGATTTCATCGCGGTGTTGGTAGCTGTTGATCTTCGGCCCCCGCACGCATGCCTCCCCGCCGGCCCCGGAAAAACACTTCCAGCCGCCGGGCAGGGTCGTGTACCAGCTCTCCCGCCCGGTCCCGGGAGGTCTGTGAACGGTCCCCTTGCCCGAGTTGACGGCCTTGATGACCGCCCGCGCTTCCTTACACGACACCTGGCCACGGAAGATCTGTACCTCGTAGGTAGAGGAGACGTGATCGCGGGTCGCCGTCACCTCCCCGCAACTCCTGGAAGCCGCTGCGCCGGCGATGTTCGACACCCCGATCGTTGCCGCCACGACGGCGACGAGGCCCGCGACGCTGACCGTGACCCTATGCATCTGCTCACGACCTCACTGTTCGGTGTAGTTGTCGGCCGAGAGAGTGAACCCATGGCCCGAGCGGTTGACGCAGACGACCGTCGTTTCGCCGATCGAGCAGGTGATCCCGATCGGCTTGAAGCTCCAGGTGGTGCCTGCGGCCAGCTTCGGGATGCGCACCCTGGTTCCGTTCATTCCCACCTGCCACGAGTACTGGCTGATCAGGGCGGGCTTGGGCGGTCCCGTGGCTTCCAGGTAGACCCAGCCCTCCAAGGGCACTCCAGAGTTCGGGCTGGGATGTTCCGCCCGGCGCTACGGGTGGCGGCGTCTTCGCGGGGACCGGTCGTCGAATTTTGACGGCGCGACGGCGATCGATCCAGAAACCCCGACCGACCAGCCTGCCAGAGGTCAGGATGCAGGCGATCCCCCCTCTTTCGGAGACGCAGCGGAACTCTTCCACTTCGACGATCCGTCCGTTTGGCAGCGCCGGTGCGCGGCCTTGGGTGTGAGAATTGCCGTTGCAGTAGCTCCCGCCTGGCGGGTGATTACAGACCTCGACCTCGTTCGGGGCGATGAGTCCGTTGTGGGAGCCATCGTCTGACGGGGCTTCCGACGAGCCGCAGATGACCGCGCCGGCGAAGAACACGCAGGTCACCTTTTGATCCGGCGAGGCGAACCGCCGGAGATGGAGGACAGGGGGTCCGGCGAGAGCGCTTGACGGGAAGAGAAGGGCAAGGATCACGATGGCCCCCGTGAGCTTGCCGGTCGAGGTCATCTGCCTGCCTCCTTACTTGGAAGCCGGTCCGAATCTCGAGTCGGACTGGAACCAGACCGTCTGTCCGAAGATCTTCTTGGGGATGGTCAGGCGTTTCGTGTAGTAGCGGCCGCAGAAACCGGGGGTTCCCTTGATCCGGAAGGTGACCTTCATCGACTTCGCCCCCGCGACCTTTCGATTCTCGGCGGGCCGCAGGGCCTCGGGGAGGCGGAAGACGCCTGCCAGGTGGAAATGGCCCGTCGCGGAGCCGAGGGATAGCCCTCCGGCCGGTCCGCCCAGCCGGTAGGAGACGTCGACTTCGGCGGGTTGGTAAGAGGTGTAATGGATGACGAGGCGGATCTTGTGATGGTGGGTGAAGACGAAGACCCTTGCCCTCGCCACCCTCAGCACGCACGCTTTGGGAAGCGCGACGGTCCATTGATAGGTAGCGGCGGGGCCGACCAGGCCCCCGAGCGTCTCGCGGACCTGGAAAAGGTGGTCGCCCGGCAGGATCGGAGTAAAAGCCTGGCCGCTCGAGCACGGAGTCCAAGGCCCGTTGTCGATTTTGCATTCGTACGTGCCCCCGCTGACACCCGTGAACGCAAACGTCGCGCTTTGGCTGGTCGTTTCGGCCGGTGGACCACTCGTGATCTGAACCGTCGGCGGCCCGGCGGTCAACTGGGCGGCATCGATCGCCTCCTCGAGCGCGAAGTAGGCGCTTCCGCCCGGGGGGATCGCAGGATTGAAACTGACGTGGCCCGAGGTGGGGGAGGAGGCGACAAAGCTCGTCCCGGGCCCCTCGTAGCCCGTCGGGCCGAACGGGCAACTGGCATTGAAGACGTTGAACGGGGAGGCACAGATTCCGTCGCCGTCGAACCCGAAGATGTCCGCGGTCGAGGTAAGCGGCAGTTCGGCGAGTGGGCCGCTCGACTGGTTGAGCACGCCGACGAGGGTGTCGTCTTCGCCGTCGTATGGCCCGAGGCCGGGGTCCGTCAATACCGAGGTCCCCGCGTTGGTCACATCGATCAGGAGGCCACAGCCCGTGTCGGCGCCGATCGCTGGGCACTGAGCGAAAGGGGGCGATGGAGTGGCGGCGACCCCGGTCGCAACGTGGACCGAGGCGAGATAGAGAAGTGCAGACGCGACAACCCCTGCGCCGGTGATCAAGCGCCACGCCCGACTCAGACCCTCTCGTGCTCCGCGCAAGGCTTACCCCTTCTCAGCCAAGGCCTGCCCCGACCTGACTGTCACGAGGCTCCACGAAACGATCACCCCGGAGCACCACCTCGTCCTCTCCGGATATCGCAGCGTACCAAAAGATCCGACCTTCGATTAGGAATCCTCGTCCTTTTTCGCGCCTCTTCGACCACTCAGGCCCGGTACTCCGGGTTGACGAAGTCGAAGCGGCAGCCGGCGTCCCAGGCGGTGCGCTGGTTGCCATGGGCGGGGATGCCGCCCGCGTCCTTCAGCATCCGCGCCAGGTGCAGCATGTTCCAGGCGGCGAAGGTGGTGTTGCGGTTGGTGAAGTCGTTCTCCGGGCCGCCCGAGCCGGGGTCGAGATAGGAGGGCCCGGGCCCCGCCTCGCCGATCCAGCCCGCGTCGGCCTGTGGCGGGATCGTGTAGCCGAGGTGCTGCAGCGAGTAGAGGACGTTCATCGCGCAGTGCTTGACGCCGTCCTCGTTTCCGGTGACCAGGCAGCCGCCGACCCGCCCGTAGTAGGCGTATTGCCCGCCGTCGTTCAGCAGGTGGGAGTTGCCGTACAGGCGCTCGACGATGCGCGTCGCCACCGAGGACTTCTCGCCCAGCCAGATCGACATCCCGAGGACGAGGATGTCGGCGTCGATCACCCGCTCGAAGATCTCGGGCCACTCGTCGCGCTCCCAGCCGTGCTCGGTCATGTCGGGCCAGACGCCGGTCGCGATCTCGTGGTCGACCGCCCGGATGCCGTCCACCTGGACGCCGTTGCGGCGCATGATCTCCATCGAGACGTCCATCAGCCCCTGGGTGTTGGAGACCTCGGGGCTGCGCTTCAGGGTGCAGTTGATGAAGAACGCCTTGAGATCGGAGTAGTCGGTCTCGCTGCGCTCACACAACTCGGACTGCATCTCGGTCAGTTCGGTCATTTCGTCTCCTCCATCCCGCGGTTCGCGTACCGCGCCAGCCTCCCACGTGGTGCTTTCAAATTCATGAACTCGAGCCGCCAGGGTCGGATATCCTCGACGAAGGTGAGCCGGGAAGCCTGGTCGGCACGACGTCAAGTCCTGCCGACTGTTGATGCTCACCGAATCCGAAAACGCAGCAACTCGGTCCAGAAGCCGCCTCTTTGGCGTCGGCAGCACAGGCGGGTCGCATGGCACCGCCGAGGCCATCATCGGCACAGGGGCGTGAGCGACCGCATGTTGGTGCTGATCTGCGCCGCGGAGGTAAAGGATCTACGTGCCTTCCAGGTGATCCTTCGCGAGCAGGGCCACGAGAGCGCGGCGGCGGCCGACGCCGGGGAGGCTATCTCGGCAGGTGCCGCCCTCCGCCCTTCCGCAGCGATCATCCAGATCGACGGAGCCGGTTCCGACGGGGTCGGACTGACGAGGCGCCTTCGGGCGGCCGACGGATCGCTGCCGATCCTCGTCGTCTGCGGCGAGGATGACGCCGAGCGCGGGATAGAGGCCCTCGAGGCGGGGGCCGACCAGATGTGCTCGGGGCCGCCGGGTCCGTCGGAGCTGGTCGCGCGGCTGGAGGCGTTGCTCCGGCGTGCCCGTGATTCGGTGCGCGCCTCACGGCCGCTTACGGCGGGGGATCTCGAGATCGACGTCGCCGGGCGGGTAGTGAGGCAGAGGGAGCAGCTGCTCCGCCTGACCCCGATCGAGTTCGAGCTCCTTGTGTTCCTGGTCGAGCGTCGCGGCGAGACGGTCGCCCGCAGAACCCTTCTGGTCGACATATGGGGCCGGGACCGCGGAGCAGATGATCGCCTCCTGCGTAGCCACATCTTCAATCTGCGGCGCAAGCTCGAGCCGGCAGGCGGGAGTCGCTACATCCAGACCGAGCCTGGCATCGGTTACCGGTTCGGGTCATAGCCCGCCGACGGGCCGCCGGGCGCCACCCGTGTGTACGGCGTGGGCGATGGCCGGTCCTTCGCTCACTGCTCGGAGTCGACCACCGCCGCGGCGATCCCCCGCGGTCTGCCCGCCCGCACCCAGAGCCGCCAGAGCGCCGCGGCGATCGCCAGCGAGGCCGCGAGTGAGGCGATCGGGTCGCCGCGCGAGAGGTTGATCGCGAGGGTGAAGGTCACGACGATCGCGCCGAGGAGGCTCATCCCCAACACGACCCGACGTCCCTCACGGCGCGCGAAGCGGGCCATCGCCAGCAGGCCGACGAGGAAGCTGAGGAAGACGGCGACCGCGTAGAAGAGGACGAGCTCCTGTTCCTTCGCGCCCGCTGCCGCGACGACCGCGGCGGAGACCGCGAGGAAGACGCCCACCGCGACGTAGGGGGTGTGGTGGCGGTTGACGGTGCCGAGGTGCGGGTGAAGGACGCCCGCTTCCTCGCCGTCGCCCCGGACGCGACGGGCCAGCGCCCGCAGCAGGCCGGGGCCTGCCTGGAACGAGGAGCTCGCGGCGGCCAGGAGCAGCAGGGCGGTGACGACCTGGAAGGTCGTGTAGAGGCGGTCGCCGACGCTTGCCTTCGCGACTTCGGAGATCTGCGTCTCATCGGGGCGGGGGATGCCGACGTGGAGGTGGACGGCAAGTGCGGTGAGCCCGAGGGTCAGCGTCCCGACGATCGCCAAGGTGGCCCAGATGGTGATGCGCCCGAACCGTCGCCGGCCCGCGTCGTCGAGCTGGCCGAGCTGGGCGATCGCCGAGGAGGGCGCCTCGACCCCGGTGGCCAGCGCCATCGCCACCGGGAAGGCGAGGATCACCGCGAGCAGTGGCGAGTGGCCGGCCGACAGGTCGATCGGCGGCCGCGAGGGGGCGGTGGCGAAGCCCGAGGCGAGGACGACGACGCCGACCAGGACGAACAGCGTCGTCATCGCGGCGAAGATCGCGCGGCCGACGTGGCCGAACCAGGTGAGGCCGGCGACCAGTACGAGCACCGCGAGGGCGAGCGGGACCCGAACCGGCGCCAGGCCGGAGGCGAAGGCGATCAGCGCCGACGCGGCGGCGGAGACGCTGATCGCGATCGTGAGGACGAAGTCGACGATCAGGGCGCCGATCGGGATGAAGGCCCATGCCTCCCCGAAGGCCGACCCGGCCGCGGCGGCGGCGCCGCCGCCTTCGGGGAAGCGGCCGATCAGCTCGTGGTAGTTGGCGATGATCAGGGCGATCACGGCGACGACCAGCGCCATCGTCGGTAGCAGGAGGCCGAGGTCGCCGTCGAGCGCCCGCAAGGCCGCCTCGATCGCGTAGGCGACCGAGGAGACCGGGTCGGCCATCACCGCGAAGGCGAAGGCGAAGAGGAGCACCGGGCGGGAGAAGGCGAGCGCCCGAAAGCGCCCGGGGCGGTGCGGAGCTGCGTCGGGATCGGAGGGGGTGGAAGCGGGCATGGTCGGTCGGGTGCCGACCAGTCTTCCCGGCTCACCGCTGGAGACCCTATGGCACCGGATCGTGCCCGAACTGCGCCGCCGGGTCGCCGAGCTCGGCATGCCGGGCAGCTCGGCCTACGCAGCGACCAAGGCCGCGCTCGCCTCGCTGACCCGCACTTGGGCCGGGGAGTTCGCCGGCTTCGGCGTCCGCGTCAACGCGGTCACCGTCGGCCCGACCGCCACCGAGGGCACCTCTGCGATGAGCGCCGACGAGATCGGCTTCGTCACCGGCCTGACCAAGCTGGGTCGGATCGCGGAGCCGGCCGAGATCGCCGCGACGATCGCCTTCCTCGCCTCCCCCCGCGCCAGCTACATGACCGGGGCCAACGTGGCCGTCGACGGGGGAGCCACGGCCGTGATGGGTTGAGCTCGCGGCCTTCGCCTGATCGACCGAAAAAGACCGTAACGCCGGCGCTCCTCGCGAGGACTGAGGTCAGCAAGTCCATTCCCCAAACGAGGAGCAAATCGCAATGAGATCGATCATCCGCGCCGGAATCGCGTTGGCCGCGGCCGCGGCGTTGTTCGCCATCGCCACCGGTTCCGCCGCCGCCTCCGGGCAGAACCAGGGCGCTCACCGCGGGGCGACGCAGGGGTTCCATCACCATCCCGGACCGCCGCCGTTCCCTCCACCTCCATTTCGCTCTAACCATCCTGTCTTCGTCCAGACCGACAACACCGCCGGCAACCAGGTCATCGCCTACGACCAGGGCCGTGACGGCAGCCTCACCGAAGTCGGCGCCTACCCGACCGGAGGGCTCGGCGGCGAATTGGAAGGCTCCGTCGTCGACCATCTCGCCTCGCAGGGGTCGCTCGCCTACGACGCCGACAACCACCTGCTCTACGCCGTCAACGCAGGAAGCGACAGCGTCTCGGTGTTCGCCGTCTTCGGCGATCGCCTCTCCCTCCAGCAGGTGATCAGTTCGGGCGGATCGTTCCCGGTCAGCGTCGCCGTCGAGGATGGCCTCGTCTACGTGCTGAACGCCGAAGGTGGGGGCTCGCTGCAGGGCTACCGTGCGGGTTTCGGGCACCTTTTCCCGATCCCGGGATCCAACCGGGCGCTCGGACTCCCGATCGAAACGCCGCGCTTCACCCACACGCCGGGACAGGTCGCCTTCTCTCCCGACGGCTCGAAGGTGATCGTCACGACCAAGGCCGCGGGCAGCGACATCGACGTCTTCGGCGTGCAGGCGTTCGGCCGGCTCTCGCCCACCCCGGTGGTCAACTCCGAGCCGGGCACGGTGCCCTTCGCGGTCACCTTCGACCAGGCCGGCGACCTGATCGTCGCGCAGGCGGGGACCAACGCGGTCGCTTCCTACTCGCTGAACGGTGATGGCAGCGTCTCCCCGCTGAGCACGCTCGCCACCGGCCAGGCGGCGACCTGCTGGATCGTCCGGTCAGGTTCCGTCGCCTACGCGTCGAACGCCGGCAGTGCCACGCTGAGCGACGTCGGCCTCGGCGCCGGAGGCAGTCTGACCGGGCTCGGTAACACCGAAACCAGCGGCGGGACCGTCGATGCGGCGGTCGCCGCGAACGGGCGCTTCCTCTACGTCCAGGGCGGTGCCGCGGGCACCGTCGACGCGTTCTCGATCGGTGCCGAGGGCGCCCTGACCAAGGTCGGGACGGTGACCGTCCCGGGTGCCGTCGGCGGCGAGGGGATCGTCGCGCTCTAGGGCCGTTCCAGGCCTCGTCCGGTGAGCTGCGGCGCGTTTTCAGGATCGTAAGATGTGCGCCGTAGCTTGCCGGGCAACCGATGAGTCTTCGTCGTGCCGACCCCGCAGCAGCAGCCGAAGCCGAGCTTGTGGCGAAGCTGCGGGCGGGCGACGAGGCGGCCTTCGTCGCCCTCGCCGCGCGCCATCAGGCGACGATGCTGCGGCTCGCATCCGCCTTCGTGCCGAGCCCGGCGGTCGCCGAGGAGGTGGTGCAGGACACCTGGATCGCGGTCCTGCATGGGATCGACGGCTTCGCCGCCCGCGCCTCGTTCAAGGCCTGGCTGCTGGCGATCCTCGTCAACCGGGCCAAGAGCACCGGCATGAGTGAGGCGCGCAGCGTGCCGATCGGCGACGGTGGGCCGGCCGTCGACCGTTCCCGCTTCGACGCGGGCGGCGCCTGGATCTCACCGCCCCGCCCCTGGGTCGAGGAGAGCGATGACAGGTTGCTCGCGCGGGGGTTGCGGGGCAGGCTCGAGTCGGCCCTGAAGCGGCTGCCGTCGCGACAGCGCGCGATAGTTCTGCTGCGCGACGTCGACGGGCTGACCAGCGAAGAGGTGTGCGGCGTGCTCGACATCACCGCCGGCAACCAGCGAGTTCTGCTCCACCGCGCGCGCAGCCAACTGCGGGCGGCCGTCGAGGAGTTCATCGAGCCATGAGACTGCTCTCCCGCAAGGATCCAATGGTCTGCCGCGAGGTCGTCGAGCTGGTCACCGACTACCTGGAGGGCTCGCTGTCGCGGGCCGAGCGACGGCGCTTCGAGGCGCACCTCGCCGACTGCCCGCACTGCACCGAGTACCTGGCTCAGATCCGCGAGACGATCCGCCTGACCGGGCGGCTCGAGGCAGGCGACCTGCCCGCGGAGATGCGGGACGACCTCGGCGAGCTATACCGCCGCTGGCGCGACGAGGAGAGGTGATCTCCGTCCTGCCTCGTCGGTGGGTCGCGTACCGGATCCGTGCGTGAGAGCGTGACCGCAAGGCCACCAAGAGCGTGTCCGTTCTGTGTTCGCGCCCCGCCGTCGCGAACGCGGCCATGCCGCCAGAGTCTGCAAACAAGCAGTGCCCCGAAGTGGATTCGAACCACTGGCCTGTCCCTTAGGAGGGGACCGCTCTATCCAGCTGAGCTATCGGGGCCCGGCCGGGATTGTGGCCTAGTTCGCGGGCGCCGCGTCGTCCGGCTCGTCGTCTTCCGGCTCGGCGTAGAGGCTCTCCGAGGCGAGCTCCATCGCGCGGCGGCTCCAGAGCTTGACCTCCATGAAGACGTCGTCGCCGTAGCCCTCGAGGGCGTCGAGGGCGATCAGGGTAAAGCGGTCGCGGTTGATCTCTTCCTGGTCGACCGTCTCGTCGTAGAGCTGGGCGGTGGCGGCGACGGCACCGCGGACGAGGGGGCGGCCCCAGACGAGGGTGACGGCTCCGGCGCGGCCGTTCTCACCACGCCAGCGGCCGATGACGTCGTCGTTGAGGTCGATTTTCCAGTCCGGGTTGTCCTCGGCGAGGACATCGGTGAAGTCGGCGGTGGCGCGGAAGTCGGTGGCGTCGCCCTCGCCGACGGGGAGGGCGTAGGACACGTGGCCGAAGAGCTCCAGGGTGCCTTCCTCGCTCTCGGTCCGGGCCGAACAGGGGATCCAGACGCGGCCGCCCCAGGTGCGCTCCGGGAACCAGTCGACCTCCTCGGGGACGGCGGCGCCGGCGGGCAGGTCGGAGATCGCGTCGATCGCCTCGACGAAGGCCTCGCGCAGGCGCGCGGCGAAGCGGCCTCCGGCGATGGCCTCCTGGCTGGTGTCGGCGATGAAGCGGGGGATCGGCCGCGGGTTCGGTGCCATCGGCCGACCCTACAGCTATGCGGTCTGCGGGACGCCCTCGGGCCGGGGACGAAGCAGGGTGATCGCCGCCGCGGCGCCGACCATGCAGAGCCCGGCGCCGACCAGGAAGGCGAGGCGGTAGCCGCTGGTCAGCGCGTGGGCCTCCGTCGTCCCGGCGCCGAGCAGGTGGTTGGTGCGCGAGGTGGCGAGGGTGGTCAGCACCGCGAGGCCGAGCGTGCCGCCGACCAGGCGCGAGGTGTTGACGACGCCGGAGGCGAGCCCGTTCTGCTCGGGCGGCACGCCTTTGACCGCGACGATCGTCGCCGGGACCAGCGACCAGCCGGTGCCGAGCGCGGCGAGCAGGCCGCCGGGCAGGATCGCAACCTCGTAGGCGCTGGTCGGTTCGACCGTCGCCAGGATCAGGAAGCCGACCGTCGCCAGGGCCATGCCGATCCCGAGAGTCGTCCGCACGCCGAGGCGCGCCACCAGTTTCGGCGCGGTCGCCGAGCCGACGAAGACCGCCATCGTCAGCGGCAGGAAGGAGATGCCGGCGAGGAGCGCGTCGTCGCCCTTCACTTCCTGCAGGAAGAGGCTGACGAAGTACCACATGCCGAACATCGCGGCGAAGAGCAGCGCCACGACCAGGTTGGCGGCCCGCAGCGCCGGCATCTTGAAGACGTCGAGCGGGATCAGCGGGTCGGCGGCAAGCTTGCCCTCGACCAGCGCGAAGAGGCCGAGCAGGACCAGCCCGAGGGCCAGCGGCACCAGCACGCCGAGGGAGCCCCAGCCGAGCGAGTCGGTGCGGACGATGCCGTAGACGATCGCGGTCAGCCCACCGCTGATCAGCACCGCGCCGGGGACGTCGAGTTTGCGCTCGTTGGCGACCGCGGCGGCGCGGGGGATGAGGCGACGGCCGGCGAGCACCACGGCGATCCCGACCGGCACGTTGATGATGAAGACGGCGGGCCAGCTGAAGGCCTGCGTGAGGGCGCCGCCGAGAAGCGCGCCGGCGGAGCCACCGACGCCGCCCATCGCGGCCCAGAGGCCGAGCGCACGGTTGCGTTCGGCGCCCTCCTTGAAGGAGCCGGTGACGATCGCGAGGCTGGCGGCGGAGATGACCGCGGCGCCGAGGCCCTGGAGCGCGCGGGCGCCGATCAGCACGCCCTGGCCGTCGGCCAGGGCGCAGCCGAGCGAGGCGACGGAGAAGAGGCCGACGCCGACCAGGAACACCTGGCGGCGGGGGAGGAGGTCGGTGGCGCGGCCGGCCAACATCAGGAAGCCGGCGAAGGAGAGCGTGTAGGCGTTGACGACCCACTGCAGCCCGGTGTCGGAGAAGCCGAGCGAGGAGTGGATGTCCGGCAGCGCCACGTTCACGATCGAGATGTCGAGGATCACCATGAACTGCGCGAGGCAGACGGTGAGAAGCAGTGCGTCTTTGCGAAGTCGTTCCATAGTTCGATGATCACCGTACCACAAAGTTCGATGATCGTCGTATCATTGCCCCATGAGTTTCGTCCACCCCGATCGCGAGCAGATCGATCTGTCCGCCGTCCTCCACGCCCTGAGCGACCCCCAGCGCCGCGGCATCGTCGCCGAACTGGCAGCCAGCGACGTCCCGCGCCCCTGCGGCAGCTTCGCCCCGTCGATCTCCAAATCGACCCGCACCCACCACTTCCGCGTGCTCCGCGAAGCGGGCCTGGTCGAACAGTGGAAGGAGGGGACGAGCAAGATGAGTCGCCTGCGAAGGGACGACATCGATGCGAGGTTCCCGGGATTGCTCGATTCGGTGTTGGGGAAGGCGCCGGTGGCCTGAGGGGCGGCAGTCCGAGGGCAGGACGGGCGGAGTGCGGTGTTTCTCCGAGGGTCCGTGCGTGATCTGCCACACCTGGCCGGGATCGTCGGGTGCGTTCGTACTTTGTCCCGTGTATGTCGACTAAGGACGAACGCACTTCCTCGACACCTCTCATACCCCGGCCGTGTTGGCCGCGACGCCTTGCGTCCCTTGCCGAGGGCGCCGATCCCCTAAAGGCACTCCCGCAGATCCGTGGCGGCCTTCTCGGGGGGATAGATGTTGATGTCCACCCCGGTGCCGAGCTCGAACCCGGCCTTGATCGTGAGCCGCGGGGCGATGTCGACGTGCCAGTGGAATTGCTCGGCTCCGCGGGGGGCCGTGCGGACCCAGAGGTTCAGCTCGGGCGGGGCGCCGAAGCGCTTGGCGAGGACGCGCATCGCGGTGGCGATCATCGCCGCGCCGACGGTGTCGTCCTCGAAGCTCGCGACCTCGCGGCGGGGGATCACGCGGAGCTCGAAGGGGCCGCGGGAGGCGAAGGGGCAGACGAGGGCCGCCTCGTCGTCGATCGCCACCAGTCTGTCTTTGCGGCGCACCTCCTCGATCAGGACATCGGAGAGCAATCCCGCGCCGGCGGTGCGTTCGGCGTAGGAGCCCGCGCGCTCGCGCTCGCGGGCGATCGCCGCCGGGACGAAATCGAGCGCGTAAAGCTGGGCGTGGGTGTGCTCGAGTGAGGCGCCCGCGCCGCCGCCCTCGTTGACGATCAACTGCAGGTAGGAGGAGTCGCGGTGGGCGCGCATGCGCTCCCGCCAGGTGGCGACCGCGTCGGCGAACTCGGTGTCGTCCAGTTCGGCCATCGCGGTGACGTGGCGGGGCGAGTTGATCAGCACCTCGTGGGCGCCGGTCGCGGGGCGGGTGCTGAAGAGGTCCGGTTCGCCGGAGCGGCGCGAGGTGAGGAGCGGGTCGCCGCTCGAGGAGAACGCCCCCGCTTCGGCCTCCGGGCTGCCGCCGGAGCCGGCCCCCGCGGGCGCGCCGAGCGCGGGGTAGAGGTTCGGCACCACGCGGGTCCGCCAGCCGGGGGTGTCGGGCGCCCGCCCCTCCTCGCGCGCCAGCGCGAAGAGCTCCGGCGGCGTCTTGTCCTCCGAGCCTTCGCAGAACGGACAGCCCTCCGGCCCCTTCGGGTCCGCCCGGCGGGTGGTGAAGTTGTCCGGGCGCGCGGCGCGGCCCGGGGCGAGGATCGTCCTCAGCCCGCTGAGCTGATCGATCCTGATCTCGGGGGTGGCGGGCGTCGCGCTGATGCCTAGATCCTTGGCCAGGTCCGACCGGGACTGTGCCCGGCCAAGCAGATCAAGGACGCAGGGCGCCGCCTTTGCCGGTGGCAAAGGCAAGCCTGAGGACGCCGAGATGCGCAGTGTGCCGGGCGCGGGACCCGGGTGGGGCTGGCCGGGGATCTAGGCATCTAGGAGCGGGAGGGTGGCAGATCCGGATCGGGCGGGTTCTCACCCTCCTCCGGCTCGGTCACGCCGGGCATCGGCCGCGAGCCGCCGCCGCCCGTCGGCGCGTCACCCTCGGCCGGGGAGATCGGGTCGGGAGGCACGATCGGATCGGGACCCGGGTCCGGATCCGCAGAGAGGCCCGAGCCTTCGACCCCTGGCACCGGCTCGCCGCCGCCCGGGGGCGCCGGCGGACGCGGCTTGGCTTTGCTGCCGCCGGCGTTGTGGTCGGCGCGCCCGATGAACGGCTCGAGCACGTCCATCGGCAGCGGGAAGACCACCGTCGTGTTCTGGTTCGACCCGATTTCCAGCAGCGTCTGCAGATAGCGCAGCTGCAGCGAGGCCGGGTTGGTGCTGATGATGTCGGCCGCGTCGGTGAGCTTCTGCGCCGCCTGGAACT
>JAFDWD010000328.1 GCA_018268695.1 Actinomycetota bacterium
CCGACGAGCCTGGTCGGCGAAGCCGCCGAAATCATCAAGGACAACTACTTCCGCGAGGTCGGCAACACCGAGCTCGGCAACGCCTCCCTGCAGGGGATGGTCCGCGAGCTGCGCAAACGCCACAAAGACCGCTTCTCGGACTACTTCTCGCCGGAAAGCCTGGAAGGGTTCAACCAGCAGATCGAAGGGCACTTCTCCGGGGTGGGGCTGAGCGTGGTCGAAGTGAAGAACGGCCTGCGGGTCGTGAAGGTCTTCAAACGCTCCCCGGCCGAAGAAGGTGGGGTGGAAGCGGGCGACACGATCGTCGCGGTCGAAGGCGAATCGATCGCGGGCCTCACCTCGAGTGAATCGACGCAGAAGATCAAGGGGCCGGAAGGCACCCAGGTGACGATCACCCTCGAAAAGCCGAAGACCCACAAGAAGGTGGACAAGACCTTGACCCGGGCGAACGTCGTGCTGCCGAACGTCTCCAGTCGCGTGTTCACCACCGATGGCAAGAAGATCGGCTACGTGCGGCTCTTCTCCTTCAGCTCCGAAGCGAGCAAGCAGCTCGCCCGCGGGATCGAAAAAGCGCAGGGCGAAGGTGCCGAAGGCCTGGTCCTCGACCTCCGCGACAACCCCGGAGGGCTGCTCGACGAGGCCGTCTCCAGCGCCTCGCTGTTCCTGCCCGAGGGCGAAGTCGTCGTCTCGACCAAATCGCGCACCAAGGGGTCGACCGAACGCATGAGTGGCCCGGGGAAGATCGTCGACGTGCCCTTCGACGTGCTGATCGACCGGGGGACGGCGAGCGCCGCCGAGATCATGACCGCGGCGCTGCAGGACAACGCGCACGCGACCGTGGTCGGTACCCGCTCCTACGGCAAGGGCGTCTTCCAGGAAGAGCACGATCTCGCCAACGGCGGGGCGCTGAAGCTGACGGTGGGCGAATACTTCACCCCGAACGGCGAAAACCTCGCCCGCACGGGCGGCATCCACCCCGAAGTGAAGGTCGTCGACAACCCGCGCACGGCGGTCGACGAGGCGCGGCAGAAAGCGCTCGAAACGGTCGCCGCCCAGGTCGGCGGTTGAGCCCGGGACGGGGCGGTCGCCGCCAGAAAGCCGGCCCGCGCCGAAGTCGCTCCGAACGCGCGGCGGCGCGTGAGGCTCCCCGTCGAGGGGCAGGGGCGCGCGGCGGGACGTTGCGACGGCGTGACAAACCGGCGAGCGCCCGTGACACGGTCGCCGATTTGCTCGCCGAGCGGCTCGGACTGCGTGGGTTCTCCGGCCTGGTGGAGGAGGAAGCCCAGAGCGCGGCCGAGGAGGCGGAGGGGAGCTCGATCCCGCGCCGCGACCTGACCGCGCTGGCGACCTTCACCGTCGACCCCGCCACCGCCCGCGACTTCGACGACGCCGTTTCGGCCCAGCGCGAGGGGAACGGCTGGCGCGTCTGGGTCCACATCGCCGACGTCGCCGCCCACGTGCGGCCCGGCTCGCCCCTCGACATGGAGGCGCTGCGCCGCGCCAACTCGACCTACGTGCCGGGCGCGGTCGAGCCGATGCTGCCGCACTCGCTCTCCAGCGGGGCATGCTCGCTGTCGCCGGGCGTCGAGCGCCTCGCCGTCACCGCCGAGATCGAGCTGGACGGGGACGCGCGGCCGACCCGCACGACCTTCTACCGCAGCCGGATCCGCTCCGACGCGCGCCTCGACTACGAGCAGCTCGACCGCGTCTTCGACGGTCGCGAGGAGGCGCCCACCGCGGTCGCCGAATCGCTCGCCGCCGCGCGCGACGTCGCCGCCGCCCTCGGCGAGCACCGCGGCATGAGTGAGCTCGACGTCGAATCCGCCGAGCCGGAGTTCGAGTTCGATGCCGAGGGCAATGTCGTCGCCGCCCACCGGGTGCCCGGGACGGAGGCCCACCGCCTGATCGAGCGGCTGATGATCCTCACCAACGAGCGGGTCGCCGAGCTCCTCGTCGACCGCCGTGTCCCCGCCGTCTACCGCGTCCACGCGCAGCCCGACCCGCCGCGGATCGAACGCCTGCTGGAGCAGCTGGCGGCGCTCGACGTGCCGACTCCGCCGCTCGGCCAGGGCCTCTCGCCGCGCTCGGCCGGGCAGATGGCCGCGGACGCGAGCCGCCTCGCGCGCCA
>JAFDWD010000329.1 GCA_018268695.1 Actinomycetota bacterium
ACCTCGAGGCGATCGCCGAGGCGCGACGCTGCCTGGAGGCGGGCGAGTCCTACGAGATCTGCCTGACGAACCGGATCGGCCTCCCGGTCGCACCGGGCACCGATCCGTTGGACCTCTACCGGGAGCTCCGCCGCCGCAGCCCGGCCCCACAGGCCGCCTACCTGCGCTGCGGGCCGGTCGCGGTGCTGAGCGCCTCCCCCGAGCGCTTCCTGCGGATCGACCGCGACCGCACCGTGGAGGCCCGGCCGATCAAGGGGACGCGGCCGCGAGGAGAAGATCCCGAGTCCGACCGGGAGATGCGGGAGGAGCTCCTGGCCAGCGCCAAGGACCGGGCCGAGAACCTGATGATCGTCGACGTCCTGCGCAACGACCTCGGCCGCGTCTGCGAGATCGGCTCGGTCGAGGTCGACGGCATGATGGAGGTTGAGAGCTTCGCCCAGGTCCACCAGCTCGTCTCGACGATCCGCGGGCGCCTCACGGACGGGCGCGACGCGATCGACTGCGTCGAATCCTGCTTCCCCGGCGGCTCGATGACCGGCGCCCCGAAACTGCGGACGATGGAGATCCTCGACCGCCTCGAGCCGGTGGCGCGCGGCCCCTACTCCGGCGCCCTCGGCTGGTTCGGCCTCGACGGCGCCGTCGACCTCAGCATCGTGATCCGCACGATCGTGATCGACGACGGCCTGGCGACGATCGGCAGCGGCGGGGCCATCACCGTGCTTTCCGATCCCGAGGAGGAGTACGCGGAGATGCTGCTGAAGGCGCGGCCGCTCGTGGAGCTGCTCAGCGGTGCGGCTTGCGGCTCAGGGCGCGAAGCGATCTCGGCGACGTCGCCACCACGCCGTGGCGGTTCAGCTTGACCCAGCCGGAGTGCGGGAACCGCGGCGGAACCGGCCCGCGCAGCCAGAAGCGGACCATCGTGTAGATCGCTTTGTGGGGGGCGACGGGCACCGGCCGGCTCAGTTCGACCCGCGAGTGCGGCGTCCATTCCCGCTTGAACCGGCGGATGGTGGCCCTGCCGGTGGCACGCGCGACGCTTTTTCCGAAGGTCTGCCAGCGCAGGGTGTCGAGGATGAACGAGGAGCCGCGGCCGAGGAAGATCCAGGTCGGGTTCCGCTCGCGGTAGCCGGTCATCACGTTCTGGACCGCGTAGATCACCGGCGGCGTCGGCGGCGGCGTTGCCCCGGGGATCGCGACGTAGGTGGCCCGGGTCGCTTCGCATCCCGGCGTCATCCGTTCGACCGTCGTGATCCTTCCTTCGAGTCGTTCCGGGGAGACGAAGGTCCCTTCGATCGTCTGGCCTTCCGGCGCGGCGTAGCTCCAATGCCCTTCGGGGTCGATCGGCTCAGACGGGGCCGGGTTCGAGGTGAAGTTGCCGCATTCGCCCCAGTGGAAGTGGAAGACGAGGTCGACGATGTTGCCGCCTTCGACCCTGAAGTGGACCGGCAGGCCGGCGGAGCTGATCCCCGTCCACTGCCCTTCCACCGGGAGGATCGTTTCCGCCCGCGCGCTCGCGGCGCCCCCGCCGAGACCGAGCACGAGCACGAGCGCGCACGCCGACGCCACCAGGGGGTTCCTTCTTCTCGTCAGCGCCGCGCCTGCCAGTCGGGGTGGAAGCCGCCGACCTTGGTCTTGGTCAAGGTCACCACCTTGCCGGTCGCGACGGAGACCTTGTCGAGCTTCTGCGAGTCGTTGAAGCCGGGGCCGTTGGAGATCGACTCC
>JAFDWD010000032.1 GCA_018268695.1 Actinomycetota bacterium
GAGCCCGCGGCCTACTCGACCGGGGCGTGGCAGACGGCCTCTACGTTGTTGCCGTCGGGGTCGAGCACGAAGGCCGCGTAGTAGGAGGAGTGGTAGATCGGGCGGGGGCCGGGAGCCCCGTTGTCGGTGCCACCGGCGGCCAGGCCGGCCGCGTGGAAGGCGTCGACCGCGTCGCGGTCGCCCGCCGCGAAGGCGAGGTGGACGCCGCGCGCCTCGGGGCGGCCGCGCTCCATCAGCCAGAGCCAGGGCCGACCTTCGTTGCCGATCCCGACCATGCTGGGGACCGGCTCGGAGACGACCTCGATGCCGAGTGGCGCCAGGGTCAACTCGTAGAACGCCCGCGCGCGGGGCAGGTCGGAGACCTCGAGGGCGATGTGGTCGAGCACGCCGCGCAGGCTACGCCGGGAGGCCCGTGAGCGCCAACAGGCGCGGAACGTAGAAGTCGGCGATCTCGTCGAGCCCGAGGGGCCCGTCCGGCCGATACCACTGCCAGACGCTGTTGTAGGTGCCGATCACCGCGCGGGTCAACAGCTTGACGTCACCCTGTGGGATCGCCCCGTCCGCCATCCCGGTGGCGAGCAGGTCGCGCCAGCCCTGTTCGTAGCGCTTCAACAGTGCGTGGGCGCGCACGCGGGCGTCCTCCTCGCGGGCGGACGCCCGGGGGTGCCGGACCAAGGCCTGCTCGGCGACGAGGACGCGGGCGCGCCGCGCCTCGCGGCCGTCGCGCTCGAAGCTGCCCCGCACGACGGCCGGATAGGCGGTGGCGAAATCGCCCTGGCTCAGGTGCGCGAACTCGGCCAGGGCGTCCTCGACGGCTTCGACGAGGATCTCGAACAGGCAGTGCTGCTTCGATTCGAAGTAGTGGTAGAGGGCGGTCGGCCCCAGCCCGACGGCGGAGGCGACGTCGGCCCATTTGGTGTCTTCGTAGCCGTTGTCGCCGAAGAACTCGGTCGCGACGGCGACGATCTCAGCCCGCTTGTTACGCGGCGACGGCCGCGGTTTTGTTCGCTCGTCCCCCCCTCTGCCTGGCATGGCCGCCTCCTCGGGTCCGGTTTACCGATCGGTGTTCGCCTCTCAGGACGCGGGCAACCCTACACGGGAA
>JAFDWD010000330.1 GCA_018268695.1 Actinomycetota bacterium
ACCGCGGCGATCGTCGGCGAGGGCCTCGGCGAGTCGGTGGCGATGGTCACCGACGGCCGCTTCTCCGGCGCCACCCGCGGCCTGATGATCGGCCACGTCGCCCCCGAGGCGGTGAAGGGCGGGCCGATCGCCGCGGTCCGGGAGGGCGACCGGATCACCGTCGACATCGACGAGCGCAAGCTGGAGGTCGAGTTGCCGGACGAGGAGATCGCCGAGCGGGTCGCCGCCTACGAGGCTCCCGCGCGCCCCACCGAGCTTCGTCGCGGCGTGATGGCGAAGTACGCGGCCACCGTGAGCTCGGCCGCCCACGGCGCGGTCACGAGCTGAGGAACTCCTCCAGCAGGGCGTTGAACCGCAGCGGGCGCTCCAGCTGTGGGACGTGTCCGGTGCGCTCGAAGATCTCCAGGCGGGAGTGGGGGATGCGGCGGTGGTAGGAGATCGCCGCGGCGACCGGGACCACACGGTCCGAGAGGCCCCAGACGATCAGCGTCGGCATCTCGATCGCGGCGAGGCGGTCGCGGAAGTCGGTGCGGATGAGGTCGGCGAGGGCCGGCTCGAATGCGTCGGCCTCATGCAGGCCGTTGACGATCTGCTCGACCAGGAGATCGTCGTCGAGCCGGCTGGGGAAGCGCACGATCGGGCCGAACACGGCCCGCCGCAGCCGCGGCCGGGCGACGATCTGGCGGGCGCGCTCGGCGAACAGGGGTGAGAGGCGCCGCCACGCCCACGCCGCCGCCACCGCCCGCTCTTCCGGGCGCCACGTATTGATGATCCCGGCCGCCGAGACCAGCACCAGCCGCTCGAAGGCCTCCGGCGCGGCGAGCGCCATCTCGGTCGCGATCAATCCGCCCATCGAGTTACCGACCAGCGTCGCGCCGCCGAGGCCGAGCTCCGCGCAGAAGTCGCGCACGGCCTCCCCGTACGCGCTCATCGCGATCGGCCACTTCGGCATCGGGCTCGCACCGAAGCCCGGCAGGTCGAGCGCCACGCACCGTCGCCCGGCCGCCGCGAAGTGCGGCAGGTTCTCGAGCCAGTTCTGCCAGCACCCCGAGACGCCGTGGATGAAGAGCAGTGGCTCGCCCTCCCCGATCTCGACGTAGTTCACGCTCGTCCCCGCCACCTCCACCCGCCGCAGGTGCTTCCGCCAGTCGACCCGCGCCCACTCGCGGTCCGACACCCCGTAGTCGCTCCCGGCGACGATCCTGGGATCGATCGAAGTCGCCTGCTCCATCCGCGAAGCCTAGCCGGGGGTCAGCGCGTTACGCCTACGCGTACCCCATCCGTTCGAGCACGGGGATCTCGCGGATCTGGGGGGGTTGGAGGTGGTCCCAGAGGATGCCGCGGGGGCGGTCGTACTGGCGGTCAATCTCGATCACGGCGCGGGGGGTCGAGATGACGTCGCAGGGAAGGTCGTGGGCGGTGACCATCAGGTGCTGGCGGAGGATCTGGATCGGGTGGACCGTGGTGGCGACGAGGACGTGGGAGTCGATCTTGCCCGCCTCGACGAGGATCCCGTACTCGAGG
>JAFDWD010000331.1 GCA_018268695.1 Actinomycetota bacterium
GCAGGGCGGCGCGCCCCTCGGCGACCACCCGTTTACCGACCAGGTCCACTTCCCTGACGCTTTCGGCACCACCGAACCAGCGCAGCGCGCCGTCTTCCAGGTACCACCGGAGGGGATCCCCGTTCAGCCGCCAGGTCACGATCGCCCGGGGTACCCGCGCGGGGCCGAGCGCGGAGGCCACGGAGCGAATGTCAGGACGCTGCAGGTTCGGGGTCTGGGTGACGTAGATGTCGAAGGCGAGCCAGTAGGAGCAGAGCGCCACCGCCACCAGCACCCCGGCGAAGCGGGCGCGGGCGGCCCCGAGGCCGAGTGCGACGACCACCGCCAGCGGGATCAGCGCGGGCAGCAGGTTGCGCTCGATCACGTAGTCCTTGCCGACCAGCGCCGCGGCTCCCGCCAGGGCGAGGACGCCGACGCCGACACCCAGGCCGAGCACGGCACCACGCCGCTCCCGTCGGCCCCCAAGCGCCGCCAGCACCAGGGCGGCAAGTCCGACCGCGATCATCGGCAGGACCGCGTACCGATCGCGCGGCGGCTCCGCGATCACGTGGCCGGTTTCCCCGATCAGGAAGCTGACCCCGGTCTCGAGGAAGCGGCTGGAGAGCGGACTTTCTTCGATCCAGCCGATGTGGGTCGAGTTGGTCTGCGCCGCGATCAGCGGCAACAGCGAGACGCCCACGGCGCCGACCGCGGCGAGCGCCGGCAGGACGACCTTCCAGCGGTCCCGCAACGCCACCGCGAGCCAGACGGCCTCGATGCCGACGGCGAAGAAGGCGAAGTAGTGGCTGCCGAGCGCGAGCGCCGAGGCCACCGCCCAGAGGGCCAGGTCGCGGCCGCGCCGCGTGTCCAGCGAGCGCACGAAGAAGAGGAACGACAGCGCCGCGAAGAAGACGAGGAGCGCGTAGGAGCGGGCCTCCTGCGAGTACCAGATCAGCATCGGGTTGAAGGCGAGGACGGCGGTGAGGATGAGGCCGACGCGGCGGCTCGCCAGCTGGCGGCCGATCGCGTAGCCGAGCGGGATGGTGAGCGCGCCGAGGAGCGCCGACAGCGAGCGGATCCCCCATTCGCTGCGCCCGAACTCCTTCGTCCAGCCCCAGGCGAGGACGTAATAGAGGGGCGGGTTCGACTCGCTCGCCTTCACCTCGTGCAGCATGTGGCCGAAGGTCCCGGGGATCACGCGCATCACCGTGATCACCTCGTCGTGGTGGAAGCTCTGGACGCCGAGCGGGACGAAGCGGATCGCCGCCCCGGCCACGGTCAGGCCCGCGACCGCGGCGATCAGAACCCAGTGACGGGCGGGCGCGGCTTCGTCTGGTTGGTCGAGCGGGACCGGAAGGGTGACGGCGCTGTCCTGCACGAGACGGCAGCTTGCGCTCCTCGGCTAAACCCTCGATTACACAGGGCTAAACGCCCGCTTAAGGTGCGCAGGAGCCTTTCGGGGCAGGCGTCCCGGGGCCGTAGGAAGGCGGCAGCTGACCGTGCGCGGCCCAGCTGGTCGGGTGGCCGGCGGTGGTGAAGGCGAAGGTGGCGCCGTGGAGGACTTCGCAGGCGCTCGCCCAAGGACGTTCGTGGGGCCGGCCGTCGACCTCGAGCGACGCCACGTACGGCTTGCCGCCGCCGGTGATCGTCAGCTTGCGGTGGTCGGCGAGGCGGACTTCGGCGCGTTCGAAGAGCGGCGTGGAGAGCGCCAGCGTCCCCGACCCCGGCTGGGCCGGGTAGATCCCCAGCGCCCCGAGGACGTACCAGGCCGAGAGCGTCCCGAGGTCGTCGTTGCCCGGGTAGCCGGCGGGCGTCGGGCTGTAGAGGCGCAGGCCGCGCCGGACCGCCGCCTGGGTCTTCCAGGGACGCCGCAGCCAGTCGTAGAGCCAGGGCGTCCCGAGGGTCGGCTCGTCGCCGAGCAGGGCATGGTCGGTGTGGGTCGCGCCCGCGCCCCCGTTCAGCGCCCGCAGGAACGCGTCGAGGCGCGCCGCCGCCTTGGTCGGCCCGCCCATCCGCCGGAAGAGGCCGGCCGGGTCCTGCGGGACCATCCAGGTGTACTGGGCGGCGTCGCCCTCGACGAAGCCGGCGCCCCCGAGCGGGTCGTAGGGATCGGGGAACGTGCCGTCGGCGAAGCGTGGCGCGACGAAGCCGGTGGCCGGGTCGAAGAGGTTTCGCCAGTTGGCGGCGCGCCGCATGAATTCGGCGTAGGTCGAAGGATCGCCGCCGCCCTCCCGGGCCGCGAACTGGGCGATCGCGAAGTCGTCGATCGCGTACTCGAGCGTCGTCGCCGCCGAGCCCCAGACCGCGTCCGGGCTGCCGGAGATCGAGTTCGCGTTACGCGCTTTCGCGTCTTCGTCGAAGGGGACCCAACCGAGCTTCAGGTAGGAGTCGAGGCCCTGCCGCTCCAGGTATTCGCCGTTGGGACTGGCGCAGGGAGCGGTCGCGCCGCGAAGCATCGCCGCCAGCGCCCCGGCGCGGTCGAAGTGGTCGGCGCCGAATGCCGCCGCCGCGGCGATCATCGGATCGGCCGAGTCCCCCACCATCGTCATCGACTGGCCCGCGGCGTAGGGCCAGCGCGGTAGGCAGCCCGACTGTTCGGCGTCGGCGAGGAGCGACTGCACCATGTCGGAGGCGCGGCGCGGCTCGATCAGGGCGAGCAGCGGGATCTCAGTGCGGTAGACGTCCCAGCCGGAGAAGTCGGCGTACTGGGTGCGGCCGCGGGACCGGTGGACGGCACCGTCCATCCCCGGGTATTCGCCGCCGACGTCGTCGAAGGTCCGCGGCGCCAGCAGCGCGTGGTAGAGCGCCGTGTAGAAGGTGCGGACGTCCCGGGCACTCCCACCGCTGACGCGGATCCGGCCCAGTGCCACGTCCCAGCGGGCGCGGGCGGCGGCCCGGATCGCGCCGAAGCCGCGGCCTTCGCTTTCGGCGCGGAGCGCGGCCTGGGCGCCGGCCACCGAGACGAAGGAGATCCCGACGCGGGCCGTGACCGTGCGGTCTCCTCGGGTGTCGAAGGTCGCGTAGGCCCCGGCGCGCGCCGAGACGCTCGGGTTCCCCGGCGGGCCCTGGATGTCGGCGGCGGCTTCGCTCCCCGGTTCGAGCCTGCCTTCGGTCCAGGTCCCCGAAGCCGCGAACGGCCGGTCGAAGCGAGCGGCGAAGTAGATCTTGTAGCGCGGCCGTTGTCCGCAGAAGAGGCCGCTTTCGGCGCTTCCGGACACTTCGCGGCCGGTCGGATCGACGGCGACCGTCGCTTCGCCGTCAGGCTGGGCGCTGCCGCCGGCGTCGATCATGACGCTCGCGTAGGGGCTGCTCGGGAAGGTGAAGCGGGCGAAGCCGGTTCGCGTCGTCGCCGTCAGCGCCACGCCGATCGGGCCGCCGTGCTTCGGCTGGAGCTCGACCGAGTAGGAGCCCGGCGCGCCGCTCTCCCCGCGGCGGGAGAAGCCCGGCTCGGGCCGGCCCGCCAATCCCTTACCGGCGCTCGGGGTGGGCGACGTGGTCAGCGCTTCGGTCGTCGGCATGAACGGGAAGTCGCCGTAGACGGCGCAGCCGGCTCCGCTCAGGTGCGTGAGGCTGAATCCCGAGACGTGGTCGTCGCGGTGGTCGTACCCGCCCGAATCCGCGGCCGCGGGAGTCGTGTCGGGACTCCACTGGACCATCCCGAAGGGCAGGGTCGCGCCGGGGTAGTTGTGGCCGCCGCCGAAGGTCCGCGGCGCGGGCCTGGTCCCGGCGAAGACGTCGACGTGGGCGGCCAGATCGGCCGCGGCGCCGGCGGGCCACCCCCACAGCGCGATCAGCCCGAGGCCGAGGGCGGCCGCGAGGATGATGCTGCCTGGGGTCTTTCGCGCGTAATGTTCGGGTCGCATGCGGCTGAGGAAGGCAACCCTCGCGGCGCTCGTCCTGACCGGCGCGGCGGTCGCGCTGGCGATCGTATTCGGCGGAGGTGAAGACTCCGTCAACGCAAAGGCGGCCGAACCGACGACCGGCGAACCGACGGTCTCGATCGTCTCGCCGCGCAACGGCGAGGTGCAGGCGAACCACGCGGTCGTGGTGAAGGTAGACCTCGAAAACTTCGAACTGGCGCCACAGAACTTCAACACCGAACCGCAGCTCGGCGAGGGGGCGATCCGTTTCGGCCTCAACCGGGTCCCCAACTGCGTCGACCCGAAAAAGCTGCAGAAAGCCCTGAACAGCCCGCTCGGCATCGGCCGGCTGAAGGGCGCCTCGATGGACTTCCCGAAATACTCCGGGCCGAACGGGATCCTCGCCGAAGAACTGGGGACCGACGGGCACTTCTCCCCCGCCACCCGGCCGGAGATCTTCTACCACGAGCTGCCGCCGGGCTTCTACCGCCTGACCGTCACCCTCGCCCAGAACAACCTGGCGACGACGCCCTACCACGCGGTGACCAACTTCCAGGTGCTGCAGAAACCCGGGCACCACCAGAAAAAATGTCCGGCGGGCTACGTCTCCAGCGCCAAAGCCGCCGAAAAGCTGGAATAGTCCAATACTTCACTTTGTATAGTCGGTAGGGATGCGCACGTACCGCCGACTGATGGGCTTCCTCCGTCCCTACAGGGTCCAACTGTGGGGATCGTTGATCTTTGCCTGGGCGGCGATGGGCATGACGGTGCTGATCCCGTGGCTGCTCGGCCGCGCGATCAACGCGATCGAGGCCGGCGACAAGCCGGAACTCCTCCCCCTCGCGCTGGCGATCCTCGGCGCCGCGATCCTGCGCATGGGCCTCACCGTGGTGCGCCGCCTGGTCGCGGGCAAAGTCTCGCTCGGGGTCGAATTCGACCTGCGCCAGATGTTCTACGCGCACCTGCAGAAGCTGGAGCTCGGCTTTTTCGACTCCCAGCAGACCGGCCAGCTGATGTCGCGGGCGACGGTCGACCTCCAGTCGATCCGCTTCTTCCTCGGCTACGGCCTGATCTTCATCACCCAGACGCTGCTGACGATCACCCTCGCCTCGGCGGTGATGATCTTCATCAACCCGCTGTTGGCGGTCCTGGCGCTGATCCCGGCGCCTTTCGTCGTCTGGGTCGCCTCGCGCTACAACCGGGTCTCGCGGCCGGCGGTCCAGGAGGTCTCCCAGCGGGTCGCCGAACTGACCGCGGAGGCCGAGGAGAACGTCTCCGGGATCCGCATCGTCAAGGCCTTCGCCCGCGAGGAGTTCCAGCTGGTCCGCTTCCGGCGGGTGATCAAACGGGTCTTCGACCAGTCGATCTACTCGACCCGCCTACAGGCGTTCTTCAGCCCGCTGATCGGCCTGCTGCCGCAGCTCGGCGTGGCGCTGGTGCTCCTGGTCGGTGGCCGGATGGTGATCGAAGGCAACCTCAGCCTCGGCAGCTTCACCGCCTTCTACACCTACCTGGTGATGCTGGCGGGGCCGCTGCGGATGCTCGGGGTTGCGATGGGGATGGCCCAGCGGGCGGTCGCCTCGGGCAACCGGATGTTCGAGATCATCGACCGCGAACCGACGATCCAGAGCCCCGCCGACCCGGTCGAGCTGCCCGCGGGCGGCGGCCAGGTGGAGCTGCGCGACGTGACCCTCACCTACGCCGCGGTGCCGAGCTCCGAAAACGAGGCGGTGCCGGCGCTGCACGGCATCTCGCTCGAGGTCGATGCCGGGAAGACGGTGGCGCTGGTCGGGCCGTCGGGCTCGGGGAAGACCAGCCTGGTCGCCTTGATCGCGCGGCTCTACGACCCGACCGAGGGGACGGTGCTGGTCGACGGCGTCGACGTCCGCGACGTCGAGGTGGAGAAGCTCCGCGCCGAGGTCGCCTTCGTCGCCGACGACAGCTTCCTCTTCTCCGCCTCGGTCGCCGACAACATCGCCTA
>JAFDWD010000332.1 GCA_018268695.1 Actinomycetota bacterium
CCTCCTCGGTGCCGAGCCTGTCGATCGCGTCGCTCACGCCCCCAATGCTGACAGCGGCCGCGCCCCCGGGCCCACATAAAGGGACGCGGGGCGGATCAGCCTGCCGGTCCGCTTCTGCTCGAGGATGTGGGCCGACCAGCCGGCCGTGCGGGCGCAGACGAAGAGCGGCGTGAAGAGGCTCTGTGGCACAGCCGCGTGGTCGAGGACCACCGCCGACCAGAACTCGACGTTGGTGGCGAGGACGCGGTCGGGCTTGTGCTCGGCGAGCGCCGCCAGCGCCGCCCGCTCCAGCTCCCGCGCGACGTCGAGCCGCGGCGAGCCGAACCGCTCCGCCATCCCCCGCAGCACCCGGGCGCGCGGGTCCTCGGCGCGGTAGATGCGGTGGCCGAAGCCCATCAGGCGCTCGCCGCGATCGAGCGCGCCCCGCACGTAGGCGTCAGCGTCCCCTGTCGCTTCGACCTCGTCGAGCATCCGCAGGACCCGCGCCGGGGCGCCGCCGTGCAGCGGACCCGAGAGCGCGCCGACCGCGGCCGAGAGAGCCGCCGCCACGTCGGCGCCGGTCGAGGCGACGATCCGCGCAGTGAAGGTCGAGGCGTTCATCCCGTGCTCGGCAGCGGTGATCCAGTAGGCGTCGATCAGCGCGACCGCCGCCGGGTCGGCCTCGCCGCGCCAGCGCAGCAGGAAGCGCTCGGCCAGCGTCCGGCCCTCGTCGATCCGGGACTGGGGGACGGGGGCGACGCCGCCGCCCCGGGCGGACTGGGCGACGAAGGAGAGCGTCGTCGAGGCGGTGCGGGCGAGCTGGTCGCGGGCGACCTCGGGGCTCACGTCGACGAGCTGGTCGAAGCCCCACTCGGGCGCCAGCGCGGCGATCGCCGACTGGACGTCGACCCGCGTGTCGCCGGTGCGGTAGCCGAGCGGATGGGTCCCGGCAGGCGCCAGGGGGCGATCGGGCCGCCCGTCGACGAGCAGTCCCCAGACGCCCTCGAAGGGCACCGTCCCGACCAGCTCCTCGATATCCACACCCCGGTAGCGCAGCGCCCCGCCGTCCCGGTCGGGCTCGGCGATCTCCGAGGCAAACGCCAAAACCCCCTCCAACCCGTCCCGAACCTCGTCAATGGCGGCCATCACTGCCTCCTCTCGTCGATTTCGTCGCCGCCAACCCTGCGCCCGCCGTCCCCGGCGATCAACGTTGATCGCGATCAACCCTCCGCCCCGTGCTTCCGAGCTTTCAGGCCATATATGGCCTGAAAGCTCGGAAGCACTTCTCGGTAGGGTCGAGAGATGAGCGCTGACAGCCAGATCGGGGTCACCGGCCTCGCCGTGATGGGGGCCAACCTGGCCCGGAACATCGGTCGCAACGGCTGGTCGGTCGCCGTCCACAACCGCAGCCCGGAGAAAACGCGCCAGTTCATGGCCGAGTACGCCGACGAGGGCGACTTCACCGGCGCCGAGTCGAACGAGGACTTCGTCGCCGCCCTGGCGCGGCCGCGGAAGATCATCATCATGGTCAAAGCCGGGGCGCCCGTGGACGCGGTGCTCGGCGAGCTGGCGCCGCTGCTTGACGAGGGCGACATCCTGATCGACGCCGGCAACTCGCACTTCCCGGACACCAAGCGGCGCACGGCCGAAATGGAGGAGCGCGGGCTGCGCTTCCTCGGCATCGGCGTCTCCGGCGGGGAGGAGGGCGCGCTGCTCGGGCCGTCGATCATGCCCGGCGGCACCCGCGAGGCCTACGGCGAGGTCGAGGACATCCTCACGAAGATCGCCGCCCACGTGGACGGCACCCCGTGCTGCACCTTCGTCGGCCCCGACGGCGCCGGCCACTACGTGAAGATGGTCCACAACGGCATCGAGTACGCCGACATCCAGCTGATCACCGAGGCCTACGACCTGATGCGCAACGTTGCCGGGCTCGAGGTCGCGGAGATCGCGCGGACCTTCGAAGCGTGGAACGAAGGCGACCTCGAATCGTTCCTGATCGAGATCACCGCCAAGGTGCTCGCCAAGGGGGACCCGCAGGGCGACGGTCCGCTGATCGACGTGATCGTCGACCGTGCCGAGCAGAAAGGCACCGGCCGCTGGACCTCCGAGGACGCGCTCGAGCAGGGCGTGCCGCTGACCGCGATCACCGAGGCGGTCTTCGCCCGCACGCTCTCCTCGCTCGGCGACGAGCGGGCCGCCGCCGCCAAGGTGCTGGCCGGCCCCGAGCCCGCCGCCACCGAGGATCGCCGCGACCTCGTCGACGACATCCAGCACGCTCTCTACGCCAGCAAGGTGGTCGCCTACGCGCAGGGCTTCCAGCAGATGGAGGC
>JAFDWD010000333.1 GCA_018268695.1 Actinomycetota bacterium
CGCCTGCGCGGCGACGATCCGAGCGCCCGCGCCTCCCACTACGAGATCCAGCGCACGATCTACGCGATGGCCGCGGCGGAGAGCCTCGGCGCGGTCGAGGTCGAGGTCGCCTACGTCTTCCTCGAGCGCGCCGACGCCCCGGTCCGCACCGTCCTCACCCCCGAAGACATGGCCGCCGGCCGCACCCGCATCGAGTCCGCCGTCGCCGCGATCAGCGCCGGCAACTTCTCCCCCGCCCCCGAGCCCGACCGCACCTGGGACCTCTGCCGCGGCTGCCCGGCAGTGGGGAGGCTGTGCTCGGGGCCGGAGGGGCGGCAGTCCTAGCTGCGGTGCCCTGGGCGTCTCATCGCGGTCCTGGCTGTGACCGCGATGAGACGCCCAGGACATGAGGGTTCCGTGCGGAAGTTCGGGGATTCGAACGGTCAGGGATCTGCCGTGTTCGTTATCCGCCCATACGACGGATCTCGAACACCGCAAGGAGCCACGGAAGGCTTGCGGTGTTCCTTGCTTGACCATGGACCAAGTTTCGAACACCCCAGGGCCTGCGGTGTTCGAAAGATCGGCCATGGCGAGTTTTCGAACAGCGCAGATCCCTGACCGTTCGGGGCCCGGCGTACCTCCCGGTCCGACGCGCTCCCTCACATCCCCCCGCCGTCTCGGCCACGGCCACAGCCTGCCAGGGCCATGGCCGAGACGGCCGTGCTCGCCGCCAGCCCCCGCCTCCCTTCCCCGGGCGCGGCGGCTCAGGCCGGACCGGCCGAGGAATCGAGGCGCGCCGCCAGATCGTCGAGGTTCAGTTCCTTCAGCCCCTCGCCGACGGCGTCGAGCTCGCCGGCGCAGTAGTCGACCAGGCGCTTGCCCTCTTTGCACAGGTCGAGGGTCTCGCGGAGGCCCGCCTGGCCGGAGTCGAGGCGGTCGATGATCTCCTCGAGGCGCTCGACGGCGGCCTCGTAGGAAGCCGGAGAGCCGTCAGTCACGGTGATCTCCTCCGGGCCCGGGATCGGGATCTCCATCGGTTCTTGCGTCGATTCTGCCATCGGCGAAGCGCAGGCTAAACCGCTCCGCGGCGGCTACGGCGGCGGCCCCGGTCAGCGGCTCCCCGTCGGCGCTCTCGGCCAGGGCGTAGCCGCGCTCGAGGGTGCGCTCGGGGTCGTGGGCGCGGAGCGCCACGGCGGCGTTGCGCAATGCCTCGCGGCGCTGGGCGACGGCCCGTTCGGCGGCGGAGTCGAGCGCGGCCCCGTGGCGCCGCCCGTCATCCCCCGCCCGTTCGACCTGGCCGAGGGCTCGTCGCCGCGCGCGTTCGAGGACGAGGCCCGCGATTCGCCGCTGCGACGCCGAGCGGTCGGCGATGCCGCGTTCGGAAGCGGCGCGGATCTCGCGCGTCTTCTGGTTCAGGATCGTGCGCTGACGCTGGAGCGCGCGCGCCGGGCCCCGTGCCAGCGCGCCAAGATGCCGCGCCCGTGCCGCGATCGCCCCGTCGGCCCCGCGCCGCAGGGCGCCCGCCATCCGCCGCACCTCGGCCCGCGCGACCCCGCAATCGAGCGGCACCGCCGCCTCGGCGGCATGGGTCGGCGTCGAGCAGCACACCGCGGCCACGTCGTCGATCAAGGTCGAGTCGCGCTCGTGCCCGACCGCGCTGATCACCGGCACGCGCAGCATCGCCACGGTCCGGCAGAGGGTCTCGTCGCAGAAGGCCCAAAGGTCCGCGAGGCTGCCGCCGCCGCGGGTGACGACGATCGCCTCGATCTCCGGCCGCGCCGCCAGGTCCTGCAGCGCCCGCGCGATCTTCGGCGCCGCGTGGCGGTC
>JAFDWD010000334.1 GCA_018268695.1 Actinomycetota bacterium
CGACCGCTGGCGCGAGTGCTTCTTCCTCGCCTCGGTGGTCGACGACGCGATCATCTGCGTGCGCTCGCTGCCGACCATCGACCCCAACCGGATGACGGTGACGGTGCCGCTCGGACAGCCGATGGCGCCGAACGTGGCCGGGTCGGGCAAGGCGATCCTCGCCTACGTCTCGCCCGCGCAGCGCGAGCGCCTGATCGCGGCGGGCGGCGGCATGGCCCGCTTCACCGAGAAATCGATCGTCGACGAGGAGGACTTCGAGTCGGAGATGGTGCGGATCCGCGACCGTGGCTACGCGGTCTGTGACGAGGAGTCGGAGATCGGGGCCGCCACGATCGCCGTGCCGATCGTCCTGCCGGACGGCGAGGTGCGCAGCGCCCTGGGGACGATCGGGCCGCGCGACCGGATCGTCAGCCTCGCCGATGAGGGCATGATCGACGACATGACCCGCACCGCCGAGGTGATCGCCGGGCTGGAGCAGGGCACGATCGTCGACGCGCTGGTGCCGGGCCTCTAGGCCCGCTCGGTCACCGGGCGCGACGCGGCGTCGATGCTTTCGCGTTCGCGGGCGAGCGTCTCGACCGCGAGCTGCAGCGACTGGAGCTGTTCCTGGACGCTCTTCAGTTCCCGCAGGGCGACGTCCTCGGGGCGGATCTCTTCCGCGGCCAGCTCCTGCTCGATCTGGGTCAGTTCGGGGGCGAGGAAGCGCTGGGCGATCCCACCGGTGATCAGGGCGACGAAGGAGATCCCGATCAGGAGGATGCAGGTCGAGACGATCTGGCCGCCGGTCGTGGTCGGGTAGATGTTCGAGCCGAGGGTGGTCATCGTCGTGATCGCCCAGTAGGTGTCCTGCCAGAAGGTGAGGTGCTGGGAGTGCTTCTCGAAGGCGCCGAAGACGGCGCCGCCGCCGATCACGGTCAAGAGGGCGAGCAGGGCGGAGTAGCGGAGGCCCTGCAGGGAGAAGACCTCGCGCGAGAGTTGGGCGAGTCGCAGCAGTCGCAGCAGCCGCAGGAGTCGCAGGGCGCGCAGGGCCTGCAGGCCGGCGGGCAGGATCGGCGGGGTCAAGACGCAGATCACCAGGTCGAGCGGGTTGTGCTTGAGCCAGGTCCAGCGGTGGGGGACGACGATGAGCATCACCACGAGCTCGGTCAGGAAGGCGAGGTAGGTGATCCAGTTGAGCGCGAACGCGATCGTCTCCAGCGCCCCGCCCGGATGCGACTCCGAAAGCGCCACGCTGGGGATGACCAGCGCCGCGGCGATCAGCATCGGCGTCGCCATCCGTTCGGCGACCCTCGTGCTTCGCTCATCCATCCCCGGTTTGAACTGGACCGGCTTCTCTGCAACCTCGGAGCTCATCCAGCCTCATTCGACGACTTGCATGCCTGCCCCTCCGTATGCCGGCCCACGGTCGGATCGAGGGTTGCAGGGGGCTGGCTGTGGCCGTGGCCGAGACGGCCGGGGTATGAAAGGTGAGGAGAAACTGCGACACCGTCCCGTGAGACGCGCGGGAGATGCCAAGAACTCCACACTTCCGCGCAGGTCCCTCCACGTCCGTGCGCCTTCCGTCTGAGCCCCGATGTTGACGGGCCTAAAACCCGCCTATATGTCGGGTTTTCGGCCCGTCAACATCGGGGCGTTGGGGAACCGTGACGGGGGTGTGGAGTTCCGGGCGGAAGCGTTACGAACCCTCGGAGTTACGCACGGAA
>JAFDWD010000335.1 GCA_018268695.1 Actinomycetota bacterium
CGGCGGCAAATACTTCGTCGCCGCGGGCCTCATGCGCGACCTCGACATGAAGCCCGAATTCCACCTCCAGGTCGCCTACAACGCCCCCTGGGAGGAGATCGGCGACAGCGCCCCGCAGTTCGACGAGAACCCGCCCGGCTGAGCGGTCAGCCGGGCTCGGCGAGGGCGACTCCGGGAAGGTCGGCGAAGCCGCCGAGACGGTTGATTCAACCGGCCAGGGACCAAAGAGCGGTGTCGGCCCAGGCGCCGAGGATGACCGTGTCGGGGTCGACGCCGCGGCGGTCGGCCCAGCGGGAGGCGAGGGACTGAAGACGGACCGTCAGGGGGAACTGGGCGAGCAGCGGGTGGAGATCGGACGGTGGGTCGAGGCGGGCGACGGGGATCCCCTCGCGCTCGGCGGCCTCGGCGAGGGACGCGGTGAGGCCGGTCGGATCGCCGGCGGGGTCGAGGGCGACGAGATGGTCGTCGGCGGTGAGCGGCACGGCGGAGCCGTGCAGCAGGTACTCGGCCTCGAAGCCCTCGGCGAGGACGCGGGACGCCTCGCGGAGCTTCAGCGCGCCCTCGCGCGCGGTCACCGCCGTAGGTCCGGCCCCGAAGATGACCGTGAGCCGGCCGGGCGGCGCCTCGACCGCGAGCGGCTCGACGCCGGCCCCGTCGACCAGGCTCGGAAGCGCCGCCAGGTCGTCCTCGCCCCACTCCGCCCCGCCTAGCGCGACGGTGACGCGGGCGAAGACGAGGAGGGCGGCGAGGTAGCTCGCGGTGTAGGTCTCCGAGCGCTCCGGCGGTGCCGCCTCGACCGCCTCCGGCCAGCCCTTGCCTTCCGCGGTGATCGAGACGAGGCGGGTGCCGGCGGCGAGCGCCTCCTCGCGGACGCGCCGCGCGAAGGCGGTCTCGGTGGTGTGGCTGATGACGACGAGCGCGTCGCCCGGGCCGAGCGGCGGGAGCGCCGCGACGAACCCGGCCGACGAGGCGGCGCGCGCGTCGAAGCCGACAGTGGTGAGCATCGCGGCGCCGAGGCGCGCCGCGTGCTCGCTGGTCCCGGTGCCGACGAGCCAGACCCGCTCGGCGCCTTCGAGCCGCGCGGCGGCCGGCTCCAGGTCGAGGTCGAGGACGTGGCGCAGCACCCGCCCCTGGATCGCGATCGTCTCCGCCAGCGCGGTCATCAGGCCCCTTCCGCCTCGGCCACCCGCCCGCCCAGCCAGGCGAGCACCTCGGCGGCATCGCGGTCGGGTGGGAAGACGGGATAGAAGGCCTTGACGACGCGTCCCTCGGCAGCGACGAAGGTGAGGCGCCGGTAGAGGACGCTCCCGTCGACCTCGAAGGTCGGCAGCCCGAGCACTTCGCGCAGACACAGGCCCTCGTCGCTAAGCAGCGCGAACGGGATGTGCTCACGGGACGCGAACTCGGCCTGCTCGGCGGCCGGCTGGGCGCTGATCCCGACCACCGTCGCCCCCAGCTCCTCGAAGGCGGCGAGCGCGTCCCGGTAGGCGCAGCCCTGAGGCGTGCAGCCGCGGGCACCGGGGATGTCGTCCCAACCCTGCGGCAGCGCCCGCCCGGGCGTGCCGGTCATCGGATAGACGTAGGCGACAAGCAGACCCAGGTCGGCGAGCCCGAGCTCGTCCGGCACCTCCCTCCCCACCATCCCGTCCGCGGCCCCGTCGTCGACCGGAACCGGCAGGTCGGCGGGCAACTGCGTGTAGTCCCCGGTCACCGAACCATCGTGTCGCGACCGGGCCACCGCGCGCAACGGCCGCGGCGGCAGAAGAGGAGGCGAGATTTCGGCCATCGCGGCGGAGGCGTTGCGCCGGCGGTTGCGGCCGTCCGAGTGGCGGCCCTGGGCGTCTCATGGAGGTCCTGACAGGCTGTGACCTCCATGAGACGCCCAGGACGTGACGGTTCCGTCTGAAAGTCCGAGCGTTCCGTGACACTTCCGCCCGGAACTCCACACATCCGCCACGCTGCCCCAACGCCCCCACGTTGACGGGCCGAAAACCAGCCATATAGACGGGTTTTCGGCCCGTCAACATCGGGGTCGGACGGAAGGTGCACGAACGTGGAGGGACCTGCGCGGAAGTGTGGAGTTCGTGGCGTCTCCCGCACGTCTCTCGCAAGGGCGTCGCAGTTTCTCCTCGCCTTCCATACCCCGGCCCCCTGCACGCTTGTCTCGCATAGCGAGACAAGCGTGCAGGGGGCGTGGCCGAGACGGCCGGGCTCGCCGCAACGCCTCGCGTGCCTTGCCCGTCCCTTTCCACCCCCTAGTCTCACCCAATGCCCGCCGACCCCGAGATCGTCTGGATGCCGGGAGGCGTGCGGACCGAGATCCACCTCACGGGGGACGAGACCGGCGGAGCGTTCTGCTTGCTCGTCGACCACCCGCACGCGGGCTGGTCCTTGCCGCCGCATACGGGGTGAGCGAGCGGCTCGGGCCCGGCCAGACGGTGTATGTCCCGGCCGGCGTCGTCCACTCCGGCGCCAACATCGGCGACGCGGCGGGGCGGCGCGTCCTCACCTTCACGCCCGCCGGGATGGAGGAGTTCTTCCGCGAGGCGGGCGCGTCGGAGCCCGAGGCGGAGCCCGATCGCGAGGCTGTCCGCGACGCCGCGATCCGGCATGGCTGGCGGTTTTCGACTTCTTAACTTGATCGATTCCAGAAAAGCGGCATACTGCTCGCGATGTCGGCGACCGTCGATTACGAGCAGTTGCTGCGGGGGGCCGACCTTCGGGTCACCCAACCCCGGCTGGCGGCGCTCGCGGCCGTGTACGACAACCCGCACGCCGATACCGGCTCGCTGATCGAGTCGATCCGGGAGGAGCTCGGCGAGGTCTCGCCGCAGGCCGTCTACGACGTGCTGCGGGCGCTCACCGACGCCGGGCTGGTGCGGCGGATCGAGCCCGCGGGCTCGGTCGCCCGCTACGAGTCGCGGGTCGGCGACAACCACCACCACGTCATCTGCCGCGGTTGCGGCGCGATCGCCGATGTCGACTGCGCCGTCGGTGACACCCCCTGCCTCACCGCTTCTGAAACTCACGGCTTCGCCATCGACGAGGCCGAGGTCATCTACTGGGGCCGATGCCCCAGCTGTCGAAAGGAATCACGTGTCTGACACGCATGAGACGCCCAACGCGGTCGTCGGGAAAATGGACGAGCCCCAGGTCGACGGAGCGGAGAAGTGCCCCGTCCACGGGCGCGCCCCCGAGCCCGTCGAGGGCGGCGGCAACCAGGGCTGGTGGCCGCAGAAGCTGAACCTGAAGATCCTCGCCAAGAACCCGGCCGAGGCGAACCCGATGGGCGCCGACTTCGACTACGCGGCCGCCTTCGAATCGCTCGACCTCGACGCGGTGAAGAAGGACATCGAGGAGGTCCTCACCACCTCGCAGGACTGGTGGCCCGCCGACTTCGGCCACTACGGCCCGCTGATCATCCGGATGGCCTGGCACAGCGCCGGCACCTACCGGGTCAGTGACGGCCGCGGCGGCGCGGGCGCCGGCCAGCAGCGCTTCGCCCCGCTCAACTCCTGGCCCGACAACGGCAACCTCGACAAGGCCCGTCGCCTGCTCTGGCCGGTGAAGCAGAAGTACGGCAAGGCGCTTTCCTGGGCCGACCTGCTGATCCTCTCCGGCAACGTCGCGCTCGAGTCGATGGGCTTCGAGACCTTCGGCTTCGCCGGCGGCCGCGTCGACGTCTGGGAGCCCGACGAGGACGTCTACTGGGGCCC
>JAFDWD010000336.1 GCA_018268695.1 Actinomycetota bacterium
CCTCGCCGAGCACCTCGGTCGCTCACAGGCCGAGATCATCAGGGATGCGATCACCCGGTATGACCCGATCTCCGATGGCGATCGCAATTTCGCCCTCGCCCGGGGCTGCAAGCGCATCGATTCCGATCCGCGACCGATCTCGGAGATCCCCGCGGCGGAGCTGCTGGACGGCTTCGGCGCGTGACGCTGATCTGCGACGCGGCGCCGCTCGTCGCGGTCGCCGACGAGGACGAGCCTCGCCGGGGACAGATCCTCGAGATCCTCCGTCATGAGCCGGGCGATCTGGTCCTGCCCGCACAGGTGGCCGCCGAGGTCGACTACATGCTCGGGGTGCGCCTGGGCCAGGACGCGCGTCGGGCCTTCCTCGAGGATCTGGCGGCGCGACGGTTCGACGTCGCCTGCCTGTCGCCGGGCGACTACGCGACGGTCGCCGGCCTCGACGCTCGCTACGCGGACCTTGAGCTCGGCCTCTCGGACTGCGCCGTGGTCGTGCTCGCCGCCCGCTACGACACGGTGCGCCTCCTCAGCTTCGACGAGCGCGACTTCCGACCGGTCGAGCCGCTGCAGGGCGGGGCGTTCCAGCTGCTGCCAGCCGACCGCTAGCGTCCGGGGCCCTTTACGCTAAGGTAAAGGCATGCCACGAATCTCTTCCAAGCACCAGGTGACCCTGCCGGTTGAGAGCCTCGAGGCCGCCGGGCTTCGACCTGGGGACGAGGTCGTGATCGAGGCCGAGGGGGCGGATCGCATCGTCGTCCATCGGGCGGCACCTGACCTGGAGTCTGCACTGGGAGTTTTTGACGGCCTCTACGGATCCGACTACCTGGAGAAGCTCCGCTCCGAAGAGCGCGGCTGAGGTCCCCAGGAGTCCGTCGATGGCGATCTGCGTCCTCGACACCGACGTGGTGATCGCTGCGCTCGATCGTGCCGACGCTCACCATTCCGCGGCACGAGAGACGTTCGGTCGGTTCTCCTCGACGAAGACCGAACTCGTGATCTGCACCGTCAACTACGCCGAGGCCTTGGTCCGTCCGGCCGAGGACGAGCGGACCCTCCGGGCGGCGGTCGATGCCATGGCGTCGCTCGGCATCCGCACGTCCTCGCCCGACGCCGCCACCGCCCGCCTTGCCGCTCGTCGCCGTGCCCTTGGAATCAGCCTTGCCGACGGTTTCGCCATCGCGACCGCCGAGCGGCTCGGGGCCGACCTCGCGACCTTCGACCGGCGGGTGCGCCGAGCGCTCGAGAAGGTCGAGCCTCGGCTCAGCGCGGCGCTGGCCGAATGACCCCGACGTAGTCGAGCCCTCGGTCGCGACGCTTGCAGGTCGACGCCCGAACCCTCAGCGATCGATCCTCGCGGTCGACCCTCTCTACACCCCGGTTCTTTAAGCCAAGAGAGGTTCGATTTGGAGATCAAGGATGCGCGCAGGCAGTACCACCGCTGGCTGCAGACACGGAGTCTTTCGGTCCACACGACCCGTGCCTACGACGGCGATGTCGGATGCTTCGAGCATCACATCGGGTCCACGACCCAGGTCGACCAGATCGACCGAGAGTCCCTCATCTCCTTCCTTGAGTTGCAAAGGGACTCCGGCCTCTCCCCGGCATCGTTGCGACGCCGAGCCGCTGCTCTCCGCGGCTTCTCCCGATGGATGCTCTCGGAGAACCTCCTCGCCGAGGATCCCTGGAGCGGCGCGACGATCGCGTTCGGACGGTCCCGCAAGCTTCCCCGATTCCTCCCCGCCCATGACCTCGAGCAGCTTCTCGCCTTCCTCAAGGCGATGGCAGGCCCCGGCGCCTGGTCGGGAAACGTCGCCTCGATCCAAGACCGACCCCATGAGGGAACAACTCTCTTGGCGGTCGCGCTCATGCTGGCCACAGGAGTGCGAGTCCACGAGGTCGTCGGGATCAAGTGCCGAGACATCGACATCTCCGGCCAGACGATCCGCCTTCTCGGCAAGGGGCGCCGCGAGCGCCGCGTCTACCTCACAAACGACTGGATCACCCAACTCACCGCGGGTTATCTCGACGCAAGGGACACCCTCTCCCCCACCCATCCCTTCCTCCTCTTCAACCTCCACTACGCCCCCCTCAGCACCTCGGCGATGAGATCCAGGCTTGCGAAGGTCGCCTCAGCCGCGGGCCTCTCCAACCGCGTCACCCCCCACATGCTCCGCCACACCGCCGCGACCCAACTCATCGAGGCGGGCGTCGACATCCGCTACATCCAACGCCTCCTCGGGCACGCCAGCCTGAGCACGACGGAGATCTACACCCACGTCTCCGACGCGGCCTTGAGACGAGTCGTCTCGAACGCCGATGTCCTCGGGAGGTTCGCCTGAGGCGATAACTAGGGATTATCGGTGGCGGACATCTCGCGCGAGTCACTGCTCGCGTCACTGCGGCGCCAACGCGAGCAACTCGGGCGGTCCGTGGTCCTCACTCCCGTCGACAGCCTGCCGTTCGTGCTCGCGGACCGAGACCACACGGCGTTTCTCCATGGCCTCTACCTGACCGACAAGGTGCGCGATCGCCAGACGGCGATGGAGACGGTGATCCAGTTCGCCGGCCGCGAGGAATCAGCCGGCGACCTCGCGCAGATACATCGGCACCTTGCCGGTGCGCTGGGCGCATCGGAGGCCTCCCTCCGTCTTCTCAGCGGACTTCAGACCCACGCCGCGGTCTTCATGAGCATCGCGACGATCGGGCAGAAGGTGATGCTGCTCCCGGAGGAGGGGGGAGGTCACTTCAGCACCGAGGCGATCCTCCACCGACTGGGGTTGAAGACCGTCAACATCCCGCTGGACCGTGAGCGCCTCTGCGTCGATCAGGTCGGCGCCGCCGAGGTCGTGGAGCGCGAGCGCCCCGACTTCGTGTTCATCGACCGCAGCGAGGGGCTTCGGTTCGAGGATTTCTCGTTCATCGGCGAACTGCGCGGGCCGGTGAAGATCTTCGATGCCTCACAGTGTCTGGTGCCGGTCCTGTCGCGGCGGTACAAGAACCCTATGGACTGGGGTTTCGATCTCATGCTCTTCACCCTCCACAAGAGCTTTCCCGGACCGCAGAAGGCCGGGATCGTGGCGAGGCGGAACGGGCCGCTATGGCGACAGCTCATCTCCGGCCTGTCGAGCTTCGTCTCCAGCTCGCACGCCGAGAACAGTTACCTGTTCGGTCTCGCATTGCTGAGACATGACTGGCTGGCCCAGTACGAGCATCGCCTGTTCGGCTCGGCGCTGGCGCTGGAAGACGCTCTCGTCGACGAGGGCGTCGACCTGGTCCGTCGCGACGACCAAGGTGTGAAGTCGTGGCCCGCCACTCACCACATCTGGGTCCGGGCCGATAACCAAGAGGCGGCGTATGGGATGTATGAGAACCTCGCCCGGGTGGGCGTCCTCACCAACTATCGGAGGCTGCCCTACGGGCTTGGCTACGGCCTGCGCCTCGGCACCACCCACTCGGCGGTGGCCGGCATCGACGTGGAGCATGCGCCCGAGCTGGCCCGGATCATCCGTCGCGGGCTGCGGGAGAAGACCTCCGCCGATCTTCGCGATCAGGTCGCGGCGCTGGCGGAACGCGCAGCTGGTGGAGCAATCGTCCCGATCGAGTACTGGCGCTGAACGCGCTCATTGGTGGACGAACGGGAGGTATCGAAAGATGTCCCAAAGTTCGACGGGGGTGAGGCGCCCGCTCTGAACGATGAGCCGGTCGAGAAGGTCTCGCTCGAACCCGTAGCCGAGCTCCTCCATCTTCGCGCTCGCCTCCGTCAGCTCGACCACGTCCAGCGGCCCGTCGAAGCCACCCATGAGGATCGTCAGCAACCTCCCCCGCTGCAGCGCATACTCATTGGCGGTAAGGCTGTCGATCTCGATCATCTCGTCCAGTGCCTCACGCGCCTGCGCGAGATGGTCTTCCGCTGGCGCCGCGGTCATGCCTTCTCCAAGGTCACGGAAGTGCATGAGCAGGTGCCATCGGAAGTAGTAGAAGTGGGGATAGCCGTTCAGCATCGTGAATCCACCCGTCGCGATGAAATCGCGGTAGTCATCCAGCGCGACCCGGAGCTGTGGAAGATCCGCATCGCCTTGGATCATCCTCGCGTTGAGGACGTCGGCCTTGAGGTAGGCCGCCTCCCGATCCCCCACCTGCCAGAACTCATCGCGGGCGCGCAGGTAGTACTGGAGGGCGCCTTTCGCCAGATCCTGGACGGAGGCGGACCGCTGCAGCTCGACACCTGCGAAGGCGGCGGCATCGGCATCCACCGGTCGGCCGAGCAGGGCGAGGCGGGGAAGCAGGATATGGCCGAGGAGGTGCGCGTTGCGATAGAGAAGGTGCATTCCCGCGTAGTTCGGAAGTCGCGATTTGAGGTAGGCGTCCAGCCGACGGCGCGGCTTCGATTCCAACTCCCTGTAAGCGCTGCTTCCTGACAGATAGAAAGCTCGCAGTGAATCGAAGTGCATCCGGCCCAGGGAGTGGACCTGCCAGAACCTGCCCCTTGCCTCGACCATCGGCAGTGCGTCCTCCGCGACCGCCAGCATCGGATCGGGGGCGAAGCGACCGAAGTGGGTGTCGACGTGGAGCTCCCAGTAGCTGCCGATCAGGTTCACCAGAGGGTCGCGGTCATCAAGGAGGATCTGCAGGTCGAGCTCGTGCAGGGAGGGGTGGTTGACCTCGACCCGGCTGGCGGCCAGGAGGAGTGCGAGGTTGTTGTCAACCGCCGCCTCACGCAGACGCTCATCGGTAAACAGCTCTCGCGATTCCGCGAACTCCCCGGTGCGGTCGAGCAGAATCGCCAGCTCCAGTCGCTGCGTCGGGCTCAGGGTCCCGCGTGCCTGCGCACGCCGCAGACAGGGCAGCATCCGTTTCATCGCGCCCGCGGCGAGCGCCGCTTCGAAGCACTCGACGATCCCGCGTCGGTCGCCGATCTCGGTCGCCACGAGCCAGGTCTCGAGCGCCTCGCCGGTCTCCGTCAGCCACGACAGGCGCAGCTTGCCGATCGCTCTCAACGACGACTCGAAGATCGGCAGGTGCGCGAGGCGGTCGACGCAGAGTTCGGCAAGTTCCTCGTGGAACAGGTATAGCGCCCCGTCCGAGTCGAGCCGCGTGACCAGACCCAACTTGCGGAGGCGCCGGAATGAACGCAGGAGACCGGCGGCGTTGAGGAGGCCGGGGCCATCCTTTTCGCGGGCGAGGGACATGATCCCGCCTCGCAGCTCGCGGCGAGAAAACGAGCCGCGATGCACGCTCAGCCCGGCCAGGATGCCAAGCAGTCCGATCAGATCCGGCGGCGGCTCAGGGCCTTCGGCCCGGCCGAGAAGAAGGTGCAGGGTGATGAGCACGTCTTCCGGTGCCGAGCCGTTCCGGGCGATCACCTGCGCGAGGTGAAGCTGGGCGGCGCTGGCGATGCCGTCCCGACGAAGGCCGGCGACGAGATCGGCGGCCATCTCGTCGATCTCCGCGACGCCGTCCTCGACCACGTTCGCGGGTGGTCCGCTCAACTCCACGTAGCACCCCGCGGTTTTCGCTTCGGAGAGGAGTCGGACGTCGGAACCCGGGCCCATCGTCCAGGCATCGCCGGGCCGGGTGAAGAACACGAGGAGATGAGCCGGCCGGGACTCCCGTCGGTCGATGATGAGGTCGGTGAGCTGCTGCAGCGCGACGGGCGTGACCAAGTGGAAGTTGTCCACCAAGACAACCCCGCGGGCGAGGCGGCCCCTCCTCAACTTCCGGACGAGATCCGTCTGCACGGAGGGGGACCTGCTGAAGTCGTACAGGTGACATCGACACGCGTACGTGAACAGGCGGTTGTCACGGATCAGCGCCTGCACCAGCCGGAGCGCGGTCCGGGTCTTACCGGTACCGCTTCGACCCTCGACGAACCAGAAGCGACAGGGGTCCTCTTCGACACATGCGTGCGCCAGATCGAGGACTAGCTCGGTCTGGCCCTCGTACCTGAAGAGCGGTGCCTGGAAGACGTCCGGAGTCAGATAGCAGGCGAGGCCCCTCTCCTCGTGGGTGGAGCCATAGTCGTGATCGCAGGCCATCGCGATCCTGCGTCGCACCGACGCGAGCAGCCAGTCCACCCGATCGCCGACCGACTGCAACTGGAGAAGCATCAGGTAGCAGATAGCGATCAGTGGGCCGACGAGGCCGGTGAGACGCTCGCCGGAGCCCTGGAGCGATGAAGTGATGATCGGCAGGCTGAGGCAGATCGCGACCAGTGGAATCAACCCGAAGCGCAACGACACCAAGACGCGGTCGAGGGGCTTGATGACGACCCGCAACTGGGTGCTGTCAAGCATGGATCAGACCTCGATGGCGAGCGTCACACTCATGCGGCCCGAAGTAACTGCGCGTACGAGAGGTACCGCGCATCTCGGAACGTCGCGGCGATGTCGTCGTCCGCGCAGTAGGCGAATCGGACTCCCCCTCCGCACGGAAACCGGTACTGCCTGAATTTGGGATTGACCAGGAACTCCCGGAAGAAGGAGACATTTTCGGCGGAGTCGTTCCGCCTCGACCTCTCCTCGATCGAGGCAAGCGAGTACAGCGCGCCCTCACGCCCGTGCAGCGCGAGCGCCCCGATCTCGTTGCTCTCCCCGAAAATCACCCGAACCCCCAGCTCGTCGAAGCAGTAGGTCTTGCCCGCCGCGATCAACAGCTTTCCGATCCCGGATCCCCGCGCCGCCGGCGAGACGCAGAACCGCTTGCCGTGAACGGGTGGCTCCCCCATGTAGTCGAACCCGGGATGGACCTTCGACTCGATCACCCTGGCGCCGAGAATCGACGGACCGGCCCGAACGATGAAGAGCTGGAAGATCGCCGGTTCGGCGGCGACGTCTTCGCGCAGCATCTGATGCATGCGCGAGCTTTGGAAGGCCTGCGAGTAGAGGGACTCGAGATCGGCGAGCAGTTCCTCCGATACCTCCTCCAACCCGACCCGGGTCAGCACCACCGAGTGGTCGTCGGCTGGAGACCCTGCAGCTTCAGCCATCGTCCCGATGATATGTGGTCCGGCCGGGGCGGTGGCCACCGATAATCCCTAGTTATCCGAATTCATTGGCATACCAGTTGAATACTATGGAATACCTGGATCGACAGACTTCGCGATCCCACCGATGGTCGCCGTTCCTTGACCCGCGATCGATCTCGCGACTTCGAACGTTGAGTTGGTGGTCGGCTTCAGCGAGAGACGGTGGCCTGCAAGAGGGCCGCTCGTCGTGAGCGGCGTCAGCCGAGCCGGACGCCGACCTTGAAGCCGGCTCGTAGGCGGCGGCCGGGCTTCGGGTGCTGGGCGATAACGGTGGTGCCTTGGCCGCGGGGGCGGCGGACCTTGCCGAGGCGGCAGCCGGTCTGGCGCAGGCGGGCGCGAGCGCGCTTCGGGGTGGCGCCCGAGAGGTCGGGGACCCGGCAGGTCGGGCGAGGGTCATTGGGTCCACGGGTCCAGCCTTCTTCGGCTTCGCCGGACGGGGTGCCGGGGGCTTGGCCGGACGGCGGCGGGTAGCGGGGCGCGAAGGTGACGGACCGGGCGTCTTCGGTGGGGTTGGCCCCCAGGGTGTACTCCTGGACGGAGTCCGGGGCGCCGAGGTCGACGGCGAAGGTGATGCGGCCGGCGGCGTCGGGGACCGCACTCGGCGTCGTCGCGCCGTGGAGCTCGACCAGGTCGGCGCCCGCGAAGAGCGGCGGCGAGGTGATCGTCGTCTTTCCCGACCCGGCGACGATCATGCCGCCGGAGGTGACGTTGCTGAGGCGCATGAACTCGAGCGCTCGCCGCGGGTCGGCGGCGACGTGCCAGCCGTAGATGTCGAATTCAGGTTCGATCGATTCGTAGGAGAAGGTGGTCGGTTCCGGGGCCGGGTCGGCGAGCTGTTCGGTGAAGACTTCGAGCGTCGCGATGATCTCGCGGGTGAAGTTCTCCGGCGTGTGGCAGCCCGGCCCGTATTCCTTGAAGAGGTGTGGGATGCCCAGTTCGTCGAGCTTCTGGTCGAAGCTGACGGTGCCATCATGCACCCCCGCCTCGATCAGGCAGGAGACGGAGTCGAGCGAGAGGAGTTCCTCGCCGATCGCCGGGTTCGGGATGCCGTTGGCGGTCCGCACCTGCAGGTTCAGGCCGCGCAGGTTGGCGGCGAGATCGGTCGGGTTATGGCCGCGCCAGCGGACTTCCTGGGTGGCGCGCGGGCCGTAGATCGCGTCCGGGGCGCCGCCTTGAAGGGCCGAGCTGCCCGACAGCGCGGCGGCGAGCTCAGGCCGGTTGCTGTCGGTGGCGCCGGAGATGCTGGCCGCGTCGGCGAAGAGGTCCGGGTGGCGGGCGGCGAGCATCATCGATCCGTAGCCGCCCATCGAGACCCCGGCGATCGCCCGGTGGGCGCGGTCGGGGATCGTGCGGAATTCTTCGTCGATCAACGGGATCAGCTGGTCGATGACGAAGCTCTCGTATTCCGGCGGGCCCAGCGCACCCCCGTTCCACCAGTCGCTCCAGTAGCCGCTGTCGCCGTTCGGCGAGACGACGATCGCGGGGAAGCTTTCGGTCAGCGCGACCCCGTGGACGACGCTGTTGAACGATTTGTAGGTGTTCTGCGTGCCCGCGAGGAAGTAGGCGACCGGCCACCGCCGGGTCGGTTCGCTGTCGTAGCCGTTCGGGAGGTCGACGTCGACGTGGGTCGGTTCGGCGAACGCCGGCGTCGCGATCGTCAGTTCGACGACCCGCGGTTCGAGCCGCTTCGCTTCGATGATCCGCGCTTCGTTCGCCGCGGCGGTGGAGGCGAGCATCGACATGGCCGCGAGCACGAGCGCAAGCGTCCCCAGGCACCTCCCGATGCGGCGCGACCTCTCCACCGATCGGTGTTATACCAAAAACTGCGTACCTATAAACGCGCTGGTTTGCCCCATCGCAGCCCGGGCGACAGGGCGTAGAGATGCCGGGTGACGCCTCGGACCTTTTCGGTCCCGACCAGCTCGACGATCCCGAGCTTCGCCAACACCTGCACGTGATAGCCCGTGTGGGAGTTGCTGAACTTGCCGTCATACATATGGGACAAGTCGGAGGGGGACAGCGGGAGGCCGATCCACAGCAGCGCTTCGATCATCGAGGCCTGGATCGGGTGCAGCAGGCGGGAGACGAGCACGTCCCAGCGGAACGCCTCGTCTCCCGCCCCGCCATCGCTGCCCGGGCGGGAAGCGGGCAGCGTCTTCGGGGTGGCATGGGGGACCGAATTCATGGCAACGGCGTCGCCGCCCAGCCCAGGGAGCGGCGGGGCCGGATGGGACCCCGCATATCCACCGTGCTGGTCGTCAGGCCGGTCCGGAGTCTTGGAGGCTGCCGACTGACCTAACTTCGACTGACCATTTGAGCGTGCCAGTTCAAATGGCGCCCGTCAATCAGCCTATGTACGTTACTCAGGATCTACTGAGTGGGAGGGCTCCGGCGCTTTGAGAACTCGACCGAACCCGAGTACGCCGACTACGTATGGGGCAGTTTCCTCACCCGACTTGGCAACCCGATTCGTTGCTCTGGCCTTGACCGCTTCGAGGCGCTTCCAGGACTCTTCCTGCTCTTCGAACAGTTCCTGGCGACCCTCCGCATCGAGGTTGAACCGATCCCAGGTCAGCCAGTCGCGAGCGTCATCGAACATGTTTCCGGCCCACAGGGCGGCCATCATCTCGGCCACGAGCGACTGGATGACGAGACCCGCCGTGACCTGCCGTTGCTGCCAGGTCATGTCTTCAGCGTCAGCGTCGGTGAAGAACGGCGTGCGGACCGCCCGGTAGTAGTGCTGCTGAGCATTGCGACGGCGCTTGGTATCGGCAATCTCAATCGAACCGGCATCCACCAGTTCCCGGATGTGATTGCCAACCCGGTTGAGTGGCTCTCCGATGACGTCGGCGATCTCCGCGGTCGTGTAGGTCCCCTGGTTGAGGACGATCAGGATTTGGACGCGGATGCGGTGGCTGACCGCATAGGCGACGACTTCCTCGATGCTCTTCCCGTGCTGACCGGCCCGTTTTGAGACTGCCGTAGCCACCCTGACCTCCTTTGCGAAGTTTTGCTCCCGTGCTCAATTATTGCCGAGCATAAGGTACTTCCGGAAACTGGGAAACGACACCTCCTCACCATCTGTTGGATAGTGGAATCCCCCTTAGCATTCCGTCGCTTCTTCCCGGCGAGGGGCGCCGGGCACGGGATCGGAAAGGGGGTGAGAGTCCATGAAGATGGAGGAGGTTCCCACGGTCTTCAACAGCCACCAGGCCGCGAAGGCCATGTAGCGATGCCGACACTAGAGGCCTGGCTCGCACTTCCTGGGAGGTCGGGCCAGGCCTCGCTCGTGTCGTCTTCTGACGCCGCCCCCCCACCGCCTGTGGAGTTCCACGGATGGCATTCCAGCCGGGCGAGGCGAACCTCGTTGCGACGACAAACGGCGAGGAGGGAAGACGATGGGTGGCGAGGTCAAAGGCTGGAATCCGGGGCGGGTTCTGATCGGCTATGACGCGAGCGCGGGTGCCGAGGACGCGGTGGCGCTGGCGGGAAATCTTTGCGGTGCCGATGCCCGGTTTCTGTTGGCCCACATCCTGCCGTTCCCTGGGCCGCCGCCGGTGGCGGGAGAGCTGCTCGGGTATCAGGAGGCCGCCGAATGGAAGGTGTTCTTCGCCGAGGCGGCAAAGAAGCTGGGCCGGGAGAGGGTCGAGCACGAGGTGTGGGTGGGCGGCTCCGCCGGCAAGGTCCTGAACGACATCGCCGAAAGTGAGGGCATCGACCTGGCCGTGGTCGGATCGCCGCACCGCGGCGCGGTCGGGCGGACCTTCCTCGGCAGCGTCGCCGAGGGACTCCTGCACGGGGCCTCGGTGCCGGTGATCGTCGCGCCGCACGGCTACCGCGAGCGGGTCCATGACGGGTTCGCCCGGATCGTCGTCGGCTACGACGGATCGACGGAAGCCGACGCTGCCCTCCGGCGCGGCGAAGCGCTCGCCCGCCGCGCCGACCTCCCTCTCCACATCGTCGCGGTGACGACGCCGCCGACCGCCGCCCCCGGACCTTTCGCGGGGCCGATCCCGCCGCAGCTGCCGAACGCGCTCGAGGTGGTCGAGCGCGGGGTCAGGTCGGTCGCCAAGGACGTCGAGGCGCGTGGGTTCGCCCTCAAGGGCGCGGTCGTCCCCGAGCTGGCCGCCTACTGCGGCCCCGACGACCTGTTGCTGCTCGGCTCGCGCAGCTACGGGCCGATCGCGCGGACCCTGCTCGGATCGGTGTCCTCGAAGCTGATCCACGAGGCGCCGTGTCCGGTCCTCGTCGTCCCCCGTCCCCATCGCGACGCGGAGGCGACAGCCGAGGAGTCGACACCGAAGGTGGCGGAGGTCGCGCGATGACGGCCGTGGCCGGAAGGTGGCGTCCGCGGCGGATACTCGTCGGCTACGACCCCGAGGAAGGCGCCCGCGACGCGGCGGCGCTCGCCCGGGATCTCGGCGATGAGGAGTCCCACGTCGACGTCGTCCACGTGGTCGGAGCGAAGGCGCCGCTGGCGTTCGGGCCATCGCGCCTCAGCCCCTCGGAAGTGCCCGGTGCGGACCGCTTCTTCGCCCCCGCGATGGAGCTGCTCGATCCGCTGCCGGCCGAGGGGCGCGTCTACGGAGGCGGCTCGGTGGCGCACGTCCTCACCGACCTCGCCGAGGAGGAGGACGCGGACCTGATCGTGGTCGGCGCCGGGCACCGGGGCGCGGTCGGAAGGACCTTCCTCGGCAGCGTCGCCCACGGCCTTCTGCACGGGGCGCCCGCCCCGGTGGCGACCGCGCCCCGCGGCTACGCCAAGCGACCGCGCCGGGTCCCGCACCTGATCGCGGTCGCCTACGACGGCACGCCGGAAGCCGAAGCCGCGCTCGGCCACGCCGAGAGCCTGGCGCTGGAGATCGGCGCGCGCCTGCGGCTCCTCGCGGTCGCGGCGATCCCGGCCACGCCCGCGACGATGCTCGGCTACACCCCGCCGATGCCGAAGCCGGCTGCCGCGGTCCTGGCCGACGGCCTCGCGACGGTCGACCCTGCTGTCGACGCCGAGACCCGCGTGCTCGGCGACCACTCGATCATCGACGCGATCGTCTCCGAC